>WBXD01000001.1 GCA_008932935.1 Verrucomicrobiota bacterium
CACACCCGCAGCAACGCCGTGGCGAGCGACATCACTGCGATCTATCAGTGGTCCACCGATCTCGTGAACTGGTTCAGCTCTGGCCAAACCAACAGCCAGGGTGTCTCCGCAACCATCACCAGTGCGGTCATCACCGCCGCCAGCGCGCCGGACAACAACGTGATCGAGGCCACTGTGGCGCTCACCGGCGGGACTGCCACCCGCGTGTTCGCGAGGATCCAAGCTAGCCGAGCTCCATGAGTGAACTGCGATACGATATGAAAATTGCCCCTACTGATCTCCGGCTGCCAAGTTTTTTCCAAGCAACCTATCGATATTCACACGCTATGAACCAGCATAGAGTCCTTGAAAAGTCAATGCTGCTGTCGTTAGGTCAAATGTTCTTGGCTTGTGTCTACAAGTCTTGGGTCTTGGGGCTGAGGCTAAGCGTCGCTAGATTATCCCGTGCGGCGGCTGCCGCGGTATGCTTCGCCACCGGAGTTTGCCTGCTGATGGGCCAGGCGACGGCACAGGGCTACCTCGACAATAATTCGATCTATTCTAACCAGGACCCGAACACCGAAACCCGCCGATCGGACCATTTCCGGATGAACTTCGGCCACTTCAACCGCGATACCGGCACGCCGATGACCGAGCAATTGGCCCAGGGTAACCTCCAGGAGTACGAGCAAATGTGGAACCGCTGGGTCGTCGAAATGGGCCTGCACGACATCAACGAGTCGGTGACTGCCCCCGACGGCAACAAATACCGCGCCAACTTCAATTTCCTCATGACCTGGGATGACGGCGGCGGCGGCGGCGCGTATTCGAGCATGGACCCGGGCGGATTTTTCTACGCCATGTCCAATACGAGTAATGACCGCTATGATCCGCCCTCGGGTGCCACTCCGCATGAGTTTGGCCACGTCTGGGAAGGTAGTTGCGCGGGCTTCAATGGCACGGATAGTTCGGGCTCTTGGTGGGAATGCACCGCCAACTGGATGTTGCTCCAGCTCCTCAACGCCTACCCGCAGTCAGGTGGCTATCTCTATAACAGCGTGTTCTATCCGGCCCACGGCAGGGATTACTATGACTCTTGGATGATCTACGAAGCGGCGAAGGATGACCCGCGTTATGGCGCGGCCTGGGTTAATGAGCTGTGGACTAACGCCACCGCCGACCAGCGTGCACACGAATACATCCTCGACCGGATGATCCGGCTCGACACCTCGGGTTCCGCCGACAAGGCCGGTGCCATGAAAGACTTGTGGGGCGATATGGCTAAAAAAATGGTCACCTGGGATTTTGCGCGACAACGCTGGCTGGCCCAGGCCAACACCCCGTGGAATGGCGATACCTGGGAATGGTACACCCGCTGTCGCGCCCCCTTGGTCAAACTTGCCGGTACCACCGGCTGGTACCGCCCGGCCCGCGAACACATCCCCCAACAATTCGGCTTTCATTTCGTCCCGCTGGCCGTGACGCCCGGCACCACTGTGAGCTGTAATTTCCAACCACTCAGTGATTTTGTTAGGCAGAGCGACTGGCGTGCCTGCCTGGTGGCCGTCAATACCCACGGCGAAGCCAGCTATTCGTCGCTGTGGAACATCGGCACCAACTCAATCACGCTTTCGGCAGACCAAAGCCAGCTTTATCTGATGGTCATCGCGGTGCCCAAGCCGATGAAAATCGGCGACCCGGTGTGGGCCGAATACACCCGCGATTCCGGTCTGCAATTCCCCTACACGGTGGCCTTTACCAATGCGACCCCTCAAAATGTCATCTATCCGGCGCAAAGCCACAGCGGGATGGTTCAGCATGCTAATGGCGGCGGGTGGAAAGCCACCAGTGCCAGCGTCGATGCCAGCGCCTACGTTGGGCCCAATGCGCAGGTGCTTGATACAGCCCAGGTCAGGGGCAATGCCCGCGTCGAGGATTATGGAGTTGTTAGAAACGCTGCGCAGGTGCGGGACAACGCGGTGGTGTCTGGGCATGGGATGGTGTATGAGAATGCGCAGGTCTATGGCAATGCGAAGGTGAGGGATTGGGCGATGCTTTTCGGGAGCACCAAGTTATATGAAAACGCCAAAGCCATTGAGCACGCAGGTTGCGGCGGCACCAATGATGTTGCCGGCAACGTCGTCTTGAAGGGCGTCACCTCGGTGTATAGCCCGTCCACCTTCAGCGGCAGCCTCATCACCGACGGCGACACCGCCAACGGCGGCACCGGCGACCACGGCGTGCATTTCGGCTGGCAATGGGGGCAGAATCCCGCGATTTTTCCCGCGCTAACGGACAATAAATACCAATACAGTGGGCTCACCTTCGAGCGCGACAACGCGGTGTTCGCCTGCGACGAGTTTGGCATCAATCACGGCTATCTGATGAACGGCTGTCGCACGGCCAATGACACCGTCGCGCCCACCCGCGGCGGCCGGGTGCTGCCCTTGGACGGGGTAAGCCAGTATGTTGAACTGCACAATTCCGTCAATGATTTCAAGGACAGCACGTTTGCCGTGTGGTGCAAGCGAACCGGCGGCGCGGCCGACCAGCGCGTTTGGTCGCTGGGTGATGGCGGCAACAAAGTGATGTATCTAACACTAAACGCCGCCGCCACCGGCACCTTGCGCTTTGTCATCAGCGACGGCACCACCACCCAGACGCTCGACGGGCCAGTGATTGCCGCCAATACCTGGCGACATGTTGCAGTGGTGTTCTCAAGCAGCACATGCACGCTGTATCTCGACGGGGTGGCGCTGTCCAGCAACGCGGCCATGTCTTTGCTGCCCGACAGCCTCAACGCGCCGTTGATGGAGAATGCCAACTACCTAGGCCGCGGCAATGCCGGCAACTATTTCCAAGGAAGCATGGATGAATTCCGGGTATTCAACAAGGCCCTGAGCGCCGCAGAAGTGACCGCTTTGTTCTCCACGGCCGCCCCCGCGCCGATCACCATTGGCGCCGACACCACCCCTCCGTCGCCCAACTCCGCGACCTGGCTGGTCGAACCCATGTCCAACGGCGACAGCTCCGCGACGATGAGCGCCACGCCCGGCACCGACGCCAGCGGCTGGGTGGAATATTTCTTCACCTGTGCCTCCGGCGGCGGGCATGACTCCGGCTGGGTTTCGTTCAACAAATACACGGATGTCGGTCTAACACCAGGATCGGCGCCAAGTTATACTGTCAAGATGCGCGACCGCTCGGGCAATACCACCGGAGTTTCCGCTACGGTCACCGCCACCCTCGCCACATCCAGTGCTGGCAGCGCCGGCTTCAGCTACGGCCCCATCGGCACTGCCGACGGCCAGATCACGATGAGCGCCACCAAGGGCAGCAGCCCCACCGGCAAGCTCGAGTATAAGTTTGACCGCACCCTGCCCACCACCGCCAGCAGTGGCTGGCAGTCAACGCCCACCTGGACCCAGACCGGTCTAACATTAGGAACGAGTTATACCTATACCGTCACCATCCGTGACGGCCGTGGCAACACCAGCAGCCCTTCGGTGCCAGTATCCGCGCTCGCCAGCGACACCGCCAGCCCCGCGCTGCCGA
The DNA here is from genome assembly GCA_008932935.1 of Verrucomicrobiota bacterium. Taxonomy (GTDB): domain Bacteria; phylum Verrucomicrobiota; class Verrucomicrobiia; order Verrucomicrobiales; family Akkermansiaceae; genus Luteolibacter. The sequence goes on from WBXD01000001.1 coordinate 3,535, forward strand.
TCACCGTGGCCCACTGGCAGATGCAGCCCTACGCCACCATCGACAACAAGGTCTGCATGACCGCCACTCCCGTTCTCGAAAGCGGCGCGCAGATTTATTACCAGTGCGTGAGCGGCGGCGCTCCTGACAGCGGATGGCTTGCCGCGACGACAAGCGATGACGGCGGCAAGTCCTATTATGTCCGCTGGACCACACCCAAGGCGCAGGCCGACGGCACCTATTCCTACAAATACAAACTCAAGGATGCGGCGGGCAACGAATCCGCCTATTCCACCACCTATTCCGCAAAAATCACCCCTACCACAGGGTATCACAGTGCCACTTTCGCCGAGGTGGGCAGCTTGCCGGACGACTCTCTGGTGACGTTCAACGGAGTGGTCATGCAAACGTATGCTGATCATTATGTGGTCAAGGATGTGGCTAGCAACGCCACCATCACCGTCCGCTCTGATCTGTACGCCCAGGCGACCGATCCTACCAAGGCGCTCAAGCTCTGTCTGATCAAAGGCCACTTGTGGACCTTCAGCGGAACGCGCGTGGTGACCTATGCAGCTCTCACCCCGATCATGGATCCACCGGCGTTCGCCGTCTCGGGCAAGATCCGCGATTCCAGCAGCGGCGCGGGCCTCGCCGGGGCGAGCGTGTTTTTCGCGACGCTGCCAGGAGCCGCGGCGAATCCAGCGCTCACGGCCACCACCGACGCCAACGGCAACTATTCCCAAGCGCTTCCCAACGGCTTATGGTATGTGGCGGCTGCGGCCCCTGATCATTTCCCGGCGGCCGAGCAGACGCTTACGGTCAACGGCATGCCACTGGCCAACGTCAACTTTAGTCTGAATGCGGCCTCCACCATCAGCGCAAGTGTCGGAGCGGGCGGCTTGGTCAGTCCGTTCGGAGCGGTGCTGCTTAGCTACGGAACCAACCAGACCTTTGGCATCACGGCCAATAGTGGCCAGAGCATTGCCAGTGTCTTGATTGATGGGGTCGAACAGGGCTCGATCTCGAGTTATGTGTTCACTAACGTGACGAGCAACCACACGCTCGCCGTGACGTTCACCGCCAACTCCACACACATCCCGCAGACGGCCGGGCTGATCGACTCGGCGCTGGCCGCAAGCTTGCCGGCCAGTGGCCCGAGCGGCAATTGGGCCAGCTACCTGCCAGCAGGCAAGACCTACACTGCAATGGGGACGCCGACTCTGAACACGCTCAACAACGCGAAGTGGTCTCTCAATCTGCATAGCGACGGGGATGGTTTTGATTGCGGCGATCATGGTTCGACGGCTATTGCGTGCAACGGTGCCAGCATCGTGGCGGTTGTGAAGCCGCTGCGCAATACGACCACTGACGGCTGGAACTCGGTGGTGGATATCTTCTATGATCGGCTGGTGCTTGGCGTCATCAACGGCACCGGACAGATCTGCGTCAGGCGCAACGGCAGCAGCGATAGGAGCACCACCACCATCCCCGACGGCCAGATTACCGTCCTGACTTTGATTGTGCAGCCAGACGGATCCTACAAACTCTATGCCAATGGCACACAGGTCACCATGCCTAACAGCGGTGCCGTTGCCGGCGGCTTCACCTCGCTGGTGCCGGGTGTAGCGGGAGCGTATGCCACCCACATCAACATCGGCCGCAACAACCCCGACGGCTGGACTACGTTCAATGGCGATATGGGCGATTTCTTCATCTTCAACCTCGCCTTGAGTGATGCCGAACGCCAAACGCTCGAGGGTGACATGTCAAGCAAGTTCGGGGCCGCCGCACCGCGCATCATCACCGCGTCCGCCGGTTCGGGCGGTATCCTCAGCCCGAGCGGCAATGTGAGCGTGGCCAATGGTGGCAGCGCGACGTTCGTCGCTAAGCCCTTGACCGGTTATGCGCTTGCCCAACTCACGGTGGACGGCGTAAACCAGGGCGCGCTCACCAGTTACACGTTCAGCGACGTGGCAGCCAACCACACGCTTACGGCTGCCTTCACCAGTGTGCCCACTTATACGCTCACGGCTGCCGCAGGGCCTAACGGGTTGATCAATCCCGCTGGCGCGCTGGAGGTCAATGCCGGCTCAAGCCAGACGTTGAGCCTGAGGCCGGCCACCGGCTATCAGGTGGCTGACGTGCTGGTGGATGGAGTGTCGCAAGGTGCGCTCACCAGTTACACGTTCACCAATGTGCAGGCGGCGCACACGGTAGCAGCCACCTTCACCCTGCAAATCTGCACCATCAGCGCATCCGCCGCAAGTGGTGGCTCCATCAGCCCAAGCGGCACCGCAAATGTGAATTTCGGATCTAACCAAACATTCACGTTTACGCCCAACACGAACTACGCCATTTCCAGCGTGCTGGTGGACGGCGTGGACGTTGGGGCACCGGCGAGTTATACCTTCAACTCGGTGATTGCCAAGCACACGATAGCGGCAGTGTTCATCGCCGGCACGCGCAAGATTCCGGCTGCGGACCGGCTTTTTGTCGCCCTGGATACCAAGGATATTGTTGGTAGCAGCGCGATCACGTCCTGGCCGTGGCTGTGGCCGACAGGTAAATCCCTGACGAACATCGCCTCGCCCACGGTGCAAACCCTCAACAGTGTGAAATGGGAATGGAACATGCGCACCGACAGTGACGGCTTCCGCGTCGGCCAATATACCACATCAATCCCAGTCACCGGCGGCACCATCATCTGCGCCATCAAGCCGACCCGCAACACCACCGCCGACGGTTGGAACTCGGTGGTGGACGTGATGTATGGTGAAATGGTGCTCGGGGTCAACAACGCCACCGGCCTGCCGCAGCTCCGCCTTAAAAAAGCCATGGTGACGGGCACCACGGCGATTCCCGACGGGCAAAAAACCATTTTGACGTTGGTGGTTCAACCCGGTGGAGCCTACACGGTCTATGCCAACGGCGTGTCGATGATGACCGGCAGCAGCGCGGCGATGACCGAGTGGCTGCCCGGTAATACCACCGGCAATGCTAGCGCGTTTGACTCTTATATTGACGTCGGGCGCAGCGACCCCGACGGCTGGTCTGCGTTCAACGGCAACATTGGCGATGTGTTCCTGTATAAAACCGCGCTAACCGATGAGCAGCGGCAGCGCCTGGAGGCGGACATGATGAGCAAGTTCGGTATCAGCGGCGCTAGCAGTGGCACTTACGCCATCAGCGCCTCCGCCGCCAGCGGCGGCGCGATCAGCCCGGCGGGCGCAACGCAGGTGAACTCGACTGCCAACCAGCCATACACCATCACACCCAATGGCGGCTATGCCATTGCCGACGTGCAGATTGATGGCATTTCCGTCGGCGTGGCCGGTAGCTATACTTTCACCAACGTGCTCGCCAACCACACGATCACCGCGGCGTTTGTCACGGCGACGTCCTGCACGATCAGCGCTTCCGCCGGTGGCGGCGGCAGCATCAGTCCGAGCGGCGCAGTCGTGGTGAACCTGGGAACCGACCAGACTTTCAGCATCACGCCTGACCCGGGCTACACCATCGCGCAGGTAATGGCGGACAGCGTGCCGCTAGGAGCGCTTGCCAGCTACACTTTCAGTAATCTGCTTGCGGACCACGTGATCAGCGCCACGTTTGCAGCCATGCCGGTGCCGTCGCTCGCACTGGCCCGCCACGCCGGCAGCGCCAGTTCTTCTAACTATGGCGACGCAGTGAGCTTCGATGTGAGTGTGAGCGGAGTTCCAGCAGCGACCGGCAGCGTGACCCTCAAAGACGGCGGTGCCAGCGGAACGAGTCTCGCCAGCGCCACTCTCAGCAGCGGTGCCTGCACCATCACCACGAGTGCGCTGGCAGCTGGCAGCCACCCTAACATCGTTGCGGTCTATTCCGGCGATGGCAACTTGGCCCCGGGCACTTCCAGCGCTGTGAGCGGCCAAACGGTTAGCCAGAAAGCTCTCACGGTGTCAGGGGCGGTCGTCACCAGCAAGCCCTACGACGGCACCGCCGCCGCGCTCATCAGCAACGGCAGCTTGAACGGCTTGGTCGGCAGTGACGCGGTCACTCTCGACAATGCGAGCGCCGGCACCTTCGTTAGCAAAAACGCAGGCTCCGGCCAAGCCGTTGGCACGGCGATGACAATCTCGGGCGCGGCGGCGACTAATTACTCACTGGTGCAACCGGCGCTAACAGGAACGATCACCGCCAAGGGCTTGACTGTCACCGGCACGCTGGTCACCAGCAAGCCCTACGACGGCAGCACGGCCGCCACTCTCAGCGCCGGAACCTTGCTCGGCGTGCTCAGCGGCGAGACGCTTAACCTGCTGCCCAGCGGCACTTTCAACACCAAAGACGTCGGTACCGCCAAGCCGGTGACATCGACCTCGACTCTATCCGGCACGCAGCTGGCTAATTATGCGCTCACCCAACCCACCGACTTGACCGGTACCATCACCGCCAGAGTGGTGAGTCTTACCGGGAGCCGGAGCTATGACGCAACGTCGGGCGTGACAGCCGCAAACCTGACAATTTCCAACAATGTGGACGCGGCCAGTCTCAGTCTGACGGGCAGCGCCACGCTGGCCGGCAAGGATGCCGGGTCGCAGGCCATCGTTACCAGTTATGTGACGCCGGCCCGCGTGGGAAGTGCCGCCACCGGCAGCACGGGTGCCGCGGCCGCGAGTGCTTTAGCGGTGACCCTGGCCGCGCCCACGGCTGGAAATACGCTCATCGCGGTGATCTCGACGCGCAGTGCGAGTGCCAGCGCGGTTAGCAGCATCGCCAGCAGCGGCACGGCCTTGACCTGGATACGTGCGGTGCAAACCACGCCATCGATCTCCACGACAACCGAAATCTGGTATGCGCCAGTGCTTGCCGGTGCGGGTACGTCCGTGACGATCAGCCTGTCTGCCTCAGTGTTTGCCGCCGCCGTGGTGACGGAGTATTCCGGCGTGCTAACGGCCAATGCGGTGGACGTAACGGCTAACAATAGCAACGGATCCAACGGCACCGCGGCCTCCACCGGTACCACCACCGCCACCACCCAGGCTAACGAATTGGCGGTCGGCGGCATCGGCCTCAGGTCCAGCGGCTATACCTTGGGGACTCCGACCAATGCGTTTTCTCTAATCACCAACGCCGCCTCCTCCAACGCCACCGCAGTCAACAACGCCAGGGTCTATGCGTTTGACAAAATCCTCACGACATCCGCAACCGTCACCTCTGGCGGCACCGTCAGCACCACGTCGCGCTGGTCCGGCGCGCTTGCCACCTTCCGTGCGGCAAGCTCCGCAAGCCTAGCGCTGGCCGGCCCGGCAGCCACTAACTACACGCTGGCCGGGGTCGGCGGCTCGGTGAAGATTAACCCTAAGCCACTGCTGCTCACTGGCCTGGCCACCCCTAACCGTGCCTACAATGGCAACGCCACCGCCGCCCTAACCGGATCTGCGGCGCTGCTGACGGCAGAGGCCGCCGGTGCCGGCACCAGTGATGACGGCAAGCCCCACGCCGGCGACACGCTGACTCTTGGCGGCACGCCCAGCGGCGCGTTCGCAGACAAGCACGCAGCCACTAGCAAACCGGTGACAGTCACCGGCCTGACCATCGGCGGCGCACAGGCCGCCGACTACACCCTTGCCCAACAGTCGGGTCTAACAGCAAATGTCGCGCAGCTCCCGGTCACGGTGACGGCGGTGACCGCCAGCAAGCCGTATGACGGCACGACTGCCGCGGCGGGTACGCCGACGCTCGCGCCGCCGCTTGCCGCCGGGGACACTACAACCGAGCTCTCGCAGGCGTTCTTGGACAACAATGCCGGCGAAGCCAACAAGGTGATTGTGCCAAACATCACGATCAGCGACGGCAATGGCGGAGCCAACTATGCGCCGACGCTGGTGAACTTCAGCAGCGGCTCGATTGCCAAGGCCCCAGCTACCATTACACTTACAGGCCTAACACGAGTTTTCGATGCCACGCCCAAATCCGCCACGGCGACGACCGTCCCGGCGGGGCTAGCGGTGGCTCTAACCTATGACGGGGTGCCCGCCCCGCCCAGTGCGGTGGGCAGTTACGCGGTGGCGGCGAGCCTCAACGAGGTGAACTACATCGGCACGGCCAGCGCCACCTTGGCTATTACGGCGGATCCGCTCAGCGCCTGGCGTGCCGCCCATTTCACGGCCGGGGAAATCGCAGCGGGGCTGGCGGCGGATGGTGCCGATCCGGACGGCGACGGTCTGACTAACCTAACAGAATACATCCTCGGCACCGATCCGCGTGTTTTCAGTCCGCAACCGCTGGTCATTACATCCGCCGTAGGCAAACCTTTCACGCTGTCCTTGCTCGCACGCGCTGCGAGCGGCACCGGTTACGCCGGCGTGACCCGGAAGTATGCCGTGGAAACCACCGCTGACCTAGCCAATGCCTCCTCGTGGCAGGCGCTTGCCGGGTACACCGGCATTGTTGGCGGCGACCAGACCGTCGTCGTCACCCTGCCCATCGATGTATCGAAAAAATTCTACCGTCTCAACGTCCGCCTGGAATAGCCCGCGAGCCGACGCTCCGGAGGGACACGGCCAGCTTGGCCGTGTGTGAGAGCGGGGGTGATCCATCGTTGTGCGCTTTGGCTGTGCATTGGCACACGCCGCCGCAGCAGCATCGTCATCCCTTGGTCATTTCGCAAATTGGGCAGCGAATTCGCGCATTGGCCATTGTCCCGCCTAGCAGCCTGATGTTTGATCGATCCCAAGCACTGGGCATGCAGTCATCCCGCATGCCGAGTGCTGCCATCCCATTGATCCAGCAGCCCCCATGCAGCCACCACCCCGCCGCGCCGTTCTAGCCATTTTACTCGGCAGTTTTGCTGCCATCAGCCAGCCCGTGGCCGGGCAAGCGCCCAGCGCGAGCATTCACGTCGATGTGGCGCAAGCGCAGCAGCCGGTATCGCCGACGCTATACGGGATCTTCATGGAGGAGATCAGCCATGCCTTTGATGGGGGAATTTATGCGGAACTCATTCAGAATCGCAGCTTTGAGGAAGGGGTGTTGCCGCCGGGCATGCAGCTGGTGAAGAAGGATGACGGGGGTCTCAAGATGGAGTTGGAAAGACTTCCAGCCGGGGTGCCCAAGGATAAGTGGCCCATCCCTTGGCCGTGGTTCAACAATTGCGCCTGGCAACCCGAGCGCGCCTTGTTGGGCTGGACGCTGGACAAGCGCGGCGGTGCCAGCGGTGCGATGCAACTCACCGAAGCCAATCCGATGAATGCCGCTTCCAGCCGCTCGCTCGCCATGAAGGTCGGCGCTCCCAGCGAATCCAACGGCCGCTGTGCCTTGATCAACAGTGGCTACTGGGGCATAGCAGTGCGGGCCGATACCCGTTATAACCTGAAATGGTACCTGCGCCCCGGCACCTTTCAGGGCACCGTGAGCGCCACCCTCGAATCGAAGGATGGCAAGGTGCTCGGCCAACACGACTTCGGCAAGCTCAGCCCGGGCAACACCTGGCAGTGTCTAACGGCAAAATTGGTAGCCACCGCCAGCGATCCCGAGGCGCGCTTCGTGTTGTCGTTCTGCGGTACGGGTGAGCTGCAGGTGGACTGGGTGTCGTTGTTTCCACCGACCTATAAGAACCGTCCCAACGGGCTACGGGTGGATCTGGCGAAGCATTTGGAGGCCCTCAAGCCGTCGTTCATCCGCTATCCCGGGGGTTGTTATGTGGAGGGCTTGTCGTGGGAATCGGCCCCGGATTGGCGCAAGATGGTGTGCCCGCCCGAACAACGGCCAGGCCAGTGGGGGTATTGGCAATACCGCTCCACCGATGGCTTCGGCTATCATGAATTCCTGCAATTCTGCGAGGACATCGGCTCCGACGCAATGTACGTGGCATTTTGCGGCATGACCGTGCACCCGGACAACAGCGTGCCGCTCGACCAACTCGACCCGGTCATCCAACAGGCGCTCGACTCAATCGAATACGCGCTCGGACCGGTGAACTCGAAATGGGGCGCGGTGCGGGCCAAGATGGGCCATCCCAAGCCGTTCCCACTCAAATACATTGAGATCGGCAACGAGCACCCGCCCGCCAGTTACGGCGAGTATTACAAAAAATTCCGTGCCGCCATCAAGGCGAAGTATCCGCAAATAACCGTCATCATGAGCATGTTCTGGAGCGGTCTCAACACACCGGCCATCGCCGCGGCCGGCGATGAGGCGATCGACGTGGTCGACGAGCATGCCTACCGGCCGTCGGGCTGGATCCGCAACAACTTCGATTACTTCGACAAATACCCGCGCAAGCCCTGGAAAATCTATGTTGGAGAATACGCCCATCACCACGGCGGCGGCGATTGGAGTGCGGCGATGGACGACTCGGTCTATCTGATGATGCTGGAGCGCAACGGGGACTTGGTCAAGATGGCGAGTTATGCGCCGCTGTTTGTCAACGTCCACAATAGTTGTTGGGGCGTGAACCTCATCGAGTTCGATTCCTCGCGCAGCTTCGTGCACTCGTCCTATCAGGTCCAGAAGGCCTTCGTGGAAAATCGCCCCGACGTGAATCTGGCCACCGCCGTGGAGGTGACGCCCAAGCCGGATCCGGCCCAACCGTTGTTTGAAGGCAAGTTCGGCCTGGGCTCTTGGAATACCGCCAATGAATTCAAGGAATTGCGTATCTATGACGCTCACAACCAGCTCGTGCTTAGCGAGGATTTCGCCAATCTGGAGCGCTGGGACACCCCTGGCACCGGCCAATGGAAAACGGAAAACGGCGTGCTCAAACAGACCGACACCACCCTCGGGCCCATCAGTTTGTTCCTCAAGGAGAAGCTCAAGTCTGGGCGTGTCACGGTCAAGGCACGCCGGGTGGGCGGCAGCGAAGGATTTTTGATGTTCTTCCACGCCGTCGGGCCGGAGCGCTACATGTTCTGCAACTACGGCGCCGCTCAAAACCACTTCTCCGCCATTCAGGGCACCCCGTCCAATTCCATCGCCACAAAGGGCGGCGGCGATCTCCAGGGCCCCATCGACAACGAGCGTTGGTATGACATTAGTCTCGTTCTAACAAACAATTCGGCGGAGGCGTTGCTCGACGGCAAGCGCGTCAGCAAGCTCGAGGCGGACGTGATGCCGGCGTTTTTCGCCAGTTCCGGTTATCAGAAAAAGGACCACACCGTCGTGGTTAAGGCCACCAACTACAACGCCACTCCATTGGTTGCCTCGATCCAACTCGCCGGGGTGACCAGCGTAGCTGCCAAAGGCCAGCATATCGTCATTCGCGCCGCCAAGCCGGAGATCGAGAACTCCCTCGATGCTCCCAACCGCATTGTGCCGCAGGTGCTGCCTCTCGCCAATTGCTCCAAGAGTTTCCAAGTGACCCTGCCGCCATACTCGGTCAACGTGCTACGCCTCCAAGCCCAGTGATGCCCACCTATCATTCAATCAATCATCACAACCCCATGTCCAAACCATACAATCGTACTGGAATGAAAAATACCGCAACATGGACCGCGACGGTCTTGCTGGCATGCGCCGCCGCAGTTGCCGCCCAAGGCACCATCACGGTGGGCGTCGACAAGCCCGGCGTCAGGGTGAGTCCCACGCTGTGGGGTATTTTCTTTGAGGACATCAATCTTTCCGCCGACGGCGGACTTTACGCCGAGCTTGTTAGAAATCGTTCGTTCGAGGACTCGGATCAAGCGGAAAGCTGGGTCATCAAAGCCGGCGGCACGGCCAAGGCTGAAATGACCGTCGTGGCTGATCAGCCCGTGAGCGCCACAAACCCGCATTCGCTCAAGGTTACGGTGAGTGGCAGTGGCAGTGCGGGAGTGGCTAACAGCGGCTATTACGGCATGTCCGTCGTTCAGGGAGATACATACATTTTGACGCTGGATGCCCGCGCCGGCACCGACTTTACCGGCCCTCTCACGGTCACGCTGGAGGCTGCCGATGGCACGGTGTGCGCGGCGGGACAAATTGCCGGCCTGACGCCCGCGTGGCAGCCCTACAAGTTGTCGCTTAAGGCGGCGGCCACCGACACCAAAGCGCGTTTGGTCATCACTGCGGGCAAGCCCGGCACATTATGGTTAGATATGGTATCGCTCATACCGGAGAAAACTTGGAAGGGTCATGGCTTCCGCAGTGATCTGTTCGAGATGCTAGTGGCGCTCAAGCCCGCATTCGTCAGATTTCCCGGCGGTTGTTGGGTTGAGGGCGACACGATGAAGGAAGCCTATCGCTGGAAACAGACCATCGGTGATATTGCCGAACGGCGCACTCAGAATAACATCTGGGGCTACAAGGCCACCCACGGCATCGGTTATCATGAATACCTCGTGATGTGTGAGGACCTCAATTCAGAACCCCTGTTTGATATCAACTGCGGCATGTCCCACCGCGAAAATGTCCCCATCGACCAGATGCAGGAATACGTCCAGGACGCCCTCGACGCCATCGAGTATGCTAACGGCCCGGCCAACAGCACTTGGGGCGCATTGCGTGCCAAGGCCGGCCATCCCGCACCGTTTCACCTCAAGATGATGGAAATCGGCAACGAAAATGGCGGCGCCGCCTACAACGAACGCTATGCCTTGTTTCATGATGCCATCAAGGCCAAGTACCCCGACATGCAACTCATCGCCAACGTCTGGGGCGGCATGCCATCCAACCGGGAAATCGGCATCGTCGACGAGCACTACTATAGCAACCCGGAATTTTTCATCGGCAATTCGTCGAAGTACGACAGTTATGACCGCGGCAAGTTCAAGGTGTTCGTGGGTGAGTACGCGGTGACCGAGGGCACGGGGCAGGGGAGTCTGCGTGGGGCCGTCGGCGAGGCTGCGTTCATGACCGGCATGGAACGCAACTCCGATGTTGTGGCGCTCGCCTCTTACGCGCCGCTGTTCGTCAATATCAATCACAAGCGCTGGAATCCCGATCTGATTAACTTTGATAGCTCGAGGGCCTATGGCATCCCATCCTATTATGTGCAGAAGATGTTCGCCGAAAACCGCGGTGCCGTCGTTCTGCCCGTCGAAGTCCAGACGTCCGACACGATTGATGCTATCATCGGAATGGTCGGGGTGGGCACTTGGAACACACAGGCGGAATACAAGGACATCAAGGTGCAGCGCGGCAACGAAACGCTGCTCAAGTGTGATTTTGTGGATGGCACCAAGGGCTGGGATCTCCACGGTGGTGAGTGGAAGGTGCACGACGGGGTGCTTGGGCAGACGGCGAGCGGAAAAGACTTCCGCGCCGTCATCGGCGACCCCGCTTGGAGCGACTACACCTATACGCTCAAGGCGCGCAAGACCGGCGGCGATGAGGGCTTCCTAGTGATCTTCGGGACGGATGGCAGCACCAGTAAATCATGGTGGAATATCGGCAGTTGGGGCAATTCCAAGCATACCATCGAGATGGCAGGCGGTAACAGCCAGGGTGTGGATGGTCACATCGAGACCGGCCGCTGGTATGATATCAAGGTGGAAGTGATGGGGTCCGGAGTGAAATGTTATCTGGATGGCAAGCTCGTCCAGGAAATGCATCGGCCTGCCGTGCGCTCGCTTCATGTCTCCTCAACCCTCTCGTCAGATGGCAAGGACATCATCCTCAAGGTGGTCAATGCTTCAAGCGCCAACCAAGCCACGGCCATCAAGCTGAACGGTGCAAAAAACATCGCCGCCAGCGCCAAGGTGATCGTGCTGACTTCGGTAAATTCGAGTGACGAAAATTCGATCACCGAGCCTGCCAAGGTGGTGCCCGTCGCAAGTGAGATTTCCAATGCGGCGGCGAGTTTCACCCACACGTTCCCGCCTAACTCGGTGAGCGTACTCAGGATCCGCAAGAATTAACAATAACATCACCCCTATGAACACCTGTTATAGATTCGCGCAAGCCGCCGCCGCGCTGCTCATCGGCCAGTGCCTGTTGGTCGGCAACTGCCTGGCTCTGACCAAACAGGTTTCGCTCATCACCAAACAGCCAATCGGCGACTTGGCGGTGGCGGGCCTCCTCTCGATTGACTTGCACGCTGAGTTTATGGTGTCGCGCACCTACGAGAAGGACACCGTCCTGAATTGGTATAACTGCGGCTATTCCGGAGGCGGCAATAACACCTCTGTCGGCGGCGACTTCGGCGACTTCGGCTTCCAGGTGCCATACAAGGAGCGCGATGCGAAATACCCGCGCGCCGTAACCATCGGCAACGTGCGTGCCGTGCACTTCGATGGCAATGATATCCTGAAGGGGAACTTCAGCGCGGAATCCCAACTCGTCGGCACCAAGGATATGGCCATCGAGGTCTGGCTGCGCAACGAAAAACCCGCCAAAGGCGAAGTCATCCTCGGCTGGCAGTCGCGGGACGGCGCTGAGGCCTCCGCGCCGTTGATCTATCCGAATGGATTCAGCGGTTCGGACAAATGGCGCCACCTGGTGGTGAACTGTTCTGCCGCCAAGGAACAGTGGTATCTCGACGGCGTACTGGTTTCCAGCGGCAAACGCATGATGATCCTCAAGGAAGTACACGTCATGGTGTTAGGCGGCGCATCCGCCGACAAGCCGTCGTTCAAGGGCGATCTGGCCGCGGTGCGACTGCACGACGCAGCCATGACCGAGGAGCAAATCGCCCACAACTTCAAGGGCGGTGTCATGCTGGGCACCGAAATGCACAACTGGTGGCGGACCGAACCCGACAAGTGGTGGGTGAAGGAATCTGAGCATTTCCGCCACTGCGTGGACAAGAAGGAAATGGCCGCATGGACGTCGCAACAGTTGAAGGAATTCAACGAACAGGTTCCCCTCATGTTCGACATGGCAGAGATGGTCTATCATACCTATTCGGAGCGCCTCGCCATGCGCAGTTCCGTGGTGAGCGTGCAACGGCAGGACCGCGGCGACGGTATCAAATATAAGATTCCTATCCAGCCCAATGAAGGCAGCGTCATGGGGTCTGACGGTCATTTTGGCTGGTCTTGCCAGGGCGCTGGGCACATCAATCCACATGAACTGGTGCACGGCTGGCAGAGTATGACCGGTGGTATGGCGGGCAGTTTTTGGGAGGCACACGCGAATTTTCCCCAAACATATAACGGGATCTATCAGACGTTGCCGCCCAGCCTCGTTAGCCGGGTCTGCATGTATTTCCCCGCCCACGGCCGCAATTACTATCATGATCGTCTGATGTTTGAGCATCTCGCACAGACGCCCGAATACGGGCCGATGTCGGTTTCCAAGCTCTGGTATGACGGGCCGACCGCAACCGAAAAAAACCCTTATCCATGGATCGTGTTCGATCGGGTATTTCCGCACGCACGCCTGTCATTTTCCGACGAATACATGCGGATGTTGATGCGCAATGTCACGTGGGATTATATCACCTATGTGGAAGCGGCGGCTGGCAAGGGCAACACGCCCTATGGCAATGACCATGTGGTCAGTCCCGTCAACCGCTATCAGGAGGATGCCAAGGGCGCTGAAAAAGACATTCAGCGCTATTCCCGCATCACACTCGAGAAGATTCCTTATGAACCGGAGTGGTGGCGCGTCCCCAAAGAAATGGCACCTCAACAATTGGGCTGGAATATCTGCCCCATGACCGCCAAGCCGGGCAAGGTCTCGGCTATGTTGTCAGGATATGTCGATCCGCAACACGGGGCCGACTGGCGCGCGGGATTCGTTGGGGTGGATGCGGACTCCCAACCGGTGTACGGCGAAATCGCCAAACCGGGGCAGCTCATGCAGTTTGAGGTCGGCAAATCCATCAAGCAGCTCTACCTCGTCGTCTGCGCCACCCCCAGCAAACTCAGCAGCATCAACATGGTGGGTGATTTCCGCTCCTTCGAACAGGAACCCTTCCCTTACAAGGTGAAACTGGCGGGCTGTGAACCGCTCAACTTGATGATCTCCGACAAAGCGCATCTCAAGGGAGCTCACCACGCCAATGGCGGCGGGTATGTCGAAAGCAGTGCCAAAGTGGATGCCACCGCATTTGTCGGACCCAATGCGCGCGTCTTGGGCAATTCAAAGGTGTTAGGAAATGCGAGTATTCTGGACTATGCAGTCGTCCAGGACTCGACGGTGTGTGATCGTGCGGTGGTCAGCGGCTTTGCCCTCGTCAGCGCCAATTCCATGGTTCAAGACGATGCCAAGGTTAGGGATTATGCGAGGGCGACGCACGCCATCATCAAGGATGATGCTAAAATCCTTGAGCACGCCGAGCAACATGACAAAACATGCAGCGGCAACGCCGTGCTCAAGGGCGGAGCGTCCTCGGCAGGCAATGTGAGCGGCACCGCCATGATCGATGGATCATACGCCAAAAGCAACGAAGTGACTAAAGGCAAATGGTTCACGTGGAGTTGGAGCACTGGCAAGAACGATGGCGAACTTGACGAGGAGTTTGGCGGATTGTATGCCGATTATCTTTTCACCATTGAGCATCCATGGATGGCGCATGACGTCTTCGGCGCGACCTGGGGCTATCTCGTCAACAATCCGGCATTCGCGGTCGTCTCGGATATGGAGCGGGCCAAGCCCATTGTGGCGGATGCCGGTGCCGGCACCCCCCCTGCCAACCGCGTGCTGGTTTTGAACGGCAAGAACCAGTTCGTCGAACTGCCTAAAGATGTCGCGGATATGGGAAAATGTACTTATACTGCGGAATTCAAGTGGGATGGCGCCCGCGACGCCACCCGCGTATTCGAGTTCACCAATTCTAACGGCGACGCGTTGTGGCTGAGTCCTTCGGAAAAAGGTCGCTTGATTTTTGGCATCCGCAAGGGCGCTAAAATCGAAGGTGTGGCAGCCACCAAGGCCGCCAACAAAGGGGAGTGGGTCACTGTGCGAGTGGTGCTCAACGGGCCGCGTGCGTCGATTTTTCTCAACGGGGTGAAGGTCGGGGAAAACCCCCGCATGACCCTGCGTCCTGATAGTGTCGCCGCTACGCAATGTTACCTCGGACGCGGCCTGAAGGGCGGATTGTTCGGCGGCATGATCGGCAGGTTCACCATCCACTCGGTGGCGCTCACGGATCGCATACCTCAAAAATGAGTGTAATCAACAGAATCAATTTATCTTACATGAAAACAACCTATAGTATAACTCTCTCCGCCGTCGTCTTGACGCTCGGTGTTCTCCCGGCTTTCGCCGATACGGTGGAAGTCGTGGAGCGTCCCGATATGCAAGGCGCCAACCCGTATTATCCCGGCAACAAGGCTCCACTGTTGCCCAGTCCTTATATCCGCCTGCCGCTGTGCGCCGTCAAGCCGCAGGGCTGGCTCCTCAAACAACTGCAACTCCAAGCCAACGGGTTTCACGGCCACCTAGGCGAAATTAGCTCCTTCCTCAATAAGAAAAACAATGCTTGGCTCGACCCCGCCGGCAAAGGTGACAATTTCTGGGAAGAAGTGCCGTATTGGCTGCGCGGATATGCGGCGGCGGCGTTTCTGCTCGATGATCCCAAACTGGTGGCCGAGGCCAAGGCCTGGCTCGAGCCGTCGATCATCGGCCAGCGTGCCAACGGGTACTTCGGCACCGAGTCGCTGTCCGGTCTCAACGGCCAGGAACCGGACTTGATGCCGCATTTGAACATGATGTATGCCTACCGGTTCTACTATGATTATAGTGGTGACAAGCGAGTGCTCGACCTGCTGACAAAATTCTGTCACTACGAGCTGACGCTTGATGACAGCAAGTTCTTCCGCGGTGGCTGGGGTGTGTCGCGCAACAGTGACAACATGGACATGGTATACTGGCTGTATAACCGCACCGGCGATCCCAAGCTGCTGGAACTCGGCGAAAAGCTCATGCGCACCGGCCAAAAGTGGATGGATCGGATCGGCGGTGGTCACAACGTGCAGACCAGCCAGGGCTTCCGCAAGCCGGCTATTTTCTATCAGCAAAACAAGGATCCCAAGTACCTCGAAATCGCCGATTCCAATTGGACGGCGCTCTACGACCAGTACGGGCAGGTTCCCGGCGGCATGTTCGGTGGCGATGAGTTCGCCCGGCCAGGCTATGGCGACCCGAAGCAGTCGATCGAAACCTGCGGGGCGGTGGAGATGATGTTTTCCGAGCAAATCCTCTTCCGCATCACCGGCGACCTGAAATGGATGGACCGCTGCGAAAATATCGCCTTCAACACGTTCCCGGCCACCATGACCGCCGACGCCAAGGCGCTACGCTATCTAACCAGCCCCAACCAGTCTAACTCCGATGCCCGCAGCAAGGCCCCCTCGCTGTGTAATGACGGCGAGATGCAGGTGATGGATCCGCACAACCACCGTTGCTGCCAGCACAACGTCGGCGTCGGCTGGCCGCATTTTACTGAAAGCCTGTTTGAGGCGACCCCCGACCGCGGCCTGGCCGCCGTGATGTATGCGCCCTGCACACTCAGCGCGCAGGTCGGCGACGGCACCAAGGTGACCATCGGGGAGCTGACCAAATACCCGTTTGAGGAGAGCATTCAGTTCAACATCAAGCTGGCCAAGAGCGTCGCCTTCCCGCTCTATCTGCGCATTCCTGCGTGGTGTGACGCCCCGGCCATCAAGATCAACGGCAGCGCCATCGCGCTGGCGGCCAAGGGTGGGCAACTGGTTTGTGTCAAGCGCACGTGGAAGGACGGTGACAAGCTCGCCCTTAATCTACCCATGGTTATCAAGCTCAGCCGCTGGGCCAAGAACCATGACAGCATGTCGGTTAACCGTGGGCCACTGACGTATTCTATCAAAATTGGTGAGAACTACGTGCGTCATGGCAACATGGATCCACAGGCACCATGGCCGGCCTGGGAGATTAAGCCGAGCTCGCCATGGAATTACGGGCTGGTGGTGGACGCCATACAACCCGCCAAATCCATCACGCTGGTGAAAAAGGCCTGGCCCGCAGACGACCAGCCGTTTGCGTTAGAGTCCGCGCCGCTTGAGTTGAAGGCCAGCGCCAGGCGGATTCCCAGCTGGGGTGAAAACTACTGGGGCACTGTGGACCGTCTTCAGGCTTCTCCAGTCAAAGTTGATACCAAGACTGAGACGGTGACGATGCTGCCGATGGGCGCGTGCCGCCTGCGCATGACTGCGCTGCCCGTCATTGGTGAGGGCCCGGACGCCAAGCCGTGGTCGAAGTATCAGGAGCCGGTGTCGTCGTGGTCCGAGGATGTTGGGATTTTGAAAACCATCACGGATGCGTCCGATCCGAAGAATTCGCACGGCGATGACAAATGTTTTTTGATGTATGGCTCAAGCCTGAGTGGCTCTAAACAGTGGATCATCATGCCCTTCGACAAAGCCCGCACCCTGTCAAAAAGCCGCACTTACTGGATGGATGAGCAGTATCCCACCGGCGGCGTGCGCGTGCCTCAAGCCATCGCGCTGTTCTACAAGGACGGCGACGCTTGGAAGCCCGTGCCCAACCCCAAGGGCCTGGCTTGCGAGATGGATAAATACAACGACGCAACGTTCACTCCGGTCACCACCACCGCGATCAAGATGGAAATCCAGTTCCAACCCGGCCGTTGCGGCGGCCTGTTCCGCTGGCGCTTGGAATGATCCCGGTGAGGCCCGCGCCACAGCTGGCCGGCGGCACGCTTGCCGATATCAACAACGCCACGCTCACCATCAACAGCAGCGGTCTGCTGGGGGCTGGGGCTGGCAACGTGGCCTCAGGCGCATCAAGGTTGATGGGCAGTAGCGTGGTACCTTGAACGGTGGCGACAACAAGATTGGCTATAACAATGCCGGCGCCATGGGCTACGAGGAAATTTCCGGGACCGCGACGCTCTCAGCCGTCAACTTGTATGCAGCGCAAGTCGGTAAAGATGCCATCGTGAACATCCGCGCCAACTCCAGCGTGACAATGAGCGGAACCTTGTCGGTGATGGATGCCTTCGCGGTTGCCAATTCGCAAGGAATACTGACAGTTGCCGACAGCGCCGCCGTGAGCGCCGCCACCATGAAGGTGGGGAACACTGCTGGGGCCAGCGCAACCCAAACCGGACAGTTTACGATGTGCATGGTGACAGATAAATAGTAGAGAATCGTTCTGGATTGTGCGGTTTTTGGTGGTATCGTGCTAATATGCGCAGGTTACGATGGCTGGCGGGGTGGAAGGACTCGGGCACGAAGCCGGTGATTTACCATTGTATTAGCCGAGTGGTGGATCGGCGGTTTGTGTTTGAGGAGAGCGAATGCGAGGCGTTCAGGATGTTTTTTCGGATGTATGAGAATTTCTCAGGCTGCCGGGTCCTGGCGTATTGCGTAATGTCCAATCATTTTCACTTGCTGCTGGAGGTTCCACCGATGGCGGATGGCGGGCTGAGTGACGAGGAATTACTGCAACGTCTTGGCGGGCTATATTCCGAAGTGGTGGTGGCGGGAGTGGCAGCGGAATTGGTGGAGGCGAGGAAGAGTTCTATCGGCGCGGATGATGGAGCGGGTAAGGAGCGGGTGGCGGCGATTCACGCTCGGTTCACCTACCGGATGCATGATTTGAGTGAGTTCATGAAAGGTTTGTTGATCCGGTTCACGCGGTGGTTCAACCGGGTGCATTCGCGGTCAGGAACACTGTGGGAAGAACGGTTTAAAAGCGTGATCGTGGAAAGCGGGGTGGCGGCGCGGACAATGGCGGCCTACATCGACCTCAATCCGGTGCGGGCGGGGATGGTCAAAGATCCGGCGGATTATCGCTGGAGCAGTTATGGGGAAGCAGTGGGAGGTGGGAGCAAAGGGAACGGAAAAAAGGCCCGCGAGGGGTTGGTGCGGGCGTATTTGTGCGATCAGAGAGTGGGCTGTGAGGCGGATAAATGGCTGGAGGTCTCACGCCTATACAGACGTTTGATGGGGCTGGCTTTGGGGCGCAAATCGGGACTGGCCGGGGTGACTGGAGGAGGCGATTATGCGGCCCAAACAACGCTGAATACGGCCGAAATGTTAGAAAGCATAACTAGCGGCACGGCCTTGAAGGACCATGGATTCGCGAAGATGTTGCATTGCCGGGTGAGATATTTCACCGATGGAGCGGTGATTGGCAGCAAGGAGTTTGTGAACGAGGCGTTTGCACGGGCACGGGAGCGCTTCAGCACTAAGCGCAAAGATGGAGCGCGGGCGATGCGGGGAAACGGCAGCAGTGCAAAGGAACTGTTGTGGAGTGCCAGGGATTTGCGCGTGGGAGTTTGAATTCCACTCCCACCTACCGCCTGAACTCACGCCCCAAACCCGAACCGCAGGCACGGGGGGGATGATGGCGACAAGAACCTTCGTCTGCCTGACGCATCAATCGGTGTGCCTCGCCTAGGAAATCGCTCATCGCCTGCTGCCGGGCTTTTCTACTATTTATCTGTCACCATGTTAATGAACTCACGCCCCAAACCCGAACCGCAGGCACGGGGGGTATGATGGCGACAAGAACCTTCGTCTGCCTGACGCATCAATCGGTGTGCCTCGCCTAGGAAATCGCTCATCGCCTGCCGCCGGGCTTTTCTACTATTTATCTGTCACCATGTTAAGGAGCTAGCACGGAGGGCCTACTTGTGGCCAGCATTGCCTGCGTAGGCGACGAATATGACTGGATACCGCCCAAGGACAAGAAAGCCAAGGTTCTCTCGCTCGTTCCGGCCCAGATCGGCCTGATCCGCGCTTGGATTGAGCAAGGTGCCCGCAGTAAGTCCCCGCATGCCTCCCGCCTGACGTCAACGCCCCTCACGCTAATGCAAGCCCGGCCAGTCGCTTCGACCGCCCACTGATGGAGCCTTGCGGCTAGGTATGGACGATGGGCGAAAAAACCGACATGGAACCAGAAAATTAAGATTTAGAGAATTTTTTTGATAAAAGGGCGGGTTTCTGGTGTATTGGACTGCAGCGCGATCCGCCATCTTCCTATTCAATGCCAGCAGCGAGGCTGCACGAATGTCATTGCAGGGCAGGGGGGGGCCGCCGCGAATTCCACAAAAATCATGAGATCAACCTGTCTTCGAATTGCCACTCTGCTCCTTGCAGCCGCCTCCAGTCTGGCCGCCGTCGAGAAAAAACATGTCGTATTGATTGCCGGTCGGCCCAGCCACGGGCCCGGCGAGCATGAGCACAATGCGGGGGTGTTGCTGCTGGCAAAATGCTTGCAGGAGAACGCGGCGCAACTGGTGGATGTGAAGGTGCATTTGAATGCCGAGTGGCCTGCAGCGGAAGAATTGCGCCAAGCGGACACGATTCTCATCTATTCTGACGGGGCGGGCGGTCACCCGGCCTTGCAGGACGATCATCTGCAACAGCTAACCAAGCAGATGGAGCGGGGTTGCGGGTTTGTGTGCCTGCACTTTGCAGTGGAAGTGCCGGTGAAACCGGGCGGTGCGGAGTTTAAAAATTGGCTCGGTGGATATTTTGAAACGTTTTGGTCGGTCAACCCAGTGTTCGATGCCAGCTTCAAAGACCTTCCCAAGCATCCGATTTGCAAAGGGGTCAAGCCCTTTGCCACCCACGATGAGTGGTATTTTCACATGCGCTTCCAGGACGCAATGCGGGGCGTAACCCCGATCCTAAGTACCACGCCAGCACCCCAAACCGTCAGCGACAACGACGGCGACCGCTGCGGCAACCCGGCCGTGCGCCTCGACCTCAAAAACCACGTGCCACAGACCACCGCCTGGGCCACCGAGCGCGCCGACGGCGGCCGCGGGTTTGGTTTCACCGGGGGGCATTACCACCAGGGTTGGTCCAACGACCAGCAACGCAAGCTCGTGCTCAATGCCATCGTCTGGAGTGCCAAGGGTCAAGTACCGGCTGACGGCATCAATTCCAAACTCAGCGCAGAGGACATATTGAAAAATTTGGATGACAAGGGACAGGGCGCTGCGAAAAAGCCCGCCGCGCCCGCCGCGCCTGCGGCAGCGCAAGTGCCACCCGGTGTCGGCTATGGCGTAGCGGATGCCATCAAGAACATGGCCACGTTCCAGACGCCAGCGGGGCTGGAGGCCACGCTGTTTGCAGCGGAGCCGATGATCCAGAACCCGACCAACATTGATATCGATCATCGCGGCCGGGTGTGGGCGACCGAGTGCGTGAATTACCGCGGACGAAAGCTGCGCGATGAGGGCGACCGCGTGGTCATCCTCGAGTCCACCCATGCCGACGGCGTCGCCGACCGTGAAAAAACGTTTTTTCAAAGTAAAGAGCTCATTAATCCGCTGGGCATCTGCGTACTCCCCCAGGCCAAAGGCACCAAGGTGATCGTCAGCGCGGCGCCCAACGTCTGGCTGCTCACCGACAATACTGGCAACGATGTAGCCGACGAGTCGGTGGTCATCTTCAAGGTTGGCGGGTCGCCGGATCACGATCATCAGATCCACGCCTTCTCGCTCGGGCCAGATGGTAAGTTTTATTTCAACGCGGGCAATGCGCTCAGCGAGTTGATGTGGCCTGACGGCTCGATCGTCAAGGACATCGATGGCAATGAGGTCACCGGCCGTGGCAAACCTTATCGCCAAGGAATGGTGTTTCGCTGCGATATCGACCTGAAAACCGGCAAAGCAAGCCACGTCGAGGTGTTAGGGCACAACTTCCGCAATAACTACAAGGTGGCAGTGGACTCGTTTGGGACCCTCTGGCAGAGCGATAACGACGATGATGGCAACCAAGCCGTGCGCATCAATTACGTGATGGAATACGGCAATTACGGCTACTCCGACGAGATGACCGGTGCGGGCTGGTCGAGCGCTCGGACCAACCTGGAGAAGGAGATTCCACGGCGTCACTGGCATCTGAACGATCCTGGCGTGGTGCCCAATCTGCTCCACACTGGCGCCGGCGGCCCCACCGGCATAGTCGTCAATGAAGGCAAGCTGCTCGGCGAGGCGTTCACCAACCAAATCATCCACTGCGATCCCGGTCCGCGCACCGTGCGCGCCTATCCGGTGACCAAAGATGGTGCGGGCTATGAAGCCACCATGGTCAACATTCTAACGGGAACCGACAGTTGGTATCGCGCCAGTGACGCGGCCATCGGCTGCGACGGTTCACTTTTTGTAGCTGACTGGTATGATCCAGGCGTCGGCGGCCATGGCACGGGTGATAACGTAAAAGGCCACATCCGCGGCCGCGTCTACCGGGTGGCGCCAACCGGGTCGCAGCTCAGCACGCTCAAGGTCGACGTGAGTACCCCAGCCGGTGCCATCGTCGCACTGGAATCACCTAACCGGGTGGTGCGCGGCATGGCCTGGCAGGCGCTCCACGCCCAAGGCGAGGCGGCTATCGGTGCGCTCGGCAAGCTCTGGCGCAATCCGTTGCCGCGATTGAGGGCCCGCGCACTTGGCGTGCTGGCACAGACACCTGGCCACGCAATAAGCGCTCTCACTGCAGGTTTCAAGGACCCTGATGCCGACGTGCGAATCTGGGCCCTGCGCCTCACTGCCACTCTCGCACGCAGCGAGGTCTTCGATGCCGCCCCTCTGCGTGAGCCCATCG
Organism: Verrucomicrobiota bacterium; assembly: GCA_008932935.1. Lineage (GTDB taxonomy): Bacteria > Verrucomicrobiota > Verrucomicrobiia > Verrucomicrobiales > Akkermansiaceae > Luteolibacter. Next base: position 25,917 of record WBXD01000001.1, read on the forward strand.
CCAAACTGCTTCACGACCCGAGCCCGGCAGTGCGCCGTCAGATCGCCATTTACCTGCGCGGCCAAAAGGATATCGGGAAATTTTGGACCGCGCTTGCCCTGCAGCACGACGGCAAGGACCGCTGGTATCTGGAGGCTTTAGGCATCGGCTCGGCGGGCAATGAGGACGCTTGTTTCGAGGCCTGGATTGCCGCCGTCGGCAAGCAGTGGAATACTCCTGGGGGACGCGATATCGTGTGGCGGCTGCGCTCTAGCAAGACTGCTGCCTATCTGGTAAAAATCCTCGCAGATGCGTCCGTCCTCAGTAGTGACAAGCCGCGGTTTTTGCGTGCCTTCGACTTTTTGCCAGCCTCGGCGGAAAAACAAGCTGCACTGATTGAATTAGCCCGCAATGGCAGCAGTGTCGAGATTGCCAGAGAGGCGCTGGTTCGCTTGAAGGGCAGCTCAAGCCCTGAACTGGCCAGTATGGTACAAGCGGCTCTAACAAAAGCCGTGGGCACCCCACAGTTTGTGCTACTGGTCCGCGATTTCGGCGCTACCGGCCAAGCCGCTGCGTTGCTTGAGACGGCTGTGGCCATCGCCAATGATCCTGCGGCCAACGATGCCATCCAGTTGCTCTATCAAGACGCCGGGGCTGACGCACTTCTCGATACCGCGCTCACCGGCAAGCAGGCCGCCGGCGTCATAGCGGTACTCGGCAGCAGTGGCACCCCCCGCGGGTTGGCACGCCTTGGCACGCTCCTGTCTAGCAAGCAAGCCGCGCTGGAGTTGCGCCAGCAAGCGGTGCGGGCCCTCTCCCGCAGTCAGACGGGAGCTACCACGCTGGTGCAGTTGGCTAAAGACGGGCATCTGCCTGCCGAACTGGCACCAGCGGCTGCCAGCGCGCTGCGTATGGTGCAATATCCTACGCTCACGGGTGACATCAACACGCTCTTTCCCGCCCCAGCGGCGCTCGGTGGCAAGGCGCTTGCTACCATCCCCGAGCTCGCCAAAATGTCAGGCGATGTGGTGAAAGGCCACGCTGTATTCGAGCGGCCGGAAAGTTCGTGCATCACCTGCCATCGCATTGGCAAACTCGGGGTCGACGTCGCCCCTGCGTTAGACCTAATTGGCGCGAAGCTCACCAAAGAGCAACTCTACGACGCCATCCTCAATCCTAACGCCAGCCTCAGCATGGGCTTTGAAACCACCCAACTCGCCCTCAAGGACGGCAGCACCGGCTTTGGCATCATCCGCAGCGAAACTGCCCAAGAGTTAGTTCTGGCTTTGCCTGGCGGCAGCACCCAGAAATTCGCCCAGGGCAACATCACTAAGCGCGAAAAGCTCACCACCTCGCTCATGCCTAGCGGTCTCAGCCAGATCCTCAGCCAGGACGAATTGGTCAATCTCGTCGAGTACCTCGCCTCGCTCAAAGGCAAGTGATTGCTCGCAGGCATGCCTCACCTTAATTTTTTTACTAACCCCGATCCAAACCACCCTATTCCATTTCATCCCATGAAACTACTCCCCTCGCTAAGCGCCCTGATACTAAGTGCCACACTCGCCCATTCCGCCGAAAAATCCATGTTCAACGGCAAGGACCTAACTGGCTGGAAGGGCCAACCTGAATTCTGGAGTATCAAGGACGGAGCCATCACCGGCCAGACCAGCAAGGCCGTGCCGGCCAAGGAAAACACCTTCCTCATCTGGGAGGGCGGCGAGCCAGGAGATTTTGAACTCACCTGCAAATTCAAAATCACCGACGCCAACGGCAAGTCCGACGGCTTCGGCAACTCCGGCATCCAGTACCGCAGCAAAGTGGTCAATCCTGCGTATAGCGTGGTCGCCGGCTATCAGGCAGATATGGAATGCGGCAAAACCTATTGCGGTATCCTCTATGAGGAAAAAGGCCGCGGCGTCCTTGCCCAGCGCGGCCAGAAAGTGGTCATCAGGGAAGGTAATAAAATCGACGTCACCGGCGAAACCGGCAAGAGCGACGTCATCCAGGCCGCGATCAAACCGGCCGACTGGAACGACTACAAGATCATCGCCAAGGGCAATCATCTCCAACAATTCATCAACGGCGTGTTGACCGTTGACGTGACTGACGAATCGAGCGTCGGCGCCAAGAAGGGTGTGATTGCGTTGCAATTGCACGCCGGTGAGCCGATGACGGTCCAATTCAAGGACATGATTTTGAAAAGCGAATAACCCACACTAACAAGAAATCCGATTATGGCCAAAATAGCAATGATAGGAGCAGGCAGTTTGGTGTTCTGCAAGACGCTAATGTCTGACTTTCTCGCGACCCCTGCGCTGGCGGGTAGCGAGTACCGCTTGATGGCCCTGACCCACACGCGGCTGGATAAAATGCACGCGTTTGTCAGCCGCATGATCAGTGATAACGGCGTCGATGCCACGGTGATGTCCACCACCGACCGTCGTGAGGCACTGCGCGACGCGGATTATGTGGTGGTGATGTTGCAGGCCGGTGGAGTCGAGGAATTTCGTCAGGATTACGAGATTCCGTTGAAGTACGGGGTGGATCAATGCATTGGCGACACGCTGGGGCCTGGCGGGGTGTTTCGCGCGCTGCGGCACATTCCGGCACTGCTGGATATCGCCAAGGACATGCAGGAACTCTGCCCTAACGCCATCCTGTTCAACTATGCCAACCCGATGGCAATGTGCTGCTGGGCCTTGGGCCGGGTGCCGGGACTCCAGTTCGTCGGACTCTGCCACGGCGTCCAAACCACCATGGATTTGATCGCCAGCTACACCGGCGTGGCTAAGGACAAAATTGATTTTGTGGCCGCCGGCATCAACCATATGGGCTGGTTTTTGCGCCTCGAGCATGAAGGTCGCGACCTCTATCCGATTCTCAAAGCCAACTTTGAACAACCCGGGTACTATGTGAATGAAAAGGTGCGCGGTGAGGTGATGCGCCACTTTGGCTACTTCATGACCGAGAGCACCGGTCATCTATCGGAATATTTGCCGTACTTCCGTAAAAACCGCAAGGCCCTCGATCTGTATTGCGACGAACCGTCGTTCGGCGGCGAGTCCGGTGCGTATTACAAGTATTGCGCCATGCTGGCGGAGAAATTTGCCAGTACTGATCCGCTGTCTATTGAGTCGACGGAGCTGGCGGCGCGCAGTGCAGAGTACTGTTCGCATATCATTGAGGCCAGGGAGACTGGCGAGATTTTCCGCTTTAACGGCAACATTCGCAACGATGGCTACATCACCAATCTGCCCCAGGGTTGCTGCGTGGAAGTGCCAATCTATGTCGACCGGCTCGGCCTACACCCGACGGTGGTGGGCGATTTGCCGCCGCAGTGTGCCGCTCTCAATCTAACCAACGTGTTGGTCCAAGGCCTCACCGTTGAAGCGAGCTTCAGCGGGGATCCTGAATTGGTGATGCAAGCTGTGGCGCTCGATCCGCTGACCTCTGCGGTGCTGACGCTTGCGGAGATTCGCTCGATGGTGACTGAAATGTTCGAGGCGCAACGCAGCTACCTGCCGCAATTTGCCGGCCGCTCGCTGCGTGCCGTGCCCGCCATCAGCGTGCCGGCTGACGTCAAACGCCAGGAGGTTCCAGTCGACCCGGCGCTGGCCATTGCCCATCGTTTCGGGACTCTCGCCAAAAGTCTGACGCCATCCCAGCAGGCTTAATGATGGTGGGGTAATTTGGCAGATGGTGGCGTGAATCAAGCGCTCGACGGCTGTCGCGTCGGGCGAGCGCAGCTTCACGATGAGTTCGTAAAACTGCGTGGTGACAAGAGTCGCAATATTCACCGTGAGCACGCGGCCACCCTGTCGGAGCGGTGACACCCTAAGTGGCGTCGTCGTTGATCCGCGCTAACTGCGCTTGGCGAGTTGCTTGCGGAACAGCGGGATGAGTTCGGCATTCATCCAGTCAAAGGCGCCTTCCAGCCCCCCTTCCAGATAGAGTTTGCCGATGGCGGCCTCGACGCGGGTGGGATTGCCGAACGCGCTGAGAAACTCATTGGAGGTCAGGCGGGTGAACCACACACCGTCCATGGTTTGGCGTTCGCGCAGGACAAATTGGCGGGCAAACAGCGCCAGCACGGCATCGCCGATCCATGCTGCTTCACGTTCTTGGCGGAGTTCTTCGTCTTTACGGCTCACGCGGGACAGCATGTGGGTCACATGGTAGGTCGTGCGAGCTTATCTATGCGTTCGCGTGAAATTCGTTCGCGCAGACGTGTTTCTGACTCCGCATCCCAGTATCCGGGCTGCAGTTCGATGAACACGGAGGTGTAGGGCAGGGCGGTGGGCGTGCGGATGACCAGGATGTTGAAATTCTGACTGGCGTCTTCCAGCAGTGTCAGCAGTGATTGCTGCTCGAGTTCGGTGGTCTCATGTGAACGCAGCGCCGTGGCGAGTTGCCTGCGGTGTTCGTCAATGCCGGGGGTGTACTCATTGTCGATGGCACGCTGCTCGCGGGTCAGATAAATTTGCGGTCGCACCCGTTGGGTTTGTTCCAAGGTATCGAGCACATAGTCAACGACCTCGGGGATCTCGACGTTGGTGGTCACCTGGCGGATGCCGGGGCGGTTTTGTGCGGGCAGCGAGGGCTCGGCAATCACGATCCAATTGCGATAACCCAGTTGGCCCACTTGGTTGGCCACCGCTACTTTCCACGCGTCTCCATGATGCACCAGCTCGCATCCGAGTGATGACACCGCCAGTCCAAGCACCATCAAGCTTTGGCCAATACGCATCGGCTGTAAGTTAAGACGTGCCCGGGCAAATTGTCAATACCCCTGCTGTCGGGTTGTCGGAACAAGTGCTTGAACCAGCATGGCGGCGGCGGTGGATTGCCGCTTGCTCCCGCGGCGGCCGCGGGCCATCCTCAGCCTATGAAAACGCTGCCATTGAAAGCCGCAATGTGCCGGTGGATTGCAAGTTGCTGTCTGCTGCTGGGGAGTTTGCCTCATCCCGCATCCGGTCAGGTCGCCGCTTTGAAACAGGCCGCCGAAAGCCTAGAGGCTGCCAAACCCAAGCCCCCGGAAACGGCCGGTGACGCCCGCTCCCGCATAGCTCAATGGGATCAGGAGGCCCGCGACGCGCTGGCACACTTGGATGCCCCCGGTGCTGCTGCCGCCCTGCCCGAGGGCATCAGCGCCGAGGAGTTGGACGAGCGCCGTCGCGATCTGGAGCGTATGCTGCAGGACAGCACCCGCACGCTCAAAAATTTCACCGTCATTGAGGACGCCCGCAAGGGGCTCGAAACCTCGCGTGCCAACGCGGCCGCATGGACTGGATTCAAGCAAAAGCCGCCCTACTCGCTGTTGCTCAGCGACGATCTGCTCACCGAGCGCGATGCGATCAGCGCCACCCTTAGCTCGTTTGCCTCCTCGTTGGCCAATTACCAGCGTCTCCTCGTCAGTGTCTTGGTGGAAACTAAAGCCGCGGAGGAGGCTGTTAACGAAGCTCTGGGCCAATTCCACAATGCCGCCCCAGCTGCCGTGGCCGCTGCCAAGTGGCGCCTCGACGCCGCCCGCGGTCACTCGCGGGTGTTGGCGCTGCAGGGCGGCTTGATCCAGAACTTTATCGACAGCTACCAGGATCGTATCGCCGCCGCCAACATCGATCTCACGTTGCTTGAAAGACAGGTGAAAATCGTCAAGACCAATGCCCGATTCGGCGACGAGGATTTCGTCAAACTCGGCAAACTTGCCGCTGAGCGCAAACAAGCGATCCGCAAGGACCTCGACGCAGTTTCCAAAAAGCTCAAAGCGGCCCTAAGCCTCCGCAGTCAGGCGCAAGCGGCCCTCTCGGCCCTCACCGCCACCGCCGCCACCGCCGCCACCGCCGCCACCGCCGAAGCGCCCGGGCTCGAACTTGCCAAGTATCGCGTGGAGGTCGCCGAAGGCCGCGTGGAAACCATGCAGGCGCTCACCGAGGGCATGGAGAGCTTCCAGCAACTCGAAGCCCTCGCCATCCAAGCCTATCAGGACCGGCGGACCCTGGTGGAAGCCAAAACCCCCCGTCAGCGGGAGCAGGCGCTCGCCGCCCTGAGCGTGCCGCGCGAATACCTGTGGGCCTGGGTCAACGTGGTTGATGACGAGCTCACCAGGACCGCTGCGGATTTCGGCAAGCTCGAAGCGCGAGCGGTGGCGCTGAGTTCCGAGGATCCGCGCTGCGCCCTGCTCAACGAACAGCGAGCCTACACCGGGGATAAGCTCGCACTGTTCCAGCGACTGTCCCAAGCGGTCGAGGCCCAGCGCAAATTGGTCAAACTCTGGATCCTCGAGTATGCACCGGCACCCGCCAACCAGGGATTTTCAGCCCGCCTCGCCAGCTTCGCCACCGCCGCTTGGACCACGGTGAAAAGCATCTGGTCCTTCGAGGTGATGAGCTTCGATGACAAGGTGGAGGTGGACGGCCAGACGATCACTGGTAAGATTCCCGTCACCCTCGGCATGCTGTTGCGAGCGGCGGTGCTTTTTCTGATCGCTTACGGGGTGTGCTCACTCATTGCCAGGCACCTCCATCGCGAATTGGTCGCCCGCGGCCACCTCGCCGACGCCCAGGCCCGCACCCTGCGCAACTGGGGCATGATCGTCGTAGGCGTGTGTCTCGTCATCGCCACCCTCGGCTTTCTGCATATCCCGCTCACCGTGTTTGCTTTCTTCGGTGGTGCCCTCGCCATCGGTCTGGGCTTTGGCACCCAATCCCTGATCAAAAATTTCATCAGCGGCATCATTGTCCTAGTGGAGCGCAAGGTGCGCGTAGGGGACATTGTAGAAGTGGATGGCATTGCGGGCACCATCGTAGAAATCAACACTCGCTCGTCGGTATTGCGCGGGTCCGACGATGTGGAAACGATGATTCCCAACTCGGTGCTTCTCGATAGCCGGGTGACTAATCGCACCCTCTCCGATACCCGGATGCGCCGCTGCCTGCGTCTTAGCGTCGCCTATGGCACCCCGCCCGCGCAGGTGATGGATATTCTCACCGAGGCGGCCGCACGCCATGGCCTCGTCTGTGCCGACCCTGCTGCCTTCGCTGTTTTCGAGGAGTTTGGCGACAGCGCCCTGCTTTTCTGCCTCTACTTCTGGCTCGACCTCGCCGGCCCCGGCAACGCCCAAGTGGTCGCCAGTGACCTGCGAATCATCATTGAAAAACGCCTTGGCGAAGTGGGTTTTGGCGTGCAACTGCCGCAACGCGACGTCCACCTCGCTACCCTCCAGCGCCTCTAGGTTGAGTGGATGGCCCAGCCCGATTGCTAGCTCAATCGGCGCTGAGGTATTTGTAATCCTGGAGGTTGAGAGCCTGCAGGGCGCCTGCGGCATCGTCATAGAGGACGACGACATAGTTGCCGGGTTCGCCGACGGGGATGGATGGGAGGTTGCGGGCGTTGCAGCGCAGCGGCACGTAGCCCTCGGGATAGAGGATCGGGGATTGAGCCACGCTTAGGCGTTTGACTGTGACGGCTGTCCATTTCCCATAAGGCGCGCGGATTTCCAGGTTGAGCTCGGGAGTTTGGGAAACCGACACAAAGGTGGCTGAGCGTTGGGTGACGGGATCAATTTGGCGCAGTCGTAGAATGCGCATCGCCCAGTGGGCTGGCTTATCGTCGGTGGCGGCCACCCGTTCGGCAAAGGGAATGAGGGTGATCGTGTGCTCCGATGCTAGGTTCAGGTGGGTGACGCCCTCACTCACGCCGGGGCGTTTGAGTGAAATTTCATGCGTGCCGGGTTGCAGACCCATGCCACCGGTGACGTCGCCTAACACGTAGCCATCCGGATTCATCAACTCGCCATCGATAAACAGCAGCAACTTGTCCCGACCTTGCGCCACCGCATCAACGAGGCGGACAAACCCGGGTTTGTCTGCGGCAGCTGCGGGATCGGATGAGTATGTTAGAAAACAGCCAAGTAGCCAGGCTGTCAGTGGCAGGGTGCGGGAAAAAATGTCAGAAGTTGTTTTCATGGGTGATGGCAGTTTGACATTTGTTAGAGTCGATAGTGCCATCGCTGTTGCGCAGGCCCGGATCGGCAAACAGAGTGAAGACCTTGCGGACTTCGGCGAGGACTTGCGGCGCGGCCGTGGGACTGGCGGTGGGCGCAAGGGCTTGACCGATGACCCAGACGCGGAAGTTGCGTGAGCGCACAGTTGACGCTTCATAGACCCGGGCGAACACCTCCTCGGCGGCGGCATCACTCCATTGCACGCGTGTTTTGTTAGGAATGTGGATGCTGGGCCGGTACACGCCCGGGTTGCCGAATGCCGGTTTGCCATCCTGATCCTTGGCTAGGGCGAGTTGCGAAGGACTGGCAAACGGTCGGGCGCGGACAATGGCGTCGGCGATGCGGTCGGCCTCGGATTGGGTGCCGCTGGACGGGGCGTACAGGGTGGTTAGGGTGGGGGGAGGAGCCATGAGCGGAGCCGCCTGATGGATGAGGGTGTCGGGCACGGTAGCCAGCGCTGGATCCTGTCCCAAGGCACCGGCAGCCATGGCACGCAAGACCTCTCTGGTGGCGGTGTTGACATTCACGTGGCCGCGAATTTCCACTAGATGGCCTTCGCGCAAGGCCGCTTCAGGGGAGCGCGAGCGGCCGGCGTGAAATAGATCGAGCAGATGAATAGCGCGCTTGCCGGGTTGGTCAAACGCCGGGTGTTCCGGTCGGCCGATGCGCAGTGAATTGCCGCCGCCATAGTCGGGGCTGGAAGGGCTGGCGGCGAGTACGTCGGGCCAGGCGCCGCGGTTGGCAGGCATGATGCCCTTGCGGAGGGCGGCGGTATCCTGCGGGTTGTCGTAGGTGGGTTGCCACAGAATCGGGTCATAGATGCGGCCGAGTTCGGTGGCGCTGTAAAACCGTCCGGCATTGGATAGGCGTTGCGGGGCCTGGCTGGCGAGGGGATTTTGGTTCCAGAGGTATTGCGGATCGGTGGGTGTGACTTGGTCATTCTGGCTCAGCGGCCAAGAGCCGACGGCGGAATCGTGGCCACCGTCGGGCCACTCGGATGGCAGCACCCGGCCGTAGGTTTTGGGTTTGCGGGGGGAGTCGGCATCATAGATGGTGCTGCGGCGGATATTGCGGCGGTTAGGGCTGGAGTTTTCCGGATAGGCATTTTCCCCGAGGGGGGTACTACGCAGATAGTAGGAAATGCGCGGGTCGCCGAGGTTGTCAATTGGGGAGTCATAAGTGCCGAAGCTCAGTGCGGCGACGGTGGCTTTGGAGGCGTAGCGTGGGTCTGAGATATCGAACTCGAGGCCACTTTTCTGGCGGATGATAGCGGTGGCGCGGTCCACTTCCTGGCCGTTCCACAGCAGGGAAATGCCGGCGGCACCTATCGGCTCGGTAAGGCTGAAATGATTGGCAACCGCAATGCTGGTGGGGCCGACATCCAGCGCATAGGTAACCTCGGCGGCCTCATAGGTCTTGTATTCATTGGCCCGCATGCTCACCGCGATTTCCGGTGACCAGAAGCGGCCGGCGATTTTCGTCAGGTGGTGGCTGGTTTTGGCGGAGTCGTCGAGCAGGGAGGGGTCGTCGAAGCGTTTGGAACCGGTGCCGGCGCCGATGCCGTCCATCTGCAGTGCGACCTCGTAGCTGAGGCGTGCGGAGGCGCTGACGTCGATGTTGGTCATGTTCCAGAGTTCGGCAAACACCTTGAAGTGCCAGTTGAGGATGCGCCGGCCCTTGAGTTCGGTTGCACCGGCATAGCGGATCTGCAAGACGACTTCGCTGAGGAGCGGGAAGGCATCCAGGCCGCGGTGGCTGCCGGCTAGCAGTGTGGATTGGCTGTCTGTGTCGGCGTAGTCGATGGCGTTGGCGGCGAGGGTTTGCAGATAGTCGTCGGGAAAACCGCCTTTGCGGTTAACAAATTCCGGCAGCGCTTGGGTAATGAATGCGGCCATCGGAGCGACCCCCGCCGAGCCCTGGGCCAGCAGCGCGTTGAGGTTGAGCTTAGGCACGCCGGCCACTGCGGCGTCGATACCGGGGACGTAGGGGACGCATGGTTGTTCTAGATATGGCTGCGGGGTGGTTGCTAGGTTTTCCTCGATGGCGCGGGCGGCCGGGTTGCTTAGATGGCCGCTGGGGTCGCGGCTCAGAGGTGCTTGGACGGCGGCTGCGGCGAGCAGCGAGTCTGGGGAAATCATTCCATTGCGGTTGGCGATGAGGGTTGTGGCGAGCTTGCTGGGCTTGGCGGGGGTGGTGGCCGGGTCGATGGCGTGGAGGGCGAGTGGAGCGAGCGCGGGATGCGAGGGGTTGGGATCGAGAGCGGGTGCGGGAAACGGCCAGGTGGCGGCGATCGGGGAGGCATCTTGGCCATCGGCATTGCCGGTGGTCTTGGGATCGAGTTTGCCCTGCAAGTCTTCAACCCAGAAGGCATAACGGGCGACGAGTTGATGCCGCTCGTCAAGGATGGGAATCCAGGCGAGGCGCAGCGGCCCGCAGTAGGGCAGGGGACTGAGAGCAATATAGGCGTCCGTTGCAGCTGGGATGAGCGGCTCAATATCCGGGGCGGCGAGCCGGGGAGTGGCGGGGAGTTGTTCGGTGGCGCTGAAGAGCGGCAGGTAACTGAAGGTGACGGAGTTGTTGTGGGTTGACTTGACTTGCGCTAACAACACATATGGGGCGGCTTGGCGCGCGCTGCGGACGGGTTGCTTGAGCGTGGCTTGGAGCACCAGGAAGGTGTCGTTTGAGGTGGCTTGTTTGAGGCTGGCTTCAACTTGTTGCAGTGCGGCGCTGGCAGCCAGTTCGGCGCGCTGGTACTCGACGTAAGAACGAGCGGTGCGGCGTTCGAGGCCGACGCCGAGGAGCAGTGCTACGGCGAGGATCAGCAAGGCGGACACGATGAAGAGCAGCGCCGGCAGGATGAAGGCCGGGACTGTCGCCAGACATCTGAAATGGCCTGTAGCGGCGCTCTGTGAGCGCCGGTGTGCATGAAAAGGCGATTGTCGCAACGGCGGGTGCTTTGGCGGTTCATGGGCTGCGGCGGTCATAGGCGCGCCGCTACAATGCGGCAGATATTCTCGCGCGGCTCTTGATCTATCAAAACCGCGCGTCCTCCCCAAGGTGAATGCCATGATACTCATAACTCTCGATTTTATCCGTGCAATCCGTGGTTTCTATTTTCTTCTTCAGGCTAAAGCCCGCGTTCCGTTAGGGCCGGATGACCGAAGCGGATCATGGTTGAGTACACTTCAAGGTGGCGGTTGGCGGTGGCCTTGGCGGCTTCGCCTAGCAATCCGGCGGCACTCCCGCAGCCATCCCACGAGTTGGCATCGGTGAGCTTGGCGGCGAGTTCGCGGCGGGCGATGACGAGTCGCACGGCGATGACGGCAGGAGCTAGCGCCATGGTGGGTTGCCACGCCTGCCATTGGCCCGTGGGGTTGCGGATTTGCGGGCGGGCCTCGAATGCGAGGATGCCAAAGGCGACTGGTTCGTCGATCTGGGAGCGGGTGAACAGAGCGGGGGCATGGTTGCGGCGGAGGGCTTGGAATGTGTCGCTGCTGCAACGGGAGCCGCGCATCAGGCAGCGCACGGTTTTACCGGAGATGCGCAGATCCTTCAGGTAATAATGAATCGCGCAAAGGTCGCCGATGCTGCCCGCCGGCCCTTGTGCGTCTGGGTCCTGGAGGCTAAAGAACCCGATCCGATCGCCGGGCCAGGCGGCGTGGCTTTGCTCGAACACGCTGCCCTGGTGGAACGAGGCGCTGTGTAGATCGGCGGTGAGCTGGGTAAGCACGGCGCGGGCTTCTCGCTCGGCGGCGATACTACCGTTGAGGTGTGCGGACGCATCACGGGTGTGGCCCAGCATGGCAAGCGCCAAAACCAGCACCAGTAGGCCAAGAGTCATCGCCAGCAACATCTCGACGAGGGTGAAACCATGCTGTGAATTGCGGTTAGTAGTCATGGGATGCAGGTGTGAAAATCCAGGTGCCGGCGCTGTGCCAGTGGAGCTGCCGCCGGGTACTCGAGGGAGATGCGCAGGCTGAGCATGGCTGGCATATTAGGCAGGATGGGTGCAGGACTGGTGTGCAAGGTGGCGAGGAAGCGGACCGGTTCGTTAGCGAGTTGGCGGACGCCGGCGAGATAGACCTCGGGTGCGACGTTGCCAAGCAGGTGGCCATCCCGGGCAAAGGCGAGGGTGGCAGCGGCAGCAGGGAAGGGGCTGTGGCGGTTAGAGGGGGGCAAAAAGCGGGCTATCCCATGTTGGGCGGCTTTGATTTCATCCATGCAGGCGGGCAGGATTACCACGCAGCGGGTTTCGGCCTGGGCGGCAGCACAGCTCATGCCGGCGCGGGCCAGCACTGCAAATACCAGAGGCAGCGCCACCGCCAGCACGCCCATGGCAATGAGCACCTCGATGAGCGAGGAGCCCGCACGCATGCCGCTGCTCTCTACGCCATGGGTTTCCATAGTCCTTTCTAGCACCGGGACCCGGCTTGCGGGTGTGGAACGTTGAGTCACTGCCAAATGCTTACTGTGCCCCTTTGCGGCCTTTGCGACTCTGCGGTCAATCGTCGAGTGAGTCAGGAGGTTCATCGGTCAAATGGATAGGGACGGGCCGTGAGACGGCCGATTTGCAGGAGGTTTTCCGCGACGGCGTGGGAGCGGTTGCTGATATTGGCAGTGGCCTCGCCGTTGCGGTAGCTGCCCTCGGCGATGCGCAGGGCCAGCGGTTCCGCGCCAGGCGGCCACAGTAGAGTGCCGCGCGGCGAAAAGGCGAGGAGTCGGAAGCTCCCTGCAACCGGCCGAGTGGCCGCGAGGTAACGGATGGTTACGGGGGGCTCGTCACAGGGATTGTGCAGGCCATTGACGCTGCCCGGCAGCATGACCACGCCGTCGGGCAGTGCTTGCCAGCGGCCGACAAGGGTGCCATCCAAGGCGGTCGGGGCGGCCGGCCAGTCGTGGATTTTGAACAACCCGAGGCGGCAGCGCGCGTCGCCGCTTGGCAGTTCGTCTGGCCCGGCCAGCGCCAGTGCCACCACGCAGCGCGAGGTAATTGCGGTGGCCCGCGCCTGCTCGAGCATACCGGTGATGCTGTCGGTGGCTGCCTGGCGGGCTTGGCCCCTAGCGTCGCCTAGCGCGTGGATACCGACGCTGAGCAGTAGTGCCATGACCGACATGACGATCACCATTTCGACGAGCGTAAACGCCCGGGTGCGTGATTTCAGACTGGATAACAGGCGAGTTTTCACATGGCGCTGGTGGCAGCGGCGCCACGGGCAAGCGGCACCATCCACTCCAATGAAAACACAAAACCGTCGCGCCTAGCAAGCGCAAAATCCCTGGCTTCAATAGTTGTGATTACCGACGCCGGTGCTGAGGAAGCGGTAGTACACTTCTAACATAAGCGTGCACAAGCAGGTGCGATATACTTTGTCGTTCTGATAAGTGGGCACCGCGGCACGGATTCTGCCGCCGCCGCCGGGGGGTTTCCACGAGCCATCCGTGTCCTGGTTCTTGAGAACTTGGTCGCGGAAGATCTCATTGTAGAATTTCCAGTCCTCACCGCCGCTCTGCATCATGGCCTGGCTTTCGTAATAGTGGCCGTAGAGGTCGCTGCACACTCCGTTGTAGTCGAACTTGGTATTTTCACGGATGTATTTGATGGCGTGGCGCACTTCAGCGCCGTTGCCCTTATCCCACATTTGCTGGCAGAGGGCCCCCACGCCGGTAAGCGTCGAGTAGTCTGCTACGCTGGAGTTGGGGCCGGAGTAGCCGTAGCCGCCGTTGCTGCTCTGGCAGGAGGTGATGTACTTCCAAGCGCGGCTAAGGCAACCGCCGCGGCCCTGAAACTTGAGTTTCGTGTGGTCGCCGGCTTTCAAGGCCTGGATTTGCCAGCCGACGACCGACATGTCGGTATGGCCTTCGCTCACGGCATAGGAATACGCCCAGCCACCGTTTTTATTTTGGTGGTCGATGATGTATTGGCCGGCTTTTTGGGTGACTTCCTCGAGTGAGGGGACGGGCTGGCCGATTTCTTTGCAGAAGGTGTAGGCTTCGGACAAGGCATAAGTGGCGATGCCATGTTCGTAGGACCAGGAATTGGTGGAGTAATTATCGGCGATTTTGCCATCGTTGCGCATGCCGATTTCCACGAGATAGACGATGCCTTTCAAGCAAGACTCGCCGTAATCTGGGGAGGCGGGGGTTTCGCAGTGGCCGAAGTAGGCGAGCAGGGCCAGTCCGGTCATCGCCACCGAACTCTGACCGCTCCAAGAACCATTGGCATTTTGATTGGCCTTGAGCCAGTCCAGGCCCTTGACGACCGCTTTCTCGCAGTCGTCCACGCCACCATTTTCTTTGATGCGTGCCAAGCGGTCGCCTTTGGAGCAGCGCTTGCTCATGGATGGGGGGATGAGGCCGAAGAGTTTGCCAGTGCCGTGGCCGTTGCCCATGCCACTACCGTTGCCTTTGCCAAAACCTTTGCCTGAGCCCGAACCGCCCAATCCGCCGGACATGCCGCCGCCGCCCAGCGACACCAAGGGGGACATTTCGCCAAATTTATCGCCTTGGTCGGGAATCGTGTAGGTGGCGCGGGCACCTTCCGCGACCACCCGTTTTACCTTGGAGATGGGCACAATGACCTTTTTTTTCTTTTCCTTGACGGCGTGATCGGCGCTGCGTTCGCCGCCGCCGCCACCCGGGGGCGTGAAATCAGGAATGACTTCCTGCGGCTTGATGATCTGGAAAATCCAAAATGCGCCTAAGGCGAGCACTAGCAAGTGGACCACTACCGCGATGGATAGGGCACGTCCGCCCATTTTCTCCCACAGGCTCATCTTGGTGACGGGCACGTGGTCCACGGCATAGTAGTGCTCTTGGTACGGCTCCTGGTCTAATTCTTCTTGTTGGTCCATGAGGATTGGGTGAAGGGCGTTGAGTTGAAACGGCGCAATTGCGTTAATCCGGGGCGACAGCTTGAAACGTCACATTATCGATTTTGGCCCGAGTGAGTGCATCGAGTACGTCGATGACACGCTCATAACGGGCGAGCTCATTGGCGTAGATGGTCACCATCACCTCGGATTGTGCGGCGACGCTGATGTTGTGGAGTTCGATGAGGGTTTTGGCCAACTCTGGCAGCGTCTTGTCGGCCGGCGCCGGGCGATCCACTGGATCGTCATTGAGAAACACCTGGCCGTCATCCTCAATGCGGATGCTGATTTCGTCGGGTGCCGAGGTGGGGGTCTTGGCTTCGATGGTGCCAGGCAATTTGGTGTTGTGGCTGTTTTCCGTCTGCACGGCACCAGCCAGCACCATGAAAAATAGCATGATGACAAATACCACATCGACCATCGGCGCGATTTGGAAGCCAAGATTGACTTCCGAGGATTGCTTTCTGTGGCGCTTTTTCATTTGGTTTTTTCCTTGCTGGCGGCCGAGAACGCAATGTCCGAGTAGCCGGCCTGGCCGATGAGATCCATCACTTTCTGAATTTCGGCGGCGGGCAACATGCGGTCGCCGCGGATCAGCGCACGCAGGTTGAGTCCGGGCTTGGCTTCCCTCCGGCTTATGAGATATGACACCATCTCGGCAGGCACCTTGAATTCCTTGTCTTCCACCAAGAAGGCGGCCTTGCTGGTCTTGGCATCCCAGCGCACGTTGACGGCGACTTCCTGTTTGGTCATTTTCGGGTCATGCGGTTTAGCGCTGGCCGATACTGGCAAGGTGATAGACGAGTCTACCTTTAAAATCTCCGCCGTGGTGATGCACATGAAGAAAATGAGCAACACCAGCAACACGTCGATCATCGGCGCGATCTGGAACTCCGGTTCGCCACTTTCAGTTCCGCCGCCGCCGCTAGCCATGGTTTGGTATTGTTAGGGTTTGGAGGGGCTTGTCGTTAGATGGATTCCTGTGCCGAGGCCTGCTCGGTTTGCAACCACAGTGGCATCGCGGCGAAGGTCTCTTCTTGGCCGACGTCCGCATCCCTCAGGTAATCGTAGGGGGCGTTGCGGAACAAGGCCAAGGCTTCGATTTCGAGATTATGGATGGCGGTTTGGAGCTTGTTGCGCAGGAAATAAAACCCCATGAACGCTGGAATGGCGATGAACAGACCCGAGGCGGTGGCGATGAGCACTTCGCCGATGTGTCCGGCGAGCTTGGAAGTGTCGCCAATGCCCGAAGTGCCCAGCGCGGCGAAGGCCCCGCGCATCCCGGAGACGGTGCCGAGCAACCCGACCATCGGGCTACACACGCCGATGACGGATAGGTAGTTGACGCGGGTTTGCAGGGTTGAGCTGATTTTGTCCACTTCTGCCTGGAGGGCTTCCTCGGTGGCATCCTTGCCATGACCGACGGAGTTGAGGCCGGACTGGATCACTTTGGCGAAGGGACTGATGGCGGCTTTCATGGCTTGATAGGCCGTGACATAATCGCCCGCCATAAACGCCTGCTTGGCGGTGACCACATCGGCTTGAGGGGTCATGTTTTTGGCGTTGGTGCGAATCCACAAGTCGATGATGAGCCAAACCGTGCCAATAGAGAAGGCGCCGATGGGATACATACACCACCCGCCTTCCTTGAGGACTTGGATGAAGGTTTTTTTGACGGCAACGGATTGCTCGGCACCATCGGCACCAAAGGCGATCATGGGCAGTAACATCAGGGCCGCGAAGGCGGCGAATTTAGCGGCTTTTTTCATTGAGTTGGAGGTAGGCTAGTTAGTTGGGAATTGCTTGAGAGTCGGGTTGCTTGATGCTGTCGTAAAGTTTGCTGGCCTGATCACGGGCCACGGTACCTTTGGTGTAGCGCATGGCGGATTGCATCAGGCTGATGGCCTCGGCCAAGCGGCCTTCGATGGTTAGAAACTCAGCCGCTTTCATCTGTGCCACTCCGTTGAGGATCATTCCGCCGGAGGGGAACAGGCAGGGTACTGCCAGATAGGCTTCCAGCGCCTCGCTGTTGTGTTTGTCACTCTGCAACAAGCCAGCCAGAAAAAAGCTGGCGTAGGCACACACATCGGCGGGTTGGGCGTCGGTGGTTAGGGCCTTGAGGGCGGCTTGGCGTTCGGTGAGCTTGGTGGCTTTAGGCATCAGCAGTGCCTTGCCCAGGGCGACGAATGACTCGTTGTCGGAGGTCGGATCGACTTCCAGCAGTTCCTTGCCGATGGCGATGCAAGGGGGGGCAGTACCTTGCAAGGCGATAGCCACTAGCGAGACGCGGGCCGCTTCTAGCCAGAAGTTGCCCGCCAGCTTGGCCGTATCCTTGTGCTCGGCTAGAATCGGAATGAGCAACCTCTCGCCGTCCGCCGGTTTGCCGGTGAGCAGCATGGCGACGGCTTGGTTGATGGCCGGCGGCTTGTCGCCAAACACATGATCTACTGCGGCCATGGGAATGAGTGTGCCGACAGCGAACCTCCCGACTGCGGTCTTGAGCTCGTAATTGTCGCCTTTCAGCAGCACGGCAGATAAGGGCAGGGCGAAACCGCTCTGCATCACGATTTGGGTGGCACCAAGCGGCGGCGCTGGCTGGGCGGCGGGGGCAGGGGCAGGGGCAGGGGCGGTCGCCGCAGCCGCACCCGCGGTGGCGGGAGCTGCCTGAGCTTGGGAGAAGGTCAGCGCGGCCAGCGTGCTGAGTGAGAGCCGCACGCGGCGGGAGAGGCGTGGGTAGAACATGGCTCGAGAGTTCATAAGGATTTGTCCTTGGCTTCTTTGGCACGCTTGGTGTTTTGAAGCTTGGGATGGTTGGCGAGCACTTTCAGGTTTTCCGCGGCGAGGTCGCCTTCCTTGAGGGCCTTGGCGGTTTCACTCGCCTGCCAATAGGCTTCGGCGCAAATATCCGGGAGACTTTGATAGACGACGTACATCCGCTGGTAGGTGTTGTAGGCTTTGCGCATCAGTTCGTCCCGCTCGGTAACCGCCTCTGGCCGCGCCGCCTCGATACGGTAACTGTCTGCCATCATTAGATAGGCTTTGCCGGCCATCTCGCCGCGGTACGTCTTATCGCTCACCACTAGCTCGGCCAATTTGCGGGCTTCGGCGAATTGCCCGAGGTCGATGAGTGCCCGCAATTTGCCGATGGTGGTTTCGCAGTAGCGGGAAGTGCCCTTATTGTTGACCAGGGTATCTTCAAATATTTTGAGGGCGGCATCGGGTTGTTTGCGGGCCAGCGCCACGTTGCCCAGTCCGAGCGGGCCGGCATCTGAGAACAGCGAGTCCTTGTAGCGGTCATTAAGCCGTTGGTACATCGCTTGCGCCGCATCCAATTTCCCGTCTAGCAGCAAAATATCGCCACACACCGAGAGGAGGGTCGGGCTGAGCACCGCCGGTTCGCTGGAGTAGTTGGTGGCGATGCCCTTGAGTAAAAGGTCAGAGTGGTCGGTACGGCTGGCGTGATACAACAACTGGCTGAGGCGCGCCTGAGCGTAGAAGGTGCGGGCGGTGGCGGTGGGATTGGGCTTGTCGATCGCTTTGGCTAGGGTTTCGAGCAGTTGCTTCTCGAGTTTCTCGGCGGTGGCTTCCATCTCATCCTTGACGGGTCTTTTGCGCGGGACAAGGGTTTGGACTAACAGGTCTAGGAGGTACTCGGCCTGTTCGACGGCTGGATTGCTGATGCTGGTGCGCAGTGCCTCGGCGAGAATCTGCGCGCCCTCCTCGCTCTTGCCTAGGCGGTTGTACATTTGCACGATCTTGCCGGCGGATAGCGGTGCTAACTGGCTGTCGGGATGCTCCTTGAGAAAGGCACCATGCATCTCGGCGATGGTGCTCCAATCCTTCTTGGTTTGCAAAATCGTGGTGGCCGAGTCCATCGCGTATTGGATCACGTCATCGGGGCTCTTGCTCCGGGCGGCCTTGATGAACGCTTCCAATGCCGAGTCTTCTTGGTTGTTCTTCTTATAGGTGTCAGCCAGCAGGCACAGCATCGAGCCGTTGGAGACGTCTGTCGGATGGTCCGTCATGAACGCTTCCAGCTCTGTGATGATCTTGTCTGGCTTAACCCGCGGATCATTCGAATCCACAAAGGACAGGCGGTACTGCATGTCCCCGGCGTACAGGCCTTTGGGAAATTTGCTGAGGTATGCGCTGCAGGCGCCCAAAGTTTTCTTGTAGTCGTTGCTCAGGAAATAGGTCATCGCCAGATGATAGAGCGCGGCTTCGTACAGCTTGCTGTTAGGGTAGTCTTGGGTGACTTTTTCCAGCAGCGGGGTGGAGCGTGCAAAGTCGGCGGTGTCCCCGGCGCTTAGGAAGTAGGCGAGTCCTTGGTAAAAGAGGAAGCTGTCGAGGTTGGCGGATTTGGGGAAGCGGGTTTCGAGGTCGGCAAAATAGGTGGCCACTTCCGGCCATTTGGCCTGCTTGACGAGCAGTTCGCCGGCGAGGGTGGCGACGAGTTCGACATCGCTGGAATCCGGATAGGTAGCGAGGTAGCTCTTGCACAGGTCGAGCAACTCGGTGCTTTTTGCGAGATCTTGCATGATCATGATCTCGGTAAAGGCCGCGGTTTTGATAGCCTTGTAGGTGGGGAATTTCAAGCGCAGTGTGCTGAAGCAAAGCCGGGCTTCCTCGTAGCGTTTGAGCTCATAGAAACAGTGACCACGGCGCATCAGCAGACCTGCATCGAGATCTTTCAGCTCCTTGATGGCGGCCAACGCCTTTTCATTCGCTTCAATCGCGGGCCTGAGGTTAGATGCCAGTTCCCGTGCTACCGAGCGCACAATCGGCGCCTCGGGTTTTCTCTTTTCTTCTGCGTCTTCCCTAGCGATGGTGCGCTCGAGAATCGCCAGATTTTTGCGCTGGATGTCTAGGGATTTGGTCTGGGTGCTCAATATCTGGCTGCGCGCGGGCGCCGTCTGAAAGATGGCCAGCGCCGTATCAAAGTCTCTCGAGTCCAGGCACTCGTCACCTTTTACAATCACTTGGTTCGTGTACCAGGCAATCGCGTCGCGCACCCCGGCCTGGTTGGTCAAATGGTCCAGGTAATAGGTTAGATCTTCGAGTTTGCCTTCATCGGCGAGCAGGTTGATCACGCCCACGGCGGCGGCGGTTTGGTTGGCGCTGCGGATATCCGAGCCCATCAGTGCCTTGAACACTTCCATGGCTTCCTTGCGTTTGCCGCCTTCGCTGTAGAGTCCGGCCAGAGCCAAGCCGGCTTCGGCGTTGAGTCTGGGATCCTTCATCGCCATCTTGAACAATTTGATCGCCAGGTCTTTCTTGGTTGGCGTATCTTGGCCCATGCAGGCCTTGCCAACCCCTAGGGCGCAGCGACTCGCGTACATGCCGGCCGGATACTTGGTGACGTACTCAGTGAAGGCTCTCTCGGCTTCCGCAAACTGGCCGGCGAGCAGATTGGCGAGGCCGATTTTGTAGATCAGATCCTCCATCATTTCGTCCTTGGGGTCCTTGAGCGTTTGCGGCGGGAGGGCTTTGATGAGCTCATCGAGCTTGGTCACGGCCGTCGCGTATTCCTTGGCCTCAAAAGCCGCATCGACGTCCTTGAGCATCCGGTTGAGCGCCGCGATGGCAATCACCTTCACCGGGGCTGCCGGGGGTGTATTTTGCCCTATAGCGGAATCAATCAGGACTGTAAATAAAGCGGTCCAGGCAATTAGGGCGAGCAAAGATGAGAGGGTTCGGGCAGCCATGCGAAAGCGGTTTGAAGAGGCTAAGAGCAGCAACTTGCCCGGTCAATGCGAAATCAAACGTTTTTTTAACTTATTGCCTCACGACGAAACTCACGTCGTCGCTGCTCAACGCGCCGCTGTCAAGCGTCAGCCCAGACTGCGGTGACGGCCGCGTGCGGTGGTGGCTCCGCATGCTGGACACACGACGGTGCTACCGTGAGAGGAGTCCTCGAAAGCATGCAAGCAGAGGCGGCAGATGACTCGGCGGGCCATAGCTTGGCGCTTGCTGCGGGCATGAAAAAAGCGCGAGATCAAGGCGCTGAGCAACACCAGCGTGAGCGAGCCGGCCAGCGCCAAACGCACAAACTCAATGAGGGTGAGTTCCATCGGTGGGTTGATTGTTGAACTTGATCCCTACCGCTAGCCAGCCGCCGTCTGCCGCCAGCTTTGGATCAAACACCACTCCGCGCAGCCAGGTTTCTACCGGTGTAGCCTCAGTGGCCGCCGCTTTCGTCAGCGAGACCGCTTCGGCCACCCCGCCGGTGGCATCGAGCCGCAGCACAAATCGCCACTCCGTCGCGCTCATCGCCGCGTCAATTTCGCCAACAAACACTGGCAAGTCTCGCGGCAGACCCACCGCCCCAACCTCGGACAAGGGGTAGAGCACAGGAGCTAGGCGGCCCGCTGGCAGCTCGTGCCGCGCAGCGTAAGGTGGCACGCGGCGCGGCAGCACCGGTGCGCTGTTGTTGGCGAGCGCCTGGGGGTGGGCCAGCGGGGGGCTTGGCAAGTCCCGCAAACTCGGCACGTAGGTGTGGCAAGTAATGCGCGTGGCCTGCAGCACGTCTTGCGCAAGTGCGGCGTATGCCTGCCATTGGGCCGCTTCGTAGCGCGCCAGCAAGGGGCCGCCTTCCTTGGCCCGCAGCACCCACGACACCCCGTTGCCGCTGGCGGGCAGTTGAATCCATGACGCCTTGCTCGCCATTTTGAATTGGGGAGCGGCCACCTTGATGCGCACCAAGCCGAGCAGCACGGCAAAGGCCAGGGAGGCCAGCAGGAGGTGGACGCCGGTGGCAATGAGCGAGCGGGGCGCTCTGCGCCAATCGAACAGCAGCTCTGCGGGTGTGCGGCTCCGATCCTTGGCGCTGATGTGGGCCTGGTTCATGAATCCGGTAGGCCTGGGTCCGGACTGGCTGTCGTCCGTGGTGTGGGTGGCGACTGGCCCACCATCGCCAGCCGAAACCCCTTGCCCACAATGAGTTCCGCCACCGCACGCTCCTCACCCACCGGGGTTGCCGCATCGGTTTGCAGCAAAATAACCGCTTTGGCCGCCACCCCGTCGGCACGCAAGCCATCGAGGCGCGCCGCCAATTCGTCTAGCGTCACTGGATGGCGTTGCAGGTGAATGCGCGGGCCGCCTTGGCCGGGGCTCAAGGTAACCACCAAGGTCTCGCGGAAGCGCTCCATCTGAAACTTAGAGGGCGGCAAATCCACCATCACCCCTGACTGCGAAACCAGCGATGGCCCTAACATGAAAAACAGCATCAGCAACAAAAACAGGTTGAACGCCGGCAGCGCGTGCAGGAAGCCGGGGCGTTCGGGCAATGTCAGCTCCAACTTCATGGGGTGGCATTGAGCGGTGGGGGGGGCATGGCTTTGCCCGCGCTCACCTCACCGCGGAACGGCGCGAATTGCGACTCTTCACGAGCGTCTGAGATCAGGTGGACCATTTCAATGCCGGCCCGTTCGATGCGGTGCACCAGGCGCTTGGCCCGGCCCAGAAAATATAGGTAAAACACATACATCGGCACCGCCACCGTCAGCCCCACCACCGAGGTGATCAAGGCGGTGAAAACACCGCCGGAAAGCTCGCCGGGGCCGGAGAAGCCGCCTTGTTCGCTGACCCGTTGGAAGGTTTCGACCATGCCGACCATGGTGCCGAGCATGCCCACCAGTGGTGCCAACAGCGCCACGCCGAGGATGGCGCGGACGTTGTTTTCAATCTGCGGCACCTCTAGCTGGCCCGCTTCCTGCACCACATCGCGCAAATCCTGCCGCGGCAAATAATACCGCAGCAACGCCGCATGCGCCACCCGCGCCACTGGCCCCGGTGCCCGCGCCGCCTCGTGCACGGCCTCGGCAAACGCCCGCCGCCGGATGTGATGCGCCAGCCCCACCAGCAAATCGCCGACGTTGATGCGGGCCCGGTGAAAATAAAACAAGCGCTCGATCACACAGACCGTGCCGACAAACGCCAGACCGAGCAGAATCCAGACCAGAGGCCCGCCACGCTCGATCAAACCCGATGGTTCCATTAATCCTAAGATCATCCGGGGACAAACTACGCTGCCTATCCGGCCGCTGACCAGCACCAAAAGCTTGCCACCCGCGCCACCCCCGCCCCAGCATCCCCCGCGCATGCTCCAACTCGTCATTACCGGCGGCGGCGGCGGGCTCGGCCGCGCCCTGCTCGCCGCCTTTCACGGCCCGCCGTGGCAACCCGCCGCGCCCAGCCACGGCGAGCTCGACGTCACCGATGCGGCCGCCGTGCGCGGGTTTTTCGCCGGACGCAGGGTGGATTTGCTGGTTTGCGCGGCGGGCCTCACCCGTGATGGCCCGCTGGCCCGACTGACGGAAAGTGCCTGGGATGAAGTCATCGCCGTGAATTTCGGTGGTGCCCAGGCCTGTGCCGCGGCGGTGTTGCCAGGCATGCTGGCACGCGGCAGCGGCCACATCGTGTTCATTTCCAGCTTTGCGGCGCACCACCCGCCGCCAGGCCAAGCCGCCTATGCCACCGCCAAGGCCGGCTTGCTGGGCCTCACCCAACAGTTCGCCGAGCGCCACGGCCGCCACGGCATCCGCGTCAACGCCATCCTCCCCGGTTTCCTGGAAACACCGATGACCCGTCCGGTGTCCGCCGCCCGCCGTGCCGCCGTCCTTGCCGGGCACGCCCTGGGTGCTTTCAACACGCCCGCCGCCGTCGCCGGCTTCATCCACTATCTTCACCACCAACTCCCTCATACGTCCGGCCAATTTTTTCAATTGGACAGTCGGCCCGCCACCTGAGGGTCGAGTTTTTTGAAGATTGTGCGGGCAAAAGGTTGTGTCGCGCTGTGAAATCCTGTTCAATTTCGCTACCCCAACTCACAAAATAACTGACCCATGAAAATCGTCAAAACCACCTTTGCCAATGAAGAAGTGCTGCTCGACTTCCACGAATACGACACCTGCGTGTTCCGCGATTGCCGCTTCGTGGTGCTCGGCTACGGCGCGTTCGTGCTCAACCAATGCGAGGTGATCAATTGCACCTTCAACTTTGCCGGTCCCGCCGCCAATACGATCCAGACGATGTCCGCCATCTATAACAACAACGGCGACCAGGGCAAACAACTCATCGAAGCCACCTTCGACAATATCCGCAAAGGCATCGCCGCCCCCGCCCAGCCCGCCACCCAAGCCTGAGCCCACGGCCGCGCAACGACACTTGCCAAGTGGCGTGATAGAGTGGCACTGCAATCGTCTGATTGTAGTGCCGGTCTGTGACCGTCTCTGCTTCTGCTCCATTCCCATGCGGCGCTAGCGCATTTGTGTCTGATATGAAAGACATTGCTTGACGCAATGTCCGCCATAGCGGATGGTCATTCGCGTGTCACCGATACCTTCTATTCCGCTGCCAGCCGCCCATGCGTTGCTTAAACTGGGCCGTGATCTGGCGCTCGCGCGGCGCAAACGCGGCATCTCCACCGCCGATATGGCCGAGCGCCTGCTGGTGAGCCGCGATACGCTGTGGCGCTTGGAGCGGGGGGATCCCAGCGTCGCCATGGGCACGCTGGCCACCGCTGTGTTTGTCCTCCAATTGCACGAGCGCCTCGGCAATCTTGCGGCTCCGGCCAGCGACGCGCTCGCCCTCAGTCTGGATGAAACCCGCCTGCCAAAACGCATCCGCCGCAGCCGCTCATGAGTGTCGAAGTTCACATCGACTGGGCGGAACAGACCCGGTTCGTCGGGATCATCCACAGCGCCACACGCAGTCCGACGGTCACCTTCGAGTATGCGCCCGAATGGCTCACCAGCCAAGACGCGTTCGCCATCGACCCGACGGCGCTGCCGCTACGCCGCGGACCGCAGCACAGTCCGGCGCTTTTTGGCGCGATGCAGGACTGCGGGCCGGATCGCTGGGGCCGCCTCCTCATCGAGCGGGCCGTGTGCAAACAAGTTCTCGACCGCAAACCCTATCAGGATCTCGATTATGTGCTCGCGCTTGACGACGCCTCGCGCATCGGTGCGCTGCGATTCCGTGCCAGTGCCGACGCTCCGTTCCTTGCCGCAGGCAATGGCAACATCCCTCCCTTGGTGAAACTCGCGGCCCTGCTCAACGCCGCCGCCGCCGTTCATGGTGAAACCGACACGGCCAGCGATCTGCGTTATCTGCTGGGGCAGGGCTCGCCACTCGGTGGTGCGCGGCCCAAGTCCGCCATCGCGCTCCCGGATGGCCGGTTTGCCATCGCCAAGTTCCCCAAGCCCGATGATATTCGCGACATTGCAGCAGGCGAAATTCTTGCCCTCACCCTCGCGCAGCGGGCCGGTATCCGGGTCGCGGATCACCGGCGGGTTACGGTTGCTGGGAGCAGCGTCGCCTTGATCACCCGCTTCGACCGCGAGGGCGCGCGGCGCATCCCGTTCATCTCGGCCAATAGCTTGTTAGGTCTGCCGCCGGGCGAGGCCGGGGCCTACACCCTGCTTGCCGATGGCATTCGCCAATTCGGCCATCACGTCACCGCCGATCTGGGTGAAATGTGGCGTCGTCTTGTCTATTCACTTCTCGTCAGCAACTATGACGACCACCTCCGCAACCACGGTTTTCTCATGCTCGCACCCGGACGTTGGGCGCTTTCCCCTGCCTACGACCTGAACCCCGTGCCGGAAATGGATCGAACGCAGATGCCCGCGACACCCATTTCCGAACGGCAGGAGCCACCCGCCATCGCCGCCGCACTTGCTGCCGCGCCCCGCTTCGGGCTACACGCCACCGCCGCACGGGCGATTCTCCGCGAAGTCTTTACCGCTGTCTCCGGCTGGCGCCACGCCGGCAAAGCCTTGCGCATCAAGGCCTCCACACTCGATGCCTACGCCACCGCCTTCGACAATCCGCTCATGGCGCAAGCCCGGAAACACGCGTGAGCTACACGGTCTCGTCCCGCACCCTGGGGTGACTGGAACGCAACCGGGGTCAGGTAGCCTCCTTGCCACCAGGCGCTGCGGCCACCCCCCGGCAGCAGGCGGCTCTTGTCGTTTTTTCCGTGGCGGATGAGCAGCGTGCGGGCGGGATGCTTCACAATTTATCTGTCACTCTGTACTATCCGTCAAAACTGTCACA
>WBXD01000002.1 GCA_008932935.1 Verrucomicrobiota bacterium
CGTGGGAGCCGCGTCTCGCGGCGCGTGCCAAGTGGCGCGGGCCGGGCGTGGAGAATGCGCCGGGCGTGGCACAAGGTGCATTCACTTGCGCACGGGCGCTGCGGCCAGAGGCACGCAGCAACGTAAGCGCTCAATAGACGGCCACTAGCCACGCGGGGGCATAGGTAGCATACATAGTTGCGTATGCAATCTACATCATCCGAACCAGCTCCCTCCGATTCCTCCATCATCCGCGCCGGCAGCGACGGCCGACTGCGCTTCACCCCGGCCCAACGCCAGGATCTGCTGGACGCCTTCGACCGCAGCGGCCTGACCGCCATGGCGTTCGCCCGCGGTCACGGTGTCTGCTATCAGACGTTCATCGCCTGGCAGCGCAAACGCCGGGAACAGGCGACCGATACAAGGTGACAGATAAATAGTCGATAGGATACAAGGTGACAGATAAATAGTCGATAGCAGCAGAACAGGTCGGCTTGCAGCGGGCTGGCTCACTTTTTATGAGCGGCGCGGGCGTGGGCGAGCTGGGCATTTTCGGCGGGTGAATTGGCGCAGCTGGCGAGCAAATCCCAGAGTTTGAGGTTGCTTGCCGGGGTGCGCGTCCGCTGCGGGTTGGCAAGGAAGCGGACGCAGGCATCCAACACCAACGCCCGCGATGGGGAGTCGCTGAGTTTTCCTAGATAGTCGATGAGCCGTTCAAACATGCTATCGTCAGGCCATGCGGCCAGGGCCATAGCGGCGGCGAGTTGCTCGTTTTTATCGGAGGCGGCGAGGGCGGCGGTGACGGTGGCGGCGGCTTTCACCCCGCCAACGCAGCCCTGCAGGCGGATGAGCGCATATTTGACCTCAGGATGGTTGGCGGTGGTGAGCGAGCTGCTCACTGTGATGCCGAGCGATAGGCGACGGCTGGATTTTTCAAGAATGGCTGCGGCAGCATCCTCGGCGGCCTGGCGGATGGCGGGATTGCCGGAGGACCCGAGGATATCGATGAATGTGGCGAAGTCGTTGTCGGTGGCGAGGCTGCGGCAAACCATGATGGCGGCGTGGGCGGCTACGGTGTTGGTGGTGTTACGGCAGAACTCGAGGAGGGGAGGGACGACGGCCGGGTTCCTGCGTTTACCCAAGACCTCGAGCAACTGCGTGTCGTAGTGGTCGTTGGTGGAGTGTTTGATGAGGAAAGCCACAATCAGGTCATCCACGTCCACCTCGCTGCCCTGCGCGGCCTTGGCATAACGCAGGGCCAAATACACCCGGGCCGGGGTCTTGGTTGCGGCCGGGGTCAAGGTGGCTTTGAGCAGGATGCCAACCGAGTCTTGGGTGACGCTGAGTTCTTTCTCAGTGTCCGGGACCTTTCTGGCATCTTCCAAGGCGGCGGCTCGCAGCATGCCGGTGAGGGCCGCCATCTGTGGGCTCGGAGTTTTCATGACCAAAGCCACCAGCACCAACACAATCGCCACCACGGGCGCTATCGCAATTTTGGTCTGCTTGCTCAACGGACGACGTTTCGGTGCCGCCAGCGCTGCGTGCTCCGGGTGCATGGCAGCAACGTGGCCCGCGCCAAGCGCCTTGGCCACCAGCGGGCCGAGCGCTGCTTGCGGGATGGGGGTGGGCTTGGGAGCTGGCCTCAAGCGGGGGGCTGGCGGGGGGGCTGGGGGCACCGGCGGCAGTACCGGCGGCGGCGGCGGCGGTGGCGGTGGCGGTGAGGCGTGAACGCTCGGCTTGGAGCCTTCCGGGGGCAGCAGCGGCAGGGGTGCGGTTTGGGTGCGCGGAGCTTCGAGCATGGCGGCCCCTGGCGCAACGGCCCCCGGGCTGATTGCACGGGGCATGCGGATCAGGCCGGTCGCCGACAGCGCGGACGTGGTTCGCATGGCCGAGGCTCCGGCATGGGCGTTTTGCAGGAATACTTTGAGGGATTCGCGGGCATTTTGAGGGCGATCGGTGGTGAGCCGGTTGAGGTGCCACATCACCCAGTCGCAAGCCCACAGCGGAATGTCCGGACGCACTTCCTGCAAAGGAATGACTTCGTGGTGCAGGTGGGCGGTCATCACTTGCAGCCCAGTGTCCCCATTGAACGGATAGATCCCAGCCAGCGCGTTGTAGTAAACGCAGCCGATGGAATACATATCCGAGCGCATATCCAGCCGGGTACGCTCGAAATGCTCCGGGCACATGAAAAATATCGAGCCATAGACTGCCTCCGCATTTTCCAGATGGTCCAACGCGCTGGCCCCGGCGAGGTGGGCCAGCCCGAAATCGACGATTTTCACTTGGAACCTGCCGGAGGGCAGCCAGGTGAGCATGAGGTTCCCGGGCTTGAGGTCGCGGTGGATCAGATTGAGTTCCTGGGCGGCGATGAGTGCTTCCTGGGTTTGCAGGGCGAGTTCGCGAAAGTCCGGCCAAGTCAGCGGTGCCCGCTCGATGAGTTCATCGAGCGTCTTGCCGCTGATCAATTCCATGACCACATAGGGTCCTTCTGCGTCCGAACCGACGTCGTACACGGTGACGATATGTGGATGTTGCAGCGAGGCGAGGGCTCCGGCTTCCTTGACGATTTGTTGCGAGGTGGCTTGTTGCAGGGCACCTTCGCCTTCTTGTTGGATGCGCTTGATGGCCACTTCGCGGTTCATCCGCATGTCGTAGGCCCGAAACACCGCGCCCATCCCACCTTGGCCAATCTTTTCCCGGATTTCGTAGCGCTCTTCCATGGGCCGGGTGATGGGTTAGGGAAATTTAGCGGGGTTGGCAGCGGGCAAGGCCCCGCCCTACGAGGCCGCGAGTTCGAGCCTCTGACGCCGGTACTGGGTGGGCGAAACCTTCGCGATCCGGGCGAAGCTGCGGTTAAATTGTGACAACGATTGGTAGCCGACGAGGAAGGCGATTTCCGAGATGCGTACTTCGGGACGCAGCAACTCGCGCTTGGCCCAATCAATGCGGCAGCGATTCACATAATCGGTGAGCGTCAAGCCGATTGACTCCTTGAAAAGTCGGCAAAAATGCGATTCGCTCAAGCCGGCGGCGCGTGCCACCTGGCCCAGCGGCAGCGGTTGATCGACGTTGGCGTGGATGAATTTGCGGGCGCGGACAATGGCTACCGGTTCGCTGCCTTCATCGATGATAGCCAGTGATTCCGCCTGCTTGCTGAGTTGTTCGGCGAAGGTTTGCAAGAGGGTGATCATGCTGTCGTAGCGTTGCGGTTCGACCGCACGAGTGTTCAGGTAAGCGCTCTTGAGTTGGCTGATAGAGGACTCACTGAGCGTCTTGCGGCCCAGCGAGCCGAGCATTGCGGTGAATTGGGCTTCGCTTGGCACTTTGGTGAAAACCTGCCCGGTTTTCAAAAAGCCCACGACGGAGGCACCCAATTTGACTGGCACGGCGGTGGCGCAAAGACCGGCAAAACAATTGCAGGTGGAGGGGCCATGGACTGCCGCCTCGTGCATGAGGCGGCGGTTGGTTTCGCAGCAGGCGGGGCAGGCATTACCGCCCAGGTTGAGGGCTTCGCAAAACGGACTGCCGTTGACCGTGTTGTCGTCCAGCTTCCAATGATCGGCATCCGCGGAGACCAGGCGCAGCGGCAGGCCGGTGGTGAGCCGAAATGCATCCTGGTAAATCTTGAAGCGCTCGGATTGAAGAATCCTATCCAGCAGCGAATTTTCAAAGGATTTATGAGCGTGGATGGTAGCCGTCATATCGTTCTCGAAGATTGTCCTTAGTGAGGCTAGAGAATGGATTGCGCTTTTTCAATCATTCTTCGCAGCAATTGCCCGAAAAATTGTCGCTACTAGTAAAATCGAAACAATCGAGCTCAGCGGCATCAGGATAGCCGCCAGCAACGGGCTCATCCGCCCGTTCATTGCGAAGCTGACGGTGGTGATGTTATAGACCAAGGCGAAGCCAAAGGCGGAGCGGACAGCGATGGCGCGGGTGGCAGCCGTTTGGAGCAGCGGTGGCAAAAATCCCAACCCAGCTCCCAAGGTGTAAAAATCCGCCTTGGACTCCAGCAAACTGCGATCCACCACTGGCGTGCCCGTCACCAGCGCGGCATCGAAAGCAAGCGCATCATTGGCCCCGTCGCCCAGATAGAGCGTATCTTGGCGGCTGACGAGGCTGACGCGGCGGGACTTTTCTTCGGGAGAAAGCCCGCCGTGGGCGTGCGCGGCGGGCAGGCCCAGGGCTTGTGCCATGCTGGCGACCTTGGCCGGATGATCGCCCGAAAGAATATACAGCGCCAGACCGCGGCGTTCCAAGCGCCGCAGCATGGCCGTGGCGCCGGGTCGCAGGGCTTCGCTGAACTGAAATGACGCCACCCAATGGGCGTCCAAGCGCAATTCGCTGCCCGCCGTGGTAGCGGCGGCCGCCCCCGTCGCATCCATCCCCGACCATCCAGCCCGGCCCAGCGACCAGCGACCCGCCGGCGAGTTGAGCGCCACGCCAAGTCCGGCAAACTCCTCGGGCACGGCGCCGGGGTGCTGTGCCAGCAACTTTTGTCCTCGCATGCCCAAGGCTTCGAGCAAGGTCCGCGCCACCGGATGCAGTGAGCCGCGCGTCAGTTGGGCCAAGGCCAGCGCGGCGGCCTCATCCAACTGCGCCACAGCCTCCGGATTTTCCAGCACCGGCCGCTCCAAGGTGAGAGTTCCAGTTTTGTCAAACACCACCTTGCGCACCCGCCGCAACCGCTGCCATACACCGGCCGTTCGCACATACACGCCGAGCCGCTCCATCGCCGTGGCCGCTAGGTCGTCTGCCAGTGGAATCGACAGTCCCAGCGCGCAAGGACAAGACACCACAAACACTGAGATCATCGCCTGCAAGCCTGTCAACCCAGCCCCCTTCGCACTCCAATACCCCAAGGCCGCCACTCCCAGCACCAGCACCACGATCAGGTAATTCCGCAGCAGCCGGGCCAAGCCCGGCGACCCACGTTCCCCCGCCAGTGGTGCCGTCAACTTCGCCAGCAGTGAGTCCTCCCAACGCTCGCTCGCCTCCACCGCTGCCGGCACCCGGCTCAGCAAGATCGCCCCCGCCGGCAAGCGCGAGCCCGCCACAAACCGCTGCGGCACCGCCTCGCCGTGAATCCACTCTAGTGAAAAATCCGCCTCGCCGGTCACCATCACCCCGCTGACCGGTAGGGCTTGCCCTGGACCTAGCAAAAACCTCAGGCCGGGCGCAAGCGCCTCCCGGCCGACCATGGCCCCGCCTTGATCCAAAAGTGGCAACGCATCGGGCACCGGTTGTCGCCGCACCAGCCGGCGGCGGTTTTTCTCCACCGCAGAAGTCTGCAAATAGCGCCCGCTCAACATTAAAAACACGAAAACCGACACGAAATCGAAGTATACCAGCCGCTCGTATTTCATGATCCAGCCGCCAATGGAAGCCGCGTAAGCCGCGAGCAAGCCCAGGGCGATGGGCATGTCAATGTGCAGGCTGCCCGCCCGCAGCGAGCGCCACGCGCGCTCCATGAAGTAGCCGCCGCCGGCCAACATCGACAAGGTTGCCGATGTCAAGGCAATCAAGCGGAACACTGCGGCAAATTCAAAATCCGCGGGCATATCCAAATACACCGGCAGGGTGAACGCCATCGTGTTGAGAGCAAACGCCCCGCACAAGCCGATGCGTGCCGCCAAGCGCATCCGTTCATGATCCCCGCTCACCGCGCCCGCCGGAGCCGCCACATAGCCAAACTGACACAACTCGCGCAAGTAGCCCACCAACTCACAGTGCGTCGGCACCCATTCCAAGTACAGACGTCCGCTGGATGGGTTGGCTGCGGCCCGGACCGCACCGGCGTGGCGGACAAAGAGTTTTTCCACCAACCAGACACAGCCGACACAGGAAATGCCTTCCAAAGACAACTCCATGTGCGCCGCTTCCCCCTGTTGCAACGCTCTGCGCTCCGCCTCCGCCATCTTCCCATCCAACCAGGAAAAATCATGCTCCTCAAACGGACGACTCCTCACCGGGGTCACCGCCAGCCCAAGCTTGAGGTCATAATATTGTTCAAACCCGTTCTCTGCTATCATCGCCGCCACATACTCGCAGCCCCGGCAACAATACCGCTCCACTGCGCCTTTTTGCCGCGCATATTCCGTCCCGCAATGCTCACAACTGGCCACCGCCGCCACCATCACCCACGTTCCCTCGTCCTGCCAAGCCAACTCTGCAAATATTCCCGCTCACCGCTGCCGCATTTAAAGAGACCTCGGCGCTAGGCTCTTTGGTTCAATGTTGAATGTTGGCAGTTTTATCAGCGATGATTTTGCCAGTCGCGCGCTGAAA
This sequence comes from Verrucomicrobiota bacterium, assembly GCA_008932935.1. Lineage (GTDB taxonomy): Bacteria > Verrucomicrobiota > Verrucomicrobiia > Verrucomicrobiales > Akkermansiaceae > Luteolibacter. The sequence goes on from WBXD01000002.1 coordinate 6,271, forward strand.
AATCGGTGGCTGCGCGCCCGGACAAGCCGCCGCAATGTTGAAAATTGGCGACTCCAGGGTTGAATCAGGTGCAGAAATGTTGCTAATTTGCGACTCTAGGGTTGCCAAAACGCGGCTTCCGACTAGGAATGCGCCCCAGCCACGCCGTACTGGCATGGCAATCCGTACCCCATCCACCGCATGAAAGACCTCACCAAATACCGCAACATCGGCATTTTCGCCCACGTTGACGCGGGCAAGACGACGACCACCGAACGCATTCTCAAGCTCACCGGCAAGATTCACAAAATGGGTGAGGTTCACGATGGTGCGGCCACCACCGACTTCATGGAGCAGGAGCAGGAACGCGGCATCACCATCCAGTCGGCCGCCACCACCTGCTTCTGGAAAGACTACCAGTTCAATATCATCGACACCCCGGGCCACGTCGATTTCACCATCGAAGTGTACCGGTCGCTCAAGGTGCTCGACGGCGGCGTGGGCGTGTTTTGTGCCTCTGGCGGCGTCGAACCCCAGAGCGAAACCAACTGGCGCTATGCCACGGATTCGCACGTTTCCCGGATCATTTACGTCAACAAGATGGACCGCATCGGCGCGGATTACTACCGCGTGATCGACCAAGTCCAAAACATCCTCGGCTCCAAGCCGCTGGTGATGGTGCTGCCCATCGGGGTGGAAAACAGCTTCGTCGGCGTGGTGGATCTGCTCACCCGCAAATCCTACGTCTGGGATGAAACCGGCCTGCCCGATAATTTCACCATCGGCGACGTGCCTGCGGACATGGTCGACAAGGTCGAGGAATTCCGCGCTATGCTGGTGGAAACCGCCGTCGAACAGGACGACGAGGTGATGGAAAAATACCTCGACGGCGAACAGCCCGATCTCGATACCCTCAAGCGTTGTATCCGCACAGGCACCATCAAGATGGATTTCTTCCCGACCTATTGCGGGTCGTCATTCAAAAACAAAGGCGTCCAGAACATCCTCGACGCAGTTGTGGAATTCCTGCCCTGCCCCACCGAAGTGAAGCCACAACCCGAAGTGGACCTGGAAGGCAACCCGACCGGCGAGTATGCCATCGTGGATGTGACCAAGCCGTTCCGCGCCTTGGCCTTTAAGATCATGGACGACAAGTTCGGAGCCCTGACCTTCACCCGCGTCTACTCCGGCGTGCTCAAGAAGGGCGACACAATCCTCAATACCTTCACTGGCAAGACCGAGCGCGTCGGACGCATGGTGGAAATGCACGCCAACGACCGCACCGAAATTGACGTCGCCCAGGCCGGCGACATCATCGCCATCGTGGGCATGAAGAATGTGCAGACCGGCCACACCCTGTGCGATGTGAACCGCCCGGCCACGCTGGAGCCAATGGTATTTCCAGAGCCGGTCATTTCCATTGCGGTGGCGGCCAAAGACCGCGCCAACGCCGAAAAACTCGGCATCGCCATCAGCAAAATGGTCAAGGAAGACCCGTCATTCCACGTCGAAACCGATGAGGAAACCAACGAGTTGATCCTCAAAGGCATGGGCGAGTTACACCTCGATATCAAAATCGACATCCTCAAGCGCACCCACAAGGTCGAGGTGAATGTCGGTGCCCCGCAGGTGGCTTATCGCGAAACCATCACCAAGGCGATCAAGGACAGCTACACCCACAAGAAGCAAAGCGGTGGCTCCGGTCAGTTTGCCAAAATCGAGTACACCATCGAACCACTCGAGCCCGGCTCGGGCTTTGTGTTCGAAAGCGCCGTGGTCGGTGGCAATATCCCCAAGGAATACATCCCCGCCGTGGAAAAAGGCTTCCGCACCTCCATCACCAAGGGACCGCTCGCCGGATACCCCTGCTTGGATTTCAAAGTTACCCTCACCGACGGCGGTTTCCACGCGGTGGACTCGTCGTCCATCGCATTCGAAATCGCTGCCAAGGCCGCCTATCGCCAGACGATGCAAAAGGCCGGCCCGCACATCCTTGAGCCGATCATGAAGATCGACGTCTTCACCCCGGAAGCCCAGGTCGGTGACGTCATTGGCGACCTCAACCGTCGCCGCGGCATGATCAAGAGCCAAGACACGGTGTTTCACGGCGTGCGGGTCAAGGCGGAAGCGCCGCTGAGTTCCATGTTCGGCTACATCGGCGACCTGCGCACCATGACCTCCGGGCGTGGCCAGTTCTCGATGGAGTTCCTGCAATACTCGCCCTGCCCGCGCAATATCTCCGAGGAAGTCATCGCCGCCGCTAAGGCCCGCGAAGAAGCCCTCCGCAAGTAACTCCTCCACCCACCAAGGCCATCATGCCCATTGCCGGTAAAACATGATGGCCGCGATGGTAAAACCGATGAGCGTCACCGCGCGCCGCAGCAGCGGCCGCGGGAGCCGCTCCGACAGGCTGGCGCCCACGTAGTATCCTGCGAGGGCACCGCCGGCCATCACCCCCGCCCGCGGCCAATCAACCATCCCGCTGGCCACGAACCACCCGGCAGCCACTACATTGATCAGCGCGCCAAGAACATTCTTGAGCGCGTTCATCTGCCGAATGTCGCTCAACCCAATAAGCCCCAGTGAGGCCAGCATCAAAATACCGATGCCGGCACCAAAGTAGCCGCCATACACGGCCACGCCAAACTGAAATCCCACCGCCAACCACGGCGCAGGCGTGTGCCGCGGCATCGTGGCCAACCCAGCTGGGTTGAGCCATTTGCGGAGTGCCTCCTGCAACAAAAATAACACTGTGGCAAACAGAATCAGATAGGGCACCAGCGAGCCGAACAGACGGTCGCCGCTGTGCGTGAGCAGCACACTGCCCAGCCAGCCGCCCACAATGCTCACCGGCACCAAGCGTGCGAGCCAGCGGCGAATGCTGCGAAGCTGGTTTTGAAAGCCAAGCAGACTGCCGGCTGTGCCGATGACCAACGCGGTGGTGCTAGTGGCGTTGGCAATCACCGGGCTGGTGCCAAACAACAACAGCACCGGAAACGTCACCAAGGTGCCGCCACCCGCCACCGCGTTGATCAGGCCCGCGGCGCCACCCGCCACCGCCAACGCAATTATTTCTATCCAGTCCATAGCGGCGCGAGTGTGTTACTACTCAGCTCAACCCTCCTCGGGAATGCGCATGCCGTAGAACGAACGATAGACGAAAACCAAGGCGACTAGGAAGAGTGTGCCGCCGATCCACGGACTCCAGTTGATGGCACCCGGATCGGTCTTGAGAGCCAGCGCGTGAGCTTGGGTCATGCTCACCGCAATCTCCACGGCCAGCAAACCAAACAGCGTTGTGAATTTGATCACAGGGTTCATTGCCACCGACGACGTGTCTTTGAACGGATCGCCTACCGTGTCGCCCACCACCGTGGCCGCATGCAATTCCGTGCCTTTTTCGCGCATGTCCACTTCCACGATCTTCTTGGCATTGTCCCAGGCACCGCCGGCATTGGCCATGAAGATGGCTTGAAACAGCCCGAAGAAGGCGATGCCAATGAGGTAGCCAATGAAGAAATACGGGCTGAAGAAGGGCAGCGCGAGTGCAAAGCAGAACACCACGATGAAGATATTCCACATGCCCTTCTGGGCGTATTTGGTGCAGATGGCCACCACTTCCTTGCTGTCCTTGTTGGAGGCGGTGGTGACATCAAGCTTCAGGTTGTCCTTGATGAAAACTACAGCCCGATAGGCACCGGTGACCACTGCCTGGCAGGAGGCACCGGTGAACCAATAGATGACCGAACCGCCCATGACGAGTCCGAGAATAATCTCGGGCTGCACAATGGAGAGCTTGCAGACGACGTTGCCAAACAGGTTCTCCAGCAGCATGATGATCCCGAAAACCATGGTCGTGGCTCCCACTACGGCCGTGCCGATGAGCACAGGCTTGGCGGTGGCTTTGAACGTGTTGCCCGCACCGTCGCCTTTTTCAAGCTGGTACTTGGCATTTTCAAAGTCCGGGTCAAACCCAAAATCCTGTTTGAGCTCGGCAGTTATGTTTGGCACGCTTTCAATCTGGCTCAATTCATAGACCGACTGGGCGTTGTCGGTGACCGGGCCGTAGGAGTCCACCGCGATGGTGACCGGGCCCATGCCGAGGAAGCCGAAGGCGACCAGGCCGAAGGCAAAGATGGGTGCGGCGAAGGCGAACTTAGCTGGCATGATGGCCATCAGATCTGGGTTGATCGAGAACTGCCAGGCCGCGAACATCAGCGTCATAATCACCAGCCCCATCCAGAAGGCGGAAAAATTGCCAGCGACAAAGCCGGAGAGGATGTTGAGCGAGGCGCCGCCATGCTTGGAGCAATTGGTCACTTCCTGGACGTGGCGGGAATGGGTGCTAACAAACACCTTGGTGAACTCGGGGATCAGCGCTCCGGCAATCGTGCCGCAACTGATGATCAGGGACAGCGCCCACCACAGATTAGACAACGCGGCACCTTCAAAGACGAAGTCACCTAGCAAAATTTTGCTGGCCAGAAAGGTCACGCCAATGGACACCGCCGAGGTCAACCACACCAGGTGGGTGAGCGGCGCTTCGAAATCAAAGTCCTGTTTACCGCCGTACATCGTCTTGCTGATAGATTCATTGACGAGATAGGAGGCCAGAGAAGTGATGATCATGAGGATACGCATCACAAAGATCCAGACGATGAGCGTGGCGCAGACGTCCTGTTGGGAGGCCAGCGCCAATGACAGGAACGCTATCAACGCCACCCCGGTCACCCCGTACGTCTCAAAGCCGTCGGCCGTCGGGCCTACAGAGTCGCCGGCGTTGTCACCGGTGCAGTCGGCTATCACTCCCGGGTTTTTCGGATCATCCTCGGGAAGTTGAAAGACGATTTTCATTAAGTCGGATCCGATATCGGCAATCTTGGTGAAGATGCCGCCGCAAATGCGTAGCACCGAGGCACCGAGGGATTCGCCGATAGCAAAACCGATGAAACAGGGGCCAACGAGCTCGTTAGGCAGAAAAATCAAAATACCGATCATGAAGAACAACTCGACGCAGACGAGCAGCAGGCCGACGCTCATGCCGGAGCGCAGCGGGATGCCGAGGGTGGCGAGCGGATTGCCCTTGAGCGCGGAGAACGCGGTGCGGGAGTTGGCCACCGTGTTGATGCGGATGCCGAACCACGCCACTGCGTAGGAGCCGAGAATGCCGAGCACAGAGGCGAGCAGGATGACGAGCACATGCCCCGCGGAGTTACTTTGCAGCACGCCGAAGTAATAGATCATGCAGCCCGCGATGAGCAGCCACAGGATCGCAAGAAACTTGCCTTGGGTGAATAGATAGGTTTTACAGGTTTCCCAAATGGTGTTGGAAACCGTCGCCATGCTCTGGTGCACCGGAAGATTCTTGGTTTGGTTGTATTGTATAAGACCAAACAAGCCACCGAGCACGCATACTACCAGCCCCATGAGCATCAGAGCGTGTCCGCTCACCCCGCCCAGCGAAGCGAACTTCACCGTATCGAGATTCGGTATCTTCAGGTCCGCCTCACTCGCAAATGCGCCGCCCGCACTCGCGAGCATCAAGGCTGTGATGTATAGGAGTCCTTTCTGGTGTTTCATAAATCACCACACAATGACCAGTTAGCCAGCAACACGCGAGCCAAATATTGCATCGTACTTATCACATTGCGCCAAAGTTGCTCCGGGGCCGCCTTTTCCCTCGACCGTGCGGCCTGGACTTGTTATACGGCGAGGGATGAGCGCGATCCCACTCCAGTCCACCACGCCGCGGGCATTTGCAACAGACACTACCAGCCTCGGCGCAGCGCCACCAGCCCCCGACTTATTGCTGGTGTGTCTGCAGGACCCCTTCGAGGGCATTGGCGATTCCAGCTCCATCGTCCGCGCTACGGTACCCGCCGCTGACGGCAACCTGACCCACCAATGGATGTTAGAGACGGCGCTGGAAATTAATCCTCCACGCTTCTTCGCCAGTTGGGCCACCCGCGCCAGCTTCATTCTCGACCTGAGCGTCAGCGCCACCACCATGCCGTCGACCGGCACCTGGGCTGGTACTGTCGCCACCCTTTCGGGCAGCGGCAACTGCCGGGTTATGGTGATGCGCAATGGGGACGACGAACCGCAGTTTTCGCTGGTCAGCGACGCCTGCCACGCCCCAGAAGTAGCCATGCCAGCACCCGCACAGCATCAGTTTCTCAACGCCGATATCGCCTTTGAGCTCAATGGCAAAAACGGCCTAAGCGCTGGCGCCGTAGCGGTTATTTCCAGTCTGTCGTGGTCGCACCTCATCGCCGGTTCAAGCACGGCCACCCATGGGCTAGCGTTTGATAGCAAGTGGCGACACAACATCGCGGCGGGCGACGGCGACGCGCAGGTGGTCGCCAGCTGGGCATTTGCGGTGATGAGCCCGCAGACCTATCAGGAACTATGCGACTCCCACGGCTGGGTTGCCTGCGTGATCTGACTTTTTTTTCAATTAGAAGCTAGGCTTAGAGAGGGCGCGCCAGTCGAGCAAGCCCTTGCTCCAGGCCCACACGAGGCCCTCGGCGAGCAGCATCAGGAAGATCATGGCGGCGATGAAGGCGCCGATGGACTTGAAGCCGAGAAAGGCGACGGCGAATGGCAACAGGAACACGGTTTCAACATCGAACAACAAGAATAACAGGCCGAAGAGGTAGTACTTCGAGTGGAAGCGCGTCTGCCGGTCGGAGAGCGGATTGACCCCGCATTCGTAGAGGGCATTTTTTTCTGCACCCTTTTTGATGGGAGTGAAATACGTCATCCAGACGCGGGCCAGGGCGAGGGCACCAATCGGCACTGCGAGCGCCACGGCGAAAAACACGAGAATGGGTAGATAGGGATGGTTCATGGGTCAGGTGTGGGGTGAGTTTTCATAGGCAAGCACGTCGGCCAGGATCATGGTGGCGAGCTGCACGCGGCACGTGTCATGAAATGCCTCCCAAAACGTGTTAGGTCGAGGATTTTCTGCGGTACCCTCGGTGACCACCGACTGACGCGCGCTTTCCACCGCGCGATGAATCTGTAACAGCGAAATGTGCTCAGGCCGCCCGGCGAGCTTTACCCCGCCCTTGTAGCCGCGCTTGCTTTCGACCATGCCCGCTGCACATAGCCGGTGCAGCACCTTGGATAAATACGGCAATGGCATATCCGTGCACACCGCGATTTCACGCACCATCATCGACTCCGAGCCATGCCGAGCGAGGCAAGCCAGCGCTGCGATGGCGTATCCGGTGGTTTGTGAAAACGACAGCATCTGACGGTTCAGATTTTCCAAAGTTGCAGTACGCGCAGGTAATTGGCACGCTCATACACCGATGGATCCGGGCAATGGCCGAGGCTCATGCTGCCGCGCATCTGCTCAACTGACTCATACTCGTGGGCTTCCATCCAGCGGCTCAAATCGGCGAGCAGACCGGCGAGGTGTTGCGGCCCATGCATGAGCAAGCTGGATACTACCTGCACCACATCGGCGCCGACCATGATGCCTTTGATGATATCCTCGAACGTGTGGACGCCGCCGCTCAGCGCAATGTCGGCCTTGATGTGGCCGTGGATGATGGCGATCCAGCGCAGGCGCTGGCGCAGTTCCGTCGAGTTGGACAGCTCAAGGTAGGGCGTGGCTTCGAGTTCCTCGATATTGATATCCGGCTGATAGAAACGGTTGAACATGACCACTCCGGCAGCACCGCAGGCGTCGAGTTGTTTGGCGAAATGTCCCGGCGAGGAGAAATACGGCGAGAGCTTCACCGAAATCGGAATGGTCACGCTGGCCTTGACCGCCTCGAGGATGTCGAGGCTGCGCTTTTCGACTTCAATGCCGGATTCGTTAGGGTTGGTGGCGACGTAGTAGACGTTGAGTTCCAGCGCGTCGGCACCCGCCTGTTGGATGAGGCGGGCGTGATCGGTCCAGCCGCCCATGCTGATACCGTTGAGCGAACCGATGACGGGGATGGCCACCGCGTCTTTGATTTTGGCGATCTGCTCGAGGTATGTATCCGGCCCGAGCGCGTAATCGGCCATCTGCGGGAAGTATGAACTCGCCTCCGACGAGGAGTCCGCAAAAAACTCGGTGTGGGCAAACTCCGCAAGTTGTTGGCTGGTGATCTGCTCTTCAAACAACGAGTGCATAATGATTGCTGCTGCCCCGGCATCTTCGAGCAGGCGCACGGTGTCGAGCTTGTCTACCATCGGCGAGGCCCCGGGCATCACCGGGTTGTTCAACGACAAGCCCAGATAGGTGGTGGAGAGGTTCATAACGGTCAGAGGGCAGGGTTGGTGGGTTCAGCGGCGGCGGCGGACGCACCATTGGCGGCCAACTTTTGATAGAGGGCAAAGCGCTCCTTGACCGAAGCGGCGGCCATTTGTTGGAGCATCGCCGACCGATCCGGGTTGATGCGCTCTAACATCTGGAAGCGGGTCTCGTTGCGGGTGAATTCGGCGAGCGAGGCTTTCGGCGGGCTGGAGTCGAGCTTCATCGGGTTTTCGCCGTTGGCCGTGCGGCGCGGATCGAAGCGGAACAACGGCCAGTAGCCGCAGGCGACCGCGCGTTTCTGTTGTTCGATGCCTTGCGACAGGCTGTAGCCGTGGGCGACGCAGTGGCTGTAGGCAATGATGAGCGATGGCCCGTCATAACTCTCCGCCTCGCGGAACGCGGTGACCGTCTGCGCATCCTTGGCACCGAAGGCCACCCGCGCCACATACACCGATCCATAGGTGGTCGCGATGAGGCCGAGGTCCTTTTTCGGCAGAGCCTTGCCGGCCATGCTGAACTTGGCCACCGCACCCAGCGGCGTGGCCTTGGATTGTTGGCCGCCGGTGTTAGAGTAAACTTCGGTGTCGAGCACCAGGATGTTGACGTTGCGGCCGGAAGCAATCACGTGATCGAGCCCGCCGAAGCCAATGTCATAGGCCCAACCGTCGCCACCGACGATCCACACGCTCTTGTCCACCAGATAGTCACCGATCTGGCTGAGGGCGCGCGCCTCACGGCTGCTCTGCCCGCTGAGTGCTTGGCGCATCGCCACCACCCGCTCGCGCTGGGCATTGATGCCCGCTTCGTCCGATTGGTCGGCACCGAGCATGGCACTGACGAAGTCATCACCTAACAATTCAACCTGTTGGCTGAGCAACAGGTTAGCGTAGGCGCGAGATTGGTCGAGGCTGGCGCGGAAGCCGAGGCCGAACTCCGCGTTATCTTCAAACAGCGAGTTGGCCCAAGCCGGACCGCGGCCGCAGGCGTCCTCGGTGTAAGGTGTAGTCGGCAGGTTGCCGCCGTAGATAGAAGAACAACCAGTGGCATTGGCGATGAGCAGGCGATCGCCGAACAATTGGGTGAGCAACTTGACGTACGGGGTTTCGCCGCAACCGGCGCAGGCACCCGAGTATTCAAACAGCGGCCGCATGAACTGCGAGGTCTTGACGTCGTCGCGCAACATCGCGCGATCCGGATCGGGCAGGTCGAGGAAGAACGCGTAGTTTTCGCGTTCGGCATCGCGCAGTGGCAGTTGCGCCACCATGTTGATGGCCTTGCGACTGGGGTTGCTCTTGTCCTTGGCGGGGCAGACGTTGACGCAGAGTTGGCAACCGGTGCAGTCCTCGGGAGCGACCTGCAGCGAGTACACCAGGCCGGGGTATTCGCGCACTTTGAACTCGGTGGATTTGAAGGTGGCCGGCGCGTTGGTTAGATAATCGGGTGTGAACACCTTGGGACGAATCGCGGCGTGCGGGCACACCATCGCGCACTTGTTGCACTGGATGCAGATATCCGTTTCCCACACCGGGATTTCCTCGGCAATATTGCGCTTTTCCCACTGGGTGGTTCCGGTGGGCCAGGTGCCATCCACCGGGAAGGCGCTAACCGGCAGCAGGTCACCCTTGCCGGCGAGCATCAGCGCGGTGACGCGTTGCACAAAGTCCGGCGCGCTCGCCGGCACCAGCGCTGCCTGGACCACGCTGGAGGTGGCGGTTTGCGGGTAGTCAATGCGGACGAGGTTTTCGAGCGTGCGGTCCACCGCATCGTAATTGCGTTGGACTACCGCGTCGCCACGTTTACCGTAGGTTTTCTTGATAGCGTACTTGATGGCGGCGATGGCCTCGTCCTTTTCCAACACCCCGGAGATGGCGAAATAGCACGTCTGCATGATCGTGTTGATGCGCCCGGCCATGCCACAATTGCGCGCCACGGTGCTGGCGTCGATGGCATAGAACTCGAGTTGCTTGGCGATAATCTGTTGTTGCAGATCCGCCGGCAGGCTGTCCCACACCGCGTTGGGATCGCCGGGTGAGTTGAGCAGGAAAATCCCGCTGGCCTTGGTGTAGTCGAGCACGTTGATTTGTTGCAACAAATCGAAGCGGTGACAGGCGACGAACTCGGCGCTGCCAATCAGATAGGTCGAGCGAATCGGCGCCGGGCCGAAGCGCAAATGCGAAACAGTCATCGCGCCAGCCTTCTTCGAATCATAGACGAAGTAGCCTTGGGCGAAGTTATCGGTGCCTTCGCCGATCATCTTGATGCTATTTTTGTTAGCGCCGACGGTTCCATCAGATCCGAGGCCGAAGAACACCGCTTGTTTCATCCCAGCGGGCACCACTTCAAAGTCCGGATCGTAGTCGAGCGACAGGCCGGTGACATCATCGTTGATGCCCACGGTGAATGTCAATTTGGGGGTGGGCTTGGCGAGTTCGTCAAACACCGCCACGACCATCGACGGGGTGAATTCCTTGGAGCCCAAGCCATAGCGTCCACCGATCACCCGGATCTGATGAGTGGCTTGCATCAGGCCGAGGGTTTCGGCCTGGCGCAACGCGGCGACCACATCGAGGTACAATGGCTCACCCACCGCGCCGGGTTCTTTCGTCCGGTCCAGCACTGCGATCGACTTCACCGTCCTGGGCAGCGCCGCGGCAAAGTCAGCCACCGAAAATGGCCGGAACAAACGCACCTTCACCAGCCCGGTTTTCTCCCCGTTGGCGTTGAGCCAGCCGACGGCCTCGCCCGCCGCTTCGGCGCCCGAGCCCATCATCACGATGACCCGTTCGGCAGCCGGGTCGCCTTCGTAATCAAACGGTTGGTAGGCGCGGCCGGTGCGCGCAGCGAAGGCATCCATCGCTTCTCTAACCAATCCTGGCAGCGCGTCATAGAACACATTGCAGCCTTCGCGGGCTTGGAAGAACACGTCGGGGTTTTGCGCCGTGCCGCGAATCATCGGGCGGTCGGGCGTCAGCGCCCGTTCGCGGTTGGCACGGATGCTCTCGTCGTCGATGAGTGCGTGCAAGTCGTCATCACTGAGCAAGGCGATTTTGGCTACCTCGTGGGAGGTGCGGAAACCATCGAAAAAGTGCAGAAACGGCACCCGCGAGCGCAGGGTGACCATTTGCGAAATGAGTGCGGTGTCCTGGGCCTCCTGCACCGAACCGCCCACCAGCATCGCAAATCCGGTCTGGCGGCAGGCCATCACGTCCGAGTGGTCGCCGAAGATGCTCAGCGCGTGGGTCGCCAGAGCCCGCGCCGTCACGTGCAGGCAGAATGGGATCAACTCGCCGGCGATCTTGTACATGTTGGGGATCATCAGCAGCAAGCCCTGCGATGCCGTGAACGACGCGCTGAGCGAACCGGCCAGCAAAGCCCCGTGCAAGGCTCCTGCGGCACCGCCTTCCGACTGCATTTCCAGCACGCTGGGGACTGCTCCCCACAGGTTTTTGCGTCCGGCCGCCGACCATTCATCCGCCAACTCGGCCATCGGCGACGACGGCGTGATCGGATAAATGGCGAAAAACTCGTTGAGTCGGTAAGCCACGGCGGCCACCGCTTCGTTCGCGTCAAGCGTGCCCATGGCACTGGGGGTTGAGGAGTTCACACCATAAGAAGGCGCTTAAAGGATTCAGAGGTCCACATAATAGCAGATATTGAGGTGCAAAAAGCAATTGCGGCGAGGCCCCCCTCCGGAGTGGGCTATCTTGCCACCCCGACCCTGCCCCTGGGGCGTGCAGGAGCGGGGCGCCAGCCGGCTTTCTCGGTCTCACATATGGGCCAGGCGTCTCAAGCCGGCGCTCGCTGTGGGTCAGTCTGGATCGGCTGCCTGAGCTTGCGCGCTGCTTACCCACTCACCTCGCAACTGGATTTCCGCGATGGGTTGGAGGCCGGAGAATTCGGCGTGAATAGTGCGCATTTCCTCCTGGCACAGGTCGGCGAGTTGGCGGCGGAGTTTGTGTGGGCCGATGACGGTGAGCGTCATCTGGCGTTCTTGCGGAACACTGCGGATGAGAATGCGGGCACCCTTGCGCGCCAGCAGCAGCCCCCCGCGCCACCACTGCTTGTGATCTCTAACATCTTCAATGAACTCATAGCGGCGCGCGCAGAAGCGTGCCACCAGATCGTCTGGAAGTGACTGATAGGTATAACGCAGGCGGCTGGCGTCGGCGGCATCGTCAAAGGCGTCGAGGCCTGCGGGTGGCGCATCGGGAAAGACCGCTGGCACCAACCAGACCAAGTCGGTGGCGCTGCGCGCCGGGAACACGAGGGCCAAGCGCTGGAGCAAAAGCATCAGATAGTTGCGGGATGTGGCGGCGGGCTCCGCCTGCAGGATCAAGTCGACGTCGCTCTGGCGAAGGACGCCGGCGAGTTTTTCGGCGCGCTGCAACAGAGCGTAGAGATGTTTGATGAGCCAGTGCGGATCTAGCAGATCTGCAGGGTGCCGGCCGGGCTCGGTGTGGTCGTTAAGAGTGGCACCTAGATGATGCAGGCTTTCTGCTAGGTAATCCTGCTGGCCCTCATCCTTGACGCTGTGTTCGATGCACACGGCGCGATATTGGGCGTAGCAGAGATGCCCAGGCTGGCCGGCGTTGGCGGCGAGGGCGTGGCGCACCGCAACCCATGGCTCCGGAAATGGTTCGCTCACCCACGGCATGCGCTCAATTTCCCTGAGCAGCGCGGTCTTGAGGGCCGCAACCCCCTTTTTCACCTTGCAGTCCATTTCGACGAAGCCGCGGATGAACGGAAACCGCTCGCGCAGCAGAGCGCGATCCACCTCGGGGCGGCAGCCGGGCACATTCCATTGGTTCAATGCCACGATCACCGGTGGCCCTTGCCCATGCTCGTCGCTAGCCGACGCCTGGATGAGGTCGAGCCAGTAGCCCGCCTGCTCGCGTTCGCGGTGGTCGCAACCGCTGAGCACCAGCACATACACATTGCGCGGGCTGAAAAATAGCGGATGCAGCAGGTGACTGAGCGGCTGGCCGGAACAATCCCACAGATGGGCGGTGACCGGCTGGCCAGCGCCCGTATCCAGCGTGCAGTCGCTCAGCGCGATGCTCGGAGTGCTCGCCTCGCGCTCGCGAAATGGCAAGTCCCGCAACGCCTGCACGATGCTCGTTTTGCCCGCGCCACAGCCCCCCACCAGTAACACCTTCACCTCGTTCAAGGCGCGAGTCCGGCCCGCCTGCCGCGCTATGTAAAAATCCAATATCCCCTTGGGGGCTGCCACCCGTGGCGGCGGCTGCTGGCGCGGATCGGGCCCCACAACCGAGGGCGAGAGCTGGAGGCCCGCATTGTCGTGCAAAAATAATTTTCCTAACATTTCTAGACTTGCCAGTTGCGCGGGCAGTGCGGCCAGGCGGTTGGACATAAGCCGCAGCACGGTGAGCCGGGCGAGTTGGCCGAGCTCCGGTGGCAAGCTGCTCAAGTGGTTGTTATCAAGGCTCAGCTCGGTTAGGCTGACCAGTTGGCCGAGCTCGGGCGGCAGGCTTGCCAGCTGATTGCTAGATAGGTCAAGCACCGTGAGCTTGGCGAGCCGGCCAAGCTCGGGCGGCAGCGATTTAATTAGATTGTTAGAAAGATAGAGCCGGGTCAGGCTGGCGAGCTGGCCAAGTTCGGGTGGCAGCGACCCGAGTTGATTATTAGACAAATACAGTCGGGTCAGGCGGGTGAGCTCGCCGAGCTCTGGCGGCAGGGCGACGAGGTGATTGTGGGAGAGGTCGAGGCGGGTGAGGTTGGCAAGCTGGCCGAGAGTCGGCGGCAAGGTGGCCAGCGGGTTGGCGGAAATATCCAGGCGGGTGAGCTTGGCGAGGCCGCCGAGCTCGGGCGGCAGCACGGCGAGCTGGTTGTTGGCTAGATACAGCAGGGTCAGACTGGCGAGCTGGCCGAGTGCGGGCGGCAGGTGGTCGAGATTGTTGTTAGAAAGATCCAGCCGGCTGAGGCCCTCGAACTGCCAGAGTGCCGACGGCAGGCTGCGGAGGTGGTTGTGGGCGAGGGTCAGCTCGGTAAGCTTGGTGAGCTGGCCGAGTTGTGACGGCAGGCACGACAGGCCCAAACGGCTCAAGTCGAGCGCCGTGGCGCGGCGGCGCAGGCACTCGCCGATGCGCTTGAGGGCCTCGGCGTGGGCAGTTTGCTCTGCGGCGGTCATGTCAGAGTCGGGCATGGCTGGGGAGGATGGCGCAACGGCTGCAATTTGCAAGGGCCTCTACTGCGGGTGGCGGAGCGGGTGTAGGCCCAAACGAAGATATCGCGCAAGTAGTCGATGCGGTTAAGATGTCAGAAACGCAGCGTCGTAACCGACCGGGCGGCGTTGGCTTAGCGGGCGGCTGATGAGAGCATCCAATCTTTCAGGGCCAGTCCTTCAAAGTATGAATCTGATAGGCGGTGATCTGCGCAGGAGGCGCATTGTAGCGGCGCGTCTATGACCCTAGAAAGCGATATAGAAACCACAACCCAGCGAAGCGAGATGGCCTTACTGACTGCTTTTCCAATAATCAGGAAAATTTCACGGAATTCACTGATAATTAATGAGTTATGCGTGTGTTACAGCTGGAGTCACTCAGGCTAAGGAGCCACCACATTCGTATGGTGGTAGCGGAAGGGTGGCCCATGGATACGTGCCGAAGGCTCTGTATCATGGCCGGACCTTTCGCACGACGACAACAAAGTCGTCGCTCCATAACGGGCCGCAGCCGGGTCAAGTTACTCAGAAGGGTTATGCCTGCGCGGGCATTCGGGGCTGCCGAGGCCTGCCATTCACTCTTCCCTGGCGGATTTTTCTAGCCACACCATGAGAATGGCGAGGTCCGCGGGAGTGATACCGGGGATGCGCCCAGCTTGACCGAGGGTGGCCGGGCGGATTTCGGTGAAGCGGAATCGCGCCTCTTGCTTGAGGCCGCAGATCGCCGCATAATCGATGGCCTCCGGCAGCCGCTTGTCCTCCTGGCGGGCCATACGGTCGATTTGGTTCTGCTGACGTCCAAGATGGCCTTCATACTTGAAATTTGTCTCAATGAGAGGCCAGAGCTCGTCGGAAAACTCGTTGCGGAGCTCAGCGGGCAGGGAAAGCCAGGAATTTTCGCTGCGCCGCAGCCAGAGGTCGAGTTTGACGCCGTCATACGGGGTTTGGCGCACCCAGGTATCGGCGCGGGCCATGGCGGTGAGCTTGGTGTTGACCCGCTGCAGCCGCTCGCCGCCGACGAGGCCAATGGCAGCCGCCTTGGGCGTGAGGCGCAGGTCGGCATTGTCCTGGCGCAACAACAAGCGGTACTCGGCGCGACTGGTGAACATCCGGTAGGGCTCGGTGCAGCCGCGGGTGACCAAATCATCGACCATCACCCCGAGGTACGCCTCGTCGCGGCCGAGAATCCAGGGCGGTTTGCCGAGCACTTTAAGGGCGGCGTTGGCGCCGGCCATCAACCCCTGCCCTGCGGCTTCCTCATAACCCGAGGTGCCGTTGATCTGACCGGCAAAATACAGGCCGTCCACCCGCTTGGTCTCCATCGTCGGCCGCAGCTGAGTCGGCGGACAGTAGTCGTACTCAACCGCATAGCCGGGTCGCAGGATCTCGCAATTTTCCAAACCTTGGATGCTGCGCAGAAAGGCGAGCTGGACGGCGTAGGGCAAGGAGGTGGAAACGCCGTTGACGTAGTACTCGAGCGTGTGGCGGCCCTCCGGTTCGAGAAAAATCTGATGGCGCTCTTTTTCGGCAAAGCGCACGACCTTGTCCTCGATCGACGGGCAATAACGCGGCCCAACCCCCTCGATGATCCCGCAGTACATCGGCGATTGGTCGAGGTTATTGCGGATGATCTCATGGGTCGCCGGGTTGGTGTGGGTGATCCAGCACGGGATTTGTTCCACGTGGAACGTCGGATCGCCCCAGGGATTGAGCGTGAACAGGTCGTCCGGTCCGCGCTGCAAAGTGTCGGCCATGAAACTAAAGTGTGGCACCGGACTGTCCCCATCCTGACGATCACAGCGGGTCAAATCCAGCGAGCGGCCATTGAGCCGACAAGGCGTGCCGGTTTTGAAGCGTTCGACTTGGAATCCGAGCCGCCGCAGGGCATCCGACACGCTGGAACTGGCGTCCCCCATCCGGCCGCCTTTTTCGCTGCGCAAACCCACGTGCATGAGACCGCGCATGAAGGTGCCGGCACTTAGGATCACCGAGCGCCCGGCAATCTCCATGCCCAGCGAGCTGCTCACCCCCACGATGCGCCCATCCTCCACCAGCAAATCGGCCACATTGGCTTGATGTAGGTCCACCCCCGGAGCCTCCTCCAGCAGCCGCTTGAGCCGGAATTGGTAGGCTTTTTTGTCGCACTGTGCCCGCGGTGCTCGCACTGACGGGCCCTTGGATGCGTTCAACAGCCGCCACTGGATTGCGGTGGCATCGGTGTTGAGGCCCATCGCTCCGCCGAGAGCATCGATTTCACGCACCAAATGACCTTTAGCCAGGCCGCCAATGGCTGGGTTGCACGACATCTGACCGATGGTGTCGAGGTTCTGGCTGAGCAGCGCCACCTCGCAACCGAGCCGCGCCGCCGCCAAAGCCGCCTCCACCCCGGCGTGGCCAGCACCAATGACAATCACATCGTAAACTTTGGGATATCTAAACATTTTGCGAAGCGCAGCCTAGCGCGTGACGGCCGCTACTCAAGCACCGATACCGCGCGAGTTCCACGTGGAACAACTTGGGAGCGCCGACACGATTTTTGTCACCCGCCCATCAATATTTGCTTTGGCAGATTGAAGGAAAGCCGCCATAGTCGCCGCCGTGCAACGCAGACTTCCCTTCTTCCTCATCCTCGGATTGCTCACGGTGTTTCGCGCCCTCGGTGCCGCGTTTCCAGAGACCATGCCCAATTTCCAGCCGCTTGCGGCCCTGTTCTTCTGTGGCGCGCTGCTGGCTGGCGGTTGGCTCGGTTTTATTCTACCACTCGCCGTCTGGATCATCAGCTATCCGCTGCCAGGCTTCTTCCAAGACGGCCCGGTGAACGACCCACTTATTTTTGGCAGCACGCTACTCGCGTTTGGGCTGACCTTCGGCATGGGCAAGTTACTGGCCACCCGCGGCCTGCCCGCGTTGTTGCTTGGATCGCTGACGGCGGCGCTGAGTTTTCATCTTCTCACCAACAGTGCGGCCTGGTTATTTGACCCACGCTACGCCAAAACCCTCGGCGGGCTGCTGCAATCGCTGTGGACTGGCGCACCCGGCGCGCCACTTCCCACCTGGGTGTTCCTGCGCAATTTCGCCGCCGCCAATCTCCTGTTCACCGGAGTTTTCCTCAGCGCCCGGATCTGCCTGCCACGCCTTGCGGGCAACTCCGCCCCCTCCGCCGCACAGGCCCATTGATCCACCCTCGCCCATCGCCTCATGTCCAGCGCTTCCCAGCCCACCGTCGATTTCGGCACCTCAGCCGTTAATCAAAGCCTCAGCTCCGCCCAAAAAATCGGCCTTTTCACCCTGATGGTGCGCATCCGCCGCTTTGAGCAAGCGGCTCTCAAGTATTACAACGCCGGTAAGATGGGCGGTTTCCTCCACCTCTACATCGGTCAGGAAGCCATCGCCGTCGGCACCATTTCGCTGGCTGGACCCAACGACCACTTCATCACTGCCTATCGTGACCACGGCCATGCTCTAGCCGTCGGCATGGGCATGAACGAATGCATGGCCGAAATGTTTGGCAAACAAACCGGCTGTTCGAAAGGCAAGGGCGGCTCCATGCACTTTTTCGCTCCCGACAAAAACTTCTGGGGCGGCCATGGCATCGTCGCCGGTCAGACGCCGCTGGGCCTAGGCCTCGCTTTCGGCCTCAAATACCTCGAACGCGAAGGCTGCTGCCTGTGTTATCTCGGCGATGGCGCGGTCAATCAAGGCACTTTCCATGAATCACTCAACCTATCCGGATTATTTGAAATCCCCGTCGTTTTTGTGATCGAAAACAATGGCTACTCGATGGGCACCTCCCAAGAGCGCTCGTCGGCCTACACTGGCTGTCTCGCCCAACGTGCCGAAGCCTATGGCATCGCATGGGACGTTATCGACGGCTCAGACGTCTACGAGGTGCGGGCCAAAACCCAAGTGGCGATGGAGCGTGCCCGCAAGCAGCACAAACCCACCCTCCTGGAAATCGATACCTACCGTTACTACGGCCACAGCGTTGCGGATGCCAACGCCAAAAAATACCGCACGCCCGAGGAAATCGAGAACTACAAACAAAATCACGACCCCATCGCCTTGCTGCGCCGCCGCCTCCTAACCGAAGGCATCCTCACCGATGCCAGCGCTGACGCGATCCAGCTGGCCGCCGCCGAAGAAGCGGCAGCCGCGGTCAAGTTTGCAGATGACGCGCCGATACCGACCATCGCCGATATCAGCACCGACGTGTATTGGGAGACGGATCACAACACCCCTGCCGCGCAAATCGGCCGCCATTTCTTCAACGACTGAGCTCTTACTATAGATCTAGTAATTCAACCCCAACAGGATTTTTCTGGCAACCATGTCCCGCACCCTTACTTACCGCGCGGCCCTTCGCGAAGGCCTTGATGAAGAACTCGCCCGCGATCCTAACGTGGTTATCATGGGCGAGGAAGTCGCCCAATACAACGGGGCCTACAAAGTCACCGAAGGCCTGTGGAAAAAATGGGGCAGCAAGCGGATTTTCGATACACCCATATCCGAGGCCGGCTTTATTGGCATGGGCATCGGTGCCTCGATGCTTGGCGTGCGTCCGGTGATGGAATTGATGTTCTGGTCGTTCCACTCGGTGGCATTCGATCAGCTTGTAAACAACGCCGCGTGCATGCGATACATGTCCGGCGGCCTGTGCCACTGTCCCATTGTGGTGCGCGGCCCGGCCAATGGAGGCACCGGGGTGGGTGCCACCCACTCGCATATACCCGAGGCGTTGTTTGCAGCGTTTCCCGGGCTGAAGGTTTGCGTGCCGGCCACTCCAGCAGATGCCAAAGGCCTGATAAAGGCCGCTATTCGTGACAACGATCCGGTCTACGTGATGGAAAATACCCTGCTCTACGGCGATACCGGCGAAGTTCCAGATTTGGAAGACGGCGACCACCTCGTGCCGCTGGGCTTGGCCGATATCAAACGCCATGGCACCGATGTTTCCCTCATCGCCCATGGCCGCTCCGTCATCCAAAGCCTGGCCGCCGCGCAAATCCTCCAGGCCGAACACGGCATCAATTGCGAGGTGCTCGACTTGCGCTCGATCCGGCCGCTGGATCAAGACGCCATTCTCAAGACCGTACGCAAGACCCACCGAGTGGTTCTCGTCGATGAATCCAAACCCTTTGGCGGGGTCTCGGCCATGGTGGGCATGCTCATTCAGGAGCACGCCTTCGATGCGCTGGATGCTCCGATCAAGCGCGTTTGTTCGATCGACGCGCCGGCGATTTATTCGCACCACATTGAGCACGAACAACTGCCCAATCCCCAGCGGATCGTCGCCAAGGTCCTAACGCTCTGCTGATTAGCCGTGCTTGGGGTGGCCGCAAACCCACCCATATAGCTCCAGTTTACACCGCAGTGCTTGAATTTCCAATTCTCCGGTCTTTTTTATTGCCAAGTCACTCAGGCATTCTACGATACCGCCGGCAATGAAACATTTCCTCACCATCACCGCTGTTGTTGTCGTCAGTGTTTTTGCCCTTGCCTCCTGCTGCTGCATGTAATCCATGCGGCCCGTCTTCAAACCTAACCACCCTTAAATAGCTCCATGAAAAATTTATTCATGCTTGTTGCCTTAGCTGGCGCAGCTCTCGGCTTCTCCTCCTGTTGCTCGATGTTCGGTAAACCTATCAACACACCAGGCTACCGCACAGAAACCCATCAAGTAAGAACATGGGGCTACGATACCGTTACCGAACAAGTTCTTGTCAAGGGTGGCACTAAGAGCTGCAAAGATGGGCTGATAGTGACGGTAACCAAGAAAGTTCCGCGTTACAAGACGGTCACCAAAAAAGTGCGGATCAGTTGTGGTCCAAGCGTGCACTTGTACTGCCCGAAAAAAGATTGCGGAGGCACCACCTCCGAAGAAGCTTTGAGGATGGCCAGTGCTCAAGGCTCGTCCGGAAGCCCCAATATCGGCTTGATGCCGTCCATGAAAAAACTCCCCCTCCCCTGAGCCGGCAGATTCTAGAAATTCTCAAAGCGCGGTGCTGCCCTGGCACGCCGCGCTTTTTTCGTCACCATACCCGTAGTAATAAGGCTGGAAATATCTGCTCTTTACTCCATCTTGCCTCAAGCCCACCCCCCCAATAGATATGCCTGTGAATATTGATATGCCAAAACTCTCGGATACGATGACCGAGGGCACCCTGCTCAAGTGGCACAAGAAAGTCGGAGACACCATCGAGATTGGCGACATCCTTGCCGAGATTGAAACCGACAAAGCCACCATGGAGATGGAAGCCTTCGACGACGGGATTCTCACCGATATTCTAATCCAGGAAGGCCAAAAGGCCCCCATCGGCAGCGTGCTGGCGGTACTCAATGGACTTGGCGTCGGTGCTAACAGCCCCGCAGCGAGCGCGCTAGCCAGTCCACTGCCGCCGACACCTGCAACTCCCCCAGTGTCCGTAGCAGCAGCAACCCCCGCGTCACCGCCAGTTGCATCTGGCTCGGATCGCCTCAAAGCCTCGCCGCTAGCCCGCAAGCTCGCCGAGGAATTGCACGTCGACCTCACCAAACTAGCCGGCAGCGGCCCGGGTGGCCGCATTGTAGCTGCAGACATTGCCACGGCGGCTGCCAAAGTAAACGCGGCAGTGCCACCATCCAGCGAGGCCACTGCCGCCGCCGCACTAACCGCCTCCATCAAAAATCGAACATTTTCAGCGCCAGTGCAACCAGTGCAACCAGTGCAGCCATCGGCAGCAGGCCAAGCGGCTGTGCCCGTATGTGGTGAGGGCGATGAAATGGTGCCGCTCAGCACGTTGCGAAAAATCATTGCCTCGCGCCTGTTGCTTTCCAAACAGACGATCCCGCATTTCTATCTACACCTTGAAGCGGACGCTGCGGCGCTGATGGATTTGCGCAAGCTCATCAATGATCAAACCGCGCTAACCCACGGTAACAAATACTCGCTCAACGATTTCATCTTGCTCGCCGTAGTGCGTGCCACAGCCGCAGTCCCTGCCATCAACGCTGCGTTTGCCGGTGATTCGATCATCCGGTACAAGCACATCGGCCTGTCCGTTGCCATTGCCCTTGAAGACGGCTTGGTGACGCCGGTTATCAAAAAGGCCGAGACCAAATCGTTACTCACCATTTCGCGTGAAGTGAAAGAATTGGCCAGCCGCGCCAAAGAGCGCAAACTCAGACCCGATGAATTTGACGGTGGCACCATCACCATATCCAACCTCGGCGCCTGGGGAATTGAATCCTTTGATGCCATTATTAATCCCCCTCAAGCCGCCATTGTCTCGATCGGGGCTGCTATCGAAAAACCTGTCGTCAAAGAAGGTAAAATCGTCCCCGGCCTGCGCATGAATATTGGCCTGTCCTGCGATCATCGAGTCATTGACGGCGCCGTCGGTGCGAAATTTCTTGCCGAGCTCAAACGCTTGATAGAGCACCCAGCGATCATGCTCTTATGATTAAGTCTTATTTTTTGAAGCCATAAGATCATCACCGTAATAGTGTGAATAACCCTTGAATTGACCAGTTCCACACTTGCACCAAGCGGGTTCCACGGCAGGAATAACTTGGGAAGCGATGCGTGCAATGTCTCGATAAGTACGGTTGGCTCAAATTCAATCCCGGCATGTCCCATCAACTTCCGGGTTATTCACACCTCCAGCACAAACTATTCGGCCTGGCCGGGCGGAATTTGAGCGTGCCGAGTCGTCTGGGATGTGCTTGAGTGCCGGCCATGCCCCCACTACGCGTCAAGACGGTCGCCTCGATTTCGGTCGGTGAGTTTTTCAAGAACCATGCCGAGAAGCTCAACCTAGTCTTGCTAGGCCAGGACGTAGGCCTCGACCGGCCAATCAGCGAACCAGCGATGAACCGGCCGGGTCTGGCGCTGGCCGGGTTCTTCTCATATTTTGCCCCCAAACGGGTGCAAGTGCTGGGCAACTCGGAATTATCCTATCTAAAAAAGCTGCCCGATGCGCTGCGCTCAGACCGTTTCCGGCGGATGTGTGACCGCGACATTCCGTGCATTGTGGTGGCCCGCAGCGCGGACCTGGGCGACGACCTGCTGCAGGTAGCTAACCACCACGGCATCCCGGTATTTGGCACGTCGATGGTGACGATGAATTTCCTCAATGCCGCCACCATTCGCCTCGAGCATGATTTTGCCCCCAGTGTGACGGTCCACGGCTGCATGGTGGACATGCGCGGCATCGGCATCCTCATCATCGGCAAGAGCGGCTCGGGCAAAAGCGAAACCGCCATTGGTCTGATTGAACGCGGCGCCTCGCTGGTTGCCGACGACATGGTATCCATCAAATACGTCGGCGGCGAACTGATGGCCACGGCGCCCGCTCTCTCCCGCGGTTACATGGAGATTCGCGGCATTGGCATCATCAACATCGCCAACCTCTACGGCCTCACCTCGATCCGGCCCGAGAAACGTCTCGACCTAGTGGTCCTGCTCAAACCCGGTGCCGACCTCAACGAGGTGGATCGCTGCGGCATGCAACAGGACACCTACGAAATCCTCGGCCAGCACGTCGTCCAGGTTGAGGTGCCCGTCGGCCCCGGCCGCGACACCGCACGCATGGTCACCATCGCCGCCCTCGACCAGCAGCTCCGCAGCCTTGGCTACAACATGGCAGATGAATTCAATGAGCGGCTCATCAGCCATATGTCCAGCGGCAGACCCATGCAAAGCGGGCCCCCAGCGCCACGCCGGCCCCCAACGAGCGATAAACCGCCGGCATGAACCCAGCTGGCTGACGACCGCCGCCGCTCCCTTGAGTGCGGTGGCTCGCCACCGCCAGGTCACAAGCCAGCTTGCTGGCGAGTGTGGGCAGCAAGGAGCGGGGGCAGCTTGCCCCCTAGCCCATGAGACGTGCAAGGGAAAGCCCGCAATGCGGCTCCCCTTGCTCTATCCATGGCCCATGGCGGTTGGCAACCGCCGCTCCTTGAGTGCGGTGGCTCGCCACCGCCAGGCCACAAGCCAGCTTGCTGGCGAGTGTGGGCGGCAAGGAGCGGGGGCAGCTTGCCCCCTAGCCCATGAGAGGCGCAAGGGAAAGCCCGCCATGCGGCTCCCCTTGCTCTATCCATGGGCCATGGCGGTTGGCAACCGCCGCTCCTTGAGTGCGGGTCATGGCCGTGAGACGCGGCAGCCAGTGCGATTTGCATCCACTATCTCCGAGCCTTTACCTGCGTCACAGCAGTTCGGCAATTTGCACGGCGTTGAGGGCGGCACCCTTGCGGACCTGGTCGCCGACAACCCACAGGTCCAGCGCGTTGTCCAGCACGAGGTTGCGGCGGATGCGCCCGACTAGGCAGGCGTCCTTGCCAGTGGTGTCCAGCGGCACCGGGAACAAGCGCTCAGCCGGATCATCTACGACCTGGATGCCGGGCTGGTCGGCGTAGGCGGCGCGGGCGGCAGCCACGTCCACCGGGCGGGAGAATTGAGCGGTGATGGCGATGGAGTGGGAGCGATAGACCGGCACCCGCACGCAGGTGCAGGAAACCTTGAGGCCGGGCAGACCGAGGATCTTGCGGCCTTCATAGAGCATTTTCATTTCCTCCTTGGTGTAGCCGTTGTCGGTGAAAACGTCCACCTGAGGAATCACATTGAAGGCGATCTGGCGCGGATAGACTTTGGGGGTGAAGGGCAGCCCGGCGGTAATCGCCTTCACTTGCTCTTCCAGTTCGCGGATGCCCTGCGCCCCCGAGCCTGATACCGCCTGATAACTCGACGCGATGATTGCTTCGAGGCCAAAGGCAGCGTGCAGCGGAGCCAGCGCCATGAGCGAGATGATGGTGGTGCAATTCGGGTTAGCGATGATGCCACGTGGCGGGTTTTTGGCGGCTTGCGGGTTGATTTCCGGCACCACCAGCGGCACGTCCGCATCCATCCGGAAGGCCGATGAATTATCAATGACCACTGCCCCGGCTGCCGCCGCCGACGGACCAAACTCCAACGAAATCGAGCCGCCCGCACTGAACAGGGCGATGTCCACCCCTGCAAACGAATCATGGGTGAGCTCCTCCACCGCGATCTCCTCGCCGCGAAACGGGAAGCGTTTACCCACCGAGCGGGCGGAGGCCAGCAACGTGAGTTTGCCCACCGGAAAATTCCGCTGTTCGAGACAGAGCCGCATTTCTTCGCCGACGGCACCCGTCGCACCTACAATCGCCATGTGGGGAGGATTCATATTGGAAAACCGGCTAGGTAGCGGCCGGGCAGGTACTGTAGCCACTTTCCGCCCACTGGCAACCGAATCGTTGTGCCACCTTGAAAAAATCCCCTAGCTCGCAGATTTTCCGTGGCTCCTTTGCTTGACGCGGCGGCCCGTCACCTCTCCCTGAGAGCGAGGGCTAGCCACCGCCTAGCCAAGCCAGCTTGCTGGCGAGTGTGGGAGCTACAGTGGCTCGCCGCCTTAACAAAAAACTCCGCGCACGGGCTGGCCGTGCGCGGAGTTGGTGTTACCCAATGGTTTGGTGATGGCTCAGAACGCGACTCGCAGGCCGACGTTGAGGCCGTTGTAATCGACGCTGTCGCCACTGGTGGAATACTCACCCAGATAGCCGATATCCGCGAAGCACGAGTCGCCCAAGCCGATGACCACCCCGCCACGCAGGATGATGGCATCCGTGGCGAGGTTAATCGGTGCTTTCACGTTGAAGGAAGCTCCCTGGAACGTCGCCGTATAACCATTGCTTGTCCCATCAAACTCCCGCGCCCATTGGGCACTGAGGTAAGGGCGCACCTTGGAACCCAGGGTGAACTCGGCACGCAGGCCCAGCAGCGTGCGCAGGCTCCGCAAGGTGTCGGAGGAATACGTCATGTTGGGCAGCGCAGCACCCGGAGCGATGGTGCCACTCAAGGTGGACTTCACCATTTCCACGCCGAGGGTAGGTCCCCAGGTGCAGAAGCTTTCTTCCATCAAGTAGGCGCCGGACAGCAAAGCTTGGAAGCTATTGCCATCGGGATTGAAGTTGAGCTCGCTGGACAGTGGTGTTCCGGCAAATGCATCGGGGGTGGTCCTGGTGGTCGTCTTGTTATGCGATCCGCCGATATAGCCATTGACCTGCCAGCCGGTGGGCGCTCCCATGCCGACATAAGCACCGTAAGCGAGAGTCTCGATGGTAGAGCTGCTGGAGAGATCGGCGTTGGCATAGGAGAGCAGGCCACCGAAATGGAAAGTGTCAACAGCGACGCCGCCTACCCCCATGGTGTAACGGCTGGAGTTGCCGGAGTGGAGGTAACTATTGGCATTATAGTTAGCCCACACATGGTTGTTGCTCGGGAACAGGCTGTCTCCCAGGTTTTGCTGTTCCACAATGCGGTGGATTTCCCGTGCACTCACGTCTGAATAAGCCAGCGATGCTTGGAAGTCCCTTGGCGTATAGGCATTCATCACGCCGGCCACCGTGGCCGCGCTGCTGTAGTCGAGGTAGCCCAGGAAATCTGCGAGGATCGGGTTGGTCAGCGAGTTGGCCACCTGGCCGTTGAGCGCGCTGCCGAACTGTTGGCCAAAGGAGTTCAAGCCGACGACCGTATCGTAGTTGTGCGTTATTGCGACGTAGCTGTCGGTGGCGACTTGGACTGGGAACAAAACTGGATTGCCTCTGGCCACACTCAGCGACACTGTGGAGCTGGTGAAGGCTCCGTCGGCAGATGTCGCTACGAGTGGGCCGGTATCAGTGCGGCCGGCTTCAAGATAGAAACTCGCAGCGGTGGCATATTGGCCGGTGCTGGTGCCTACCACGTGGAGCACTTGCACACCGGGCTTGTTTTGGAGCGGCGCATTGATAGTGGTGGGAGATACCAAGACGGTGGCAGAACCAGAGATATTGGCATTGCCGCTGACCGTGAGCAAATCGCTCGTTTGGTTGACGGCGTTCATGTTCACCAACAAGCTCCCGCCGTTGACGGTGAGGGTGGAGATGCTGAGGTTGCCGATGGCCAACGGCGCGTTGCCGGCGGTGATCATGCCGCCGTTCTGGATAACCGTGCCGGTCCAGGTGCCGGTGCCACCCAGTGTACCACCATTGACGGTGATGGGGGCTACCACGGTGCCATTGAGATAGAGGGCGCCGGAGTTGACCGTGACATTGGAAGTGATGTTGCCGTTGATCGTCGCCAACCCGACACCATTTTGCGTGATGGCTTCAAAGTTCGTCACAGCGCCGTTGAGGGTGGCGATGTCTCCGCTGAGCCCGTTGAAGGCGAGCGCGTCGGTGCCAGCCGCCCCGCCGTCCACATTACCGTTGACGGTACCGCCTTTGAAATTGAAGGCGTCATCGCCAGTGCCGAAATTCACCGCAAAGGAGCCAGCGGTATTAGTGCTGTTGGTGATGGTACCGGCCGTCATGGTCAGCACGTCGTTGGCGCTGCCGAAGTTCACGACACCGCTGGCAGAGGCAGGGGCGGCAGTGATGGAGCCGCTGTTGTTGACTGTACCAATCCCGCTGGTAACCGAGATCCCGTTGGTGGAGCCGGTGATGGTACCGGTATTGGTGATGGTGGCAGCCACAGACGCCAGCACGCCAACAGCGTTGCTGCTGGTCAAGCTGCCATTGTTGGTCACCGTGTAGCCGGCTGTACCGATAGTCACCACGTTGCCAACTCCAGCATTGCCGGTGAGGCCGCTGCCTGCGGGCACGGTGATCGTGTTGCCACCCACACCCGTGACAATGGCATCTTGATTGCCCAAGCCCGACCCAGGATAGGTGTAGCTTGGGGTCGTCACGGTGATGATGGCGGCGTGGGCCGTCGTGAGAGTTGCGGAGATGGCGAGAGCCCAGAGGGCGAGTTTATTGGTGTTTTTCAGTTTCATCGATGATTCTGTTGGATGTGTTGATTCGTCTGGGAGAGGGGGAGGCGGCCGGAAATCTGCCGCCTGTGCGCCGTGCTTGCCGACGGCGGAGCGACGGTATGCGTTGCGCATGTAAGGGGCTGGGCGTAGTTCATTGGAGGAAATGATTGGCGCGAAAGTTGCGCGAAAGTGGCGGGCAAGCCTAGCGACGTCAAGAAAATTGTTCAGGTATCCAAACTTTGCCCGGCGCTTGCCACGGCTGCGGCAGGCAAGCCTGTTGACGCTTGAATACGGAGATTCAAACCGCAGATGGACCCTCTTAAACCCGAACTCCGAAGTTAAAATCTGAAATTTGACCATGCAACCACGGAATTTACGGATTTTTTGGCTTTAGATTAGGGCACCATTTACAGCACAGCAGAAACTCCGGACAACCCCTCTTTTAATCCGTAAAATCCGCGTAATCCGTGGTTCATCTAACCTCGAGTTTTATTGAACTGCGGTTTTCGGCTTAAACTGACCGTATTGGAGCGGCGGGCGGGAGAATGGGGGTTGTGCCGGCGAGGAGCGGGGGCTAGTTTGCGGGCGTTCCCGCGCGGCGGGAGCGAGCCCCACCATGAAAACGTGCCCCTACTGCGCCGAGGAGATCCAGGATGAAGCAATTAAATGCAAGCATTGCGGCGAGTTTCTGGACGGCTCCGGCCAGGGGCGTGGCCCGGCAAAGCAAAGCGGGCCATGGTATTGCGGGCCCACGGCGATCGTGTTGTCACTCGCTACTGTTGGCCCGCTGGCCTTGCCGCTGGTCTGGATCCATCCGCGGCTCAAGCCGCTATGGAAAGTGGCCATCAGCGTGCTGGTGTTGCTGCTGAGTTGGTACTTGGTGCAGGCCACCCTCGAATACGTCAAACTCTTCAAAGAGGCGGCTAAAATGCTCGATTTTAAATGACCTCGCCGCCAATGCCGATGCCGACCATCATTTCGAGCGTCACGAGCCATTTGCAATAGCCCCCCCCGCTGCCCGGCCCCGGCTCATCGAGCCCGTCGGCGGCCGGCTTGCGGATCTTTATCACTTGTTATTCTGGCTATGGTCACCTCAGCGGCACCCCGATGCAGACGGCCAGCGGGTCGTACGCTTGGGGCTCCACGCCCCTGTCCTCTGGCCTTGATTGCCCCCCCCAACCCCTGCCCCACGCCTGGCGTGATTGCCCACACCACCTGGTGGATGCTGCAGCCTCGCGGCCCGCAGCAAATCGGCTGCAAATCGCCAAATGGCCCGCGATCCTGCGGCGAGAGCACCCGGGATGGGCTGGTTCCACAAGAAGCTCGGTGGCGCTCTCTACTCGGTTAGGACATTCTGATGTCCGTACGGACATCAGAATGTCCTAGCAAAATGCAATTTCTGTCATTCCGAGGTGGGCTGTCGGCGCAGGGTTTTTTTATTGGAAAGAAGACGTTTGTCGGCCACTGAGCGTTGTTTGGAGCGGCGCGAGCGCCGGCGCTTCTGGCGGCGGATTTTTTCCATTTCCTGGACCCGCTCCGATTCCTTGCCGTCGCGCACCGCTTCCAATTCCTCGCAGAGTTCGCGGCGGGCGAGAAAGCGGTTCATTTCGCGCGAGCGGGCCGCTTGACACTTGACGCTCAAGCCGCTGGGCAGGTGTTTGAGAAACACACAACTGGAGGTCTTGTTAATCTTCTGCCCGCCAGCCCCCGAGCCCCTGACAAATTTCTCGGTCAGTGTTTCGTCAGTGATGCCCAGCGCCAGCATGCGCTGCTCAAGCTCGGTGAGCTTTTGCGTGGAGATGGGGTCGGACATGGAACGACGGCGGGCTGCGGTGCCAGCACTCGTGGCAAAAAGAAGTCATGGCCTAACACCACTTTTCAAAATTGATGCGACAGTAGGAGTGGTATGAAAAATAAACCACTGATTACACTGATTTCACAGATTGAGGAGTTCTTTTAGAAAAATCAGTGAAATCAGTGGTTCTAGTCAACATGGGAAAGAGTTCACTTATTTATTAGAGATAATCTAACATCAGTCCGGCGGCTCGGTGGTCGCGGGTTGGACGACGATGACCTTGGTGCCGGCCCATTCGTCGCCGAGGCGGCGGCCGTGTTCGGGTTTGTCCTCGCGGGTGAGCAAGATGAACACTTCGACGAAAACAAACAGCGGAATGGCTAGCGCCGCGTTGCGCAGCAGGCCGGGCTGCCAGTTGCCGGCGAGCGACGCGCCGTCGAGGGTCACCGCTTGGAGGTGCATGGCTTTCTTGCCCACGCTCTGGCCGCCGAGAAAGGGCAGGCAATCGCGGCTGACCAGGTAGGCCAGCCCCACCAGCCACGGCAGGCTGGTGCCAAAAAATCCGGGCAAGATCATCCAAGTGGCGATGCCGAGGCCGCTAGCCACCACGCCATCAATCACCGCGGCGATGGCCCGGGTATTGAATGGTGCCAGCGTGCCGTGGGGAGAGAGTGGGATTTCCGGCTCCGCTGCCACCCGCGGCTTGAGTCGTGCGGCTGGTGCCATCGGTGTTGAGCCAACCGGTGTTGAGTCAACCGGTGACGGGGCATCGGGCGCTGAGACAAATGACGGCACCGGCGGGGTGTAGCGGGGCAGGGCCGGCGGCGGCGTGGGGGTGTCGGACAAATGATCCATGGGTGGCTGCCATCTGATATCACAAGCGGGTTGGATGTCCAGCTCGATTCCAAGGCTGGATATGGGCGCAGTTGTGTTTTTTGCGCTCGCAATCAAGACGCAAATGCCATTTTATCGCCATGAACATGTTTATCCTCTGTCCATGAACACCCCCAACCTCGGCCCGGCCCGTTTTGCCTCGCCACTCGCGCTCACCATCAACGATGACGTGCGCATTCCACAAACCATTGAGGTGGGTGCCGAGCCGGGTTATCTGTTCGAGCTGGCCGGGCCGCGGGCCAAGCTGTTTTTCGAACCGGCGCATACGCGGGCGGCCATCGTCACCTGCGGCGGTTTGTGTCCCGGAATTAACAACGTCATCCGCTCGCTCTTTCTCGAACTACACCACAGCTACGGGGTGCGGGAAGTGCTGGGTTTCCGCCACGGCTATCAGGGGCTCGATTCACGCCGCGCTGCCGAGCCGGTGGTTATGACGCCCGAGTTTGTCGACCACATCCACCAAGAGGGTGGCACCGTGTTAGGCACGTCGCGGGGGCCGGTGGACACCGCCGTGGCGGTGAACAATCTGATCCAGCGGGGGGTGAACATGCTCTTCACGATCGGCGGGGATGGCACCCAACTCGGCGGCAATGAGTTGTTCTTGGAAGCCCAGCGGCGGGGCCACCCGCTGGCCGTCGTGGGCATCCCCAAGACGGTGGACAACGACGTGGCATTTGTCGCGCGCTCCTTCGGGTATTTCACCGCCGTGGAGGAAGCCTCGAGAGTGCTCAAGTGCGCGCACACTGAGGCGCACAGCGTCCTCAACGGCATAGCGCTGGTCAAGCTGATGGGCCGCAACGCCGGCTTCATCGCCGCAGGTGCCACCGTCGCCAGCCAGGATGTGAATTTCTGCCTGATTCCCGAAGTACCCTTTGTTCTCGACGGCCCGCGCGGCCTGCTCGCGGCGCTGGAGCGGCGCATCCTGCAGCGGGCCCACGCAGTCATCGTAGTGGCGGAGGGGGCCGGCCAGGAGTTGATAGAATCTGCCGACGAGCCACGCGATGCCTCGGGCAACCTCAAACTCAAGGACATCGGCCAATTCCTGCGGGAAAAAATCGTGGCCCACTTTGCGACGGCTAACATCCCCGCGACGCTGCGCTACTTCGACCCTAACTATATCATCCGCAGTGTGCCCGCCGACGCGGAAGACTCGATGTTATGCGATCAATTCGCCCGCCACGCGGCCCACGCCGCCATGGCCGGTAAGACCGGACTGGTGGTTGGCATCCTCCACGACCGCTTCATCCATGTGCCAACCACGCTTCTAACAACAAATAAGCAACGCGTGGATCCCGCGGGTGCCGCTTGGCGCGCGGTGTTGGCCGCCACCGGCCAAGCCGAGCGATTCGAGTAATTTTGCTGGCGCTGCGGCAAAATTGGTAGCGGCTGTTAGCCGTGGCGGCTTGCCGGCGTGTGCCTTAATGCCTAAAGTGACGAAAACCGGTGAAGATCATGGCCATGCCGGCGGCGTCGGCTGCGGCGATGACTTCCTCGTCGCGGATCGAGCCACCGGGCTGGATGCAAGCGGTGGCGCCGGCGTCGATGGCGCTTTGCAAGCCATCGGCAAACGGGAACATGGCGTCGGAGGCGACGATGCTGCCTTTAAGGTCGAGGCCAGCTTCACGGGCTTTCCACACCGCGATGCGCGAGGAATCTACCCGGCTCATTTGGCCGGCGCCGATGCCCAGCGTGCGGTCGGAGTTGGTATAGACGATGGCGTTGGATTTGACGTGTTTGACGATGCGCCAGCCGAAGCGCATGGCACGCATTTCGTCTTGGGTGGGCGGGCGCTTGGTCACCACGCGGCTTTCGAGGTTATCGAGGCCCAACGCGCTGTGGTCGCGATCCATCACCATGATGCCACCGGGACACGAGCGGACGACGGCAGATTTTTTTTCCACCAGATAGGCGTCGTTCATTTTCATGAGCCGCAGGTTTTTCTTTTTCTGGAGCAGGGCGCGGGCGTCGGCGGAGAACTCCGGGGCGATGATCACATCGGTGAAAATTTCTGAGATGACCCGTGCCA
Source organism: Verrucomicrobiota bacterium (assembly GCA_008932935.1). GTDB lineage: Bacteria > Verrucomicrobiota > Verrucomicrobiia > Verrucomicrobiales > Akkermansiaceae > Luteolibacter. Next base: position 38,185 of record WBXD01000002.1, read on the forward strand.
AGTCAATGGTCAGCGGTCGGTTGCACACGATCACGCCGCCAAAGGGTGCCTGACGGTCGGTTTCGAAGGCTTTTTGCCATGCCAGGCGGAGGTCGTCGTCATCCTGACCGACGCCACAGGGGTTGGTGTGTTTGAGGATAGCGACGGTGGGTCGGACGAAATCGAGGATGAGATCGGCGGCGGACTCGATATCGATGATATTGGTGTAGCTGAGTTCCTTGCCCTGGATTTTGGTGAAGTACTTGCGGAAATCGCCGTAGAGGGCGCACTTCTGATGGGGGTTATCGCCGTAGCGCAACTCCTGTTCGAGCGGCAGACTGAGGGAGAAATTGCTGCATGTGCCGCTGCGGCACTGGCCGAGGTAGTTGGTGATGGCCGCATCGTACTGCGAGGTGCGCAAAAATACTTTCACGGCGAGTTGCTCGCGAAACCCCTTGGTCGTGTTGCCCTTGTGGGCGGTCATTTCCTCGATCACCCGCGGGTAATCCGCAGGATCCACGATCACCGTGACGCTGGCGTGATTTTTCGCGGCACTGCGCAACATCGAGGGGCCGCCGATGTCAATGTTTTCAATGGCTTCTTCAAGTGTGACATCGGCTTTGGCGATGGTTTCCTCAAACGGATAGAGGTTGACCACGACCAGATCGATGGGCGGGATGGCGTGGCTTTTCCCTTGGGCGACGTGTTCCGGATCGTCGCGGCGCTGCAGTAAGCCGCCGTGAATCTTAGGGTGGAGGGTTTTGAGGCGGCCATCAAATAACTCGGGCGCACCAGTGTATTCCGACACGTCGATGACCGGCAGGCCGCTGGCACGCAAGGCTTTGGCGGTGCCGCCGGTAGACAGCAGCTCGACGCCGAGGGCGTGCAGAGCGGCGGCAAATTCGGCGAGCCCGGTTTTGTCGGAGACCGAGAGAAGAGCGCGAGTGATGGGCATGGCTGGAATTCTACGCAGGGGTTAACCGGCGGGCGACTGCCCTCCTGCGCGACTGCGTAGCCGAGGATGGGGTGTCACGCAAGCGGGATTTGCTCGGGCGGGGACAGCTTCGCCACGGGAGTGCGATGGGCCAATCACCCGAACGGGTTGAGCACAGGCACGCCGCACGGGCTGAAGTCGGACACATTGCGGGTGGCGACCGTGAGCCCATGGGTAAGCGCGGTGGCGGCGATCAGGCTGTCACTAACGGCAAGCGGTGTGCTGGCGGTTAGTCGGCCCCAGCAGTCGCCCACGTCATCGGTCCATGAGCATTTCTCTGTCCCCATGTAGGGTCGATTACGCGATTCGAGCTTGCAGGCGAAAGAAATGCCGCTAGCATTTTCCGCGATGCATTCCATTGAAATCCCAGTCCTGACGGCCGCCCTGCGCTGGCGCTATGCCACCAAGAGTTTTGATAGCGCCAAGAAAATTCCGCAAAACGTATTCGACGCCTTGCTTGATACGCTGGTGCTCACCCCGTCGTCGTTTGGCATCCAGCCGTGGAAATTCATCGTCGTGCAAGACCCGGCGCTGCGGGCGGAGTTACAGCCCGCTTCGTGGAACCAACCTCAGGTCACCGAGGCATCACATTTTATCGTATTGGCCGCTCGCGAGGCCATCGCCTCCGCGCAGGTGGACGCGTGGATCGCTCACATCGCAAGAGTACGCGGCGTCCCGGAGGCCAGCCTAGCCGACTACCGTGGCCGCATGGCTGGCTTTCTGGCGGCCATGGACGACGAACAGAAATTTGCCTGGGCTAGCCGCCAGACGTACATCGCGTTGGGCCAGTTAATGACCAGCGCCGCGCTGCTGGCGGTGGATACCTGCCCGCTTGAGGGCATTTTACCGCCGGCCTACGATGTCGCGTTGGGCCTAGCCGGCAGCGGCTACCGCACGGTGGTCGCTTGCGCGCTTGGCTACCGCAGCGCCGGCGACAAGTACGCCTTGATGCCCAAAAGCCGCTTTGAGCGCGAGCAGGTGGTCGAATACCGCTGAAACGGCGGCGACATCCGCTTTTTCCCGTGGTTGACCGGGTCGCTGGGGCTTGCTAGCGTGCGCGCCCCGTCATGAGCGCCGCCCCGAATTACAAAGACACCCTGACCCTGCCACAGACGAACTTTCCGATGCGGGGAGACCTGGTGGAAAACGAACCCAAACGCCTCGCGCGGTGGGAAACCGAGGGTTTATACGAAAAAATCATCGCGCGGCGTCGCGCCCACAACGCCCCCGAGTTCATCCTGCACGATGGCCCGCCGTTTGCCAACGGTGACGTGCACATGGGCACCGCGCTCAACAAGGTGCTCAAGGATTTGGTGGTCAAATCCAAGACCATGGCGGGATTCACTGCACCGTTCATCCCAGGCTGGGATTGCCACGGGCTGCCCATTGAGTTTAAGGTGGTTAGGGAAACCGCGGGCTTGGAGCCGGGCGAGATCCGCCGCCGCTGCAGTGAGTTTGCGCAGAAATTCATCGCTATCCAGCGCGCCTCGTTCCGCCGCCTCGGCGTCTTCGGCGATTGGGACAATCCGTATCTCACAATGAACCCCGGCTATGAGGCGAGCATCCTGCGCGTCTTCGCCAAACTCGTGGAAAACGGCGCAATCTATCAATCCAAGAAACCCGTCCAATGGTCCTACGGCGCGCAAACCGCCCTCGCCGAGGCCGAAATCGAGTATCAGGACAAGGACAGCCCAGCCGTTTACGTGCGATTCCCTCTGATCAGTGGGCCGCTTGCGGGGAATGCAAGCATGGTCATCTGGACGACCACCCCGTGGACCTTGCCGGCAAACCTCGCCATCGCCCTGCATCCCGAATTTACCTACACCGTCGGACGCTTTGAAAACAACGGTCGCACCGAAACCCTCGTCGTGCTGCGCGAACTCGTCGCGGATTTCTCCACCAAGACCGGCTTTGTTCTAACTGAAACCATGGCCGCACTCAAAGGCCACGAACTCGAAGGCTGCGAGGCGCAACACCCGTTCCTTGACAGAGTTTCCAAAGTGATCCTCGCCACCTTCGTCACCACCGATACCGGCACCGGCGCGGTGCACATCGCCCCGGGCCACGGTGCCGACGACTACCTAGCGGGCCAGCACAACGGCCTCGGCGTGCTCTCGCCGGTGGACAACGAAGGCAAATTCACCGCCGAAGTGGGCATTCCAGAACTGATCGGCATGCATGTGTTCAAGGCCAATGCCCGCATCATCGAGATTCTATCCGAAAACTTAAATCTGCTAGGCCAGGAAACCATCCGCCATTCCTATCCGCATTGCTGGCGCTCGAAAACGCCGATCATTTTCCGCGCCGTCGAACAATTCTTCATCTCCCTTGCAACCTTGCGCGGCGAGGCGTTAGCCGAAATCGAAGCAGTCGAATGGCTGCCGGCTTGGGGCCGCAACCGGATCCACAGCACGGTGGAAAGCCGCCCGGATTGGTGCATCTCGCGCCAGCGCACCTGGGGGGTGCCGCTGCCAGTGTTTTTCGATGAAAACGGCAGCGCCATCCTGTCAGCCGAGTTGGCCCACAAGGTGGCCGATCTAGTGGAAACTGAGGGCACCAACTACTGGTTCGATCACAGCGATGCCGCACTTGCCGAGCGCCTCGGCCTGCCCGCCGGCGTTAAAAAATGCCACGATACGCTCGACGTGTGGATCGACTCCGGTTGCTCGCACGTCGCAGTGTTAGATAAGCATCCACAACTGCACGTCCCCTGCGACCTTTACCTCGAAGCCACCGACCAGCATCGCGGCTGGTTTCAAAGTTCGCTCATGCTCAGCGTGGCCTACCGCGGCGGCGCCCCTTACAAGACGGTTATGACCCACGGCTTTGTGGTCGATAAGGATAAGAAAAAACTCTCCAAGTCCGAGGCCGAAAAAGCCGGCAAACCCATCGATGCCGCGCATTTCTATAACCAATACGGCGCCGACATTGTCCGCTTATGGGTCAGTAGCGTCGATTGGCAGAACGAGGTGCCTTTCAGCGAGGACCTCTTCAAACAAGTCGCCGAGCCGTACCGCCGCCTTCGCAACACCCTGCGAATATTGTTGGGAAATCTCGACGGCTTCCAAACCAGCCATCCAGCCACCCCTGAGTACACCCTGCTGGATCAATGGATTCTCGAACGCCTACACGAGGTGACCGCCGAGTGTCTTAAAGCCTATCAGGCCTACGAATTCCGCAAGGTCTTCAGCGCCCTCAACCAGTTTTGCACCACTGATCTATCGGCCATTTACATCGATGCCACCAAGGACCGCATGTATTGTGACGCACCGGACTCGCCGCGCCGCCGCGCCTCGCAGGCAGCGATGCACGAGATTTTCACCACCATCGCCCGCCTGCTAGCGCCGATCCTCGCCTTCACCGCCGACGAGGCATGGGAGCACGCCGCCTTTACCACCGGCACCGTCCACGAGCAGGACTTTCCCGTGCCCAACCCCGCGTTTGCACCGGGCGCGGCCTCCCAACAAGCCGCGCGCCTGTTTGAAATCAAGTACGTTATCCAGACCGCCATCGAGGCACGCATCCAGACCAAGGAATTCACCCGCAACAACGAGGCTGATATCTATCTAACTATTCCAACGGAAGATGCCGGCCTGCTGCCGCTGCTCAATGACCGGGAAGTTGCCACGGAGTTTTTCATCATCGCCGGCCTTACTGCGACCGTGGGCGAGACACTCAGCGCCACCGCCCGCAAGACCGATCACGCCCTCTGTCCGCGCTGCCGCAAACTCGAGCCGCTGCTGCCCGCCGGCCTCTGTGAGCGCTGCGCGGAAGTGGTCAAATAGAGACGCAAGACTTGAAGACGCAAGACACAAGACAGCAAGACACAAGAGTAGAGAAAAGAAGAGACGTTGCGGCTTGTCATTCTTCTCTTGCGTCTTGTGTCTTGAAGTCTTGAGTCTCGTTCCCGATAACTGCTAACTCTTCCCCTCCATGTCCTTCCCCCGCCTTCTGCTCTGCCTCACGCTTCCACTCTATCTTCTCGATCAGGCAACCAAGTTTCTAACGGTGGCGTATTTTCCACCGCCGTGGTCGGACCAAGAGCGGGTCATCCGGCTCATCCCCGATGTGTTCCATTTAGTTCGCATCCATAACCAGGGCGTGGCCTTTGGCTTCGGCAATGGTACGACCTGGGCACCGGTGGTATTTTTGTTCATGCCGCTGCTGGCGCTGGCGATGCTCCGCCTGTTCTGGCTCAAGGGCGCGTTCCAGCACCTCCTCTCAAAACTCGCGGTGGCTCTGCTGCTGTGCGGGATTTTCGGAAATCTAACCGACAGATTGGTACAGGGCTTTCTGCTCCAGGAGCACCTTGGAGAGTCGTGGTGGAGCCGGCTATCCGCAGGTTATGTGGTAGATTTCCTTGCCGTGAAACTACCGCTTTATGGTTGGTGGCCGGCGTTCAATGTGGCGGATTCCTGCATTTGCGTCGCCGCCGGACTGTTGTTCCTAGGTGGCTTGAACGAGGAAAAAAAGCCCGGGGTGTGAACAGCCCGGAACTTCAGTAGTACTATACTAAAGTCTCATCCTGCCGCTAGATATCTGCTCGGAGGGTCCTCTCGGTCAAGGAGGCGAGCAGCAGCAAGAGCCTGTCGTTGCCCAGCAGCCTGCATACTTTGTGTGGGGAAACCTCATTGTTACTATAAATCTAGTAGCAACCCGTGGCACGTTCCCGCAGCCATGCCGCGCGCCCGGTAAAGCAACCGGTGCCGCCCAGCCCGAAGCAGCGGCCCGACGGCGCCTGTTATCGCCAATTGCCTCTGCCGCAGCGGTTCTAGCAGCACTGCTGACCGTTCAAAGATATTGCAAATCAACTGGTTACAGTGAAATCAGAAAAAACTTTAAAAAACTTCACAAAAAATGTTGACCCCTGGGGGGGAAGCAAACTAGCTTCGCGGGCCGCCACAAAGCATGGCGGTCGAGCGACAGGATGTCGATCGAGGTTAATCACCCCGATCGGCTTTTTAGTCCCCTCGAAGCGGGTTCTTTGACAGTGTGACTCGGA
>WBXD01000003.1 GCA_008932935.1 Verrucomicrobiota bacterium
GTTACGCATGGATATCAAAGACTGTATTCATGACCTATCATCTTCTGATCGCTGCCAGGGTGATTCGCCGCGCGCAGGGTTTGATATGCGTTTCACCCTATACAACCGGGCACATCCAAAAGTATTTCCGCCCGAAATGTGCGGTTATAACAATTCCAAACGGGCTTGCACTTGACGTCTTTGCCAGAAGGCAAAGGCGCATGAGTGCCACCCAAATCAATCATAATCCCTATACAATTTGCAGTGTGGGTGGCTGGGGTGAAATTAAAAACATCAAAACACTGCTCAGAGCATTCACATTGCATTCAAAATCCCACAAGGCATCCAGGCTTGTATTGTTCGGCAGTGAACTGGGGCCGGGGGAAGCGGGTGAATGCTGGGCGGTCAAACACAACCTGCATCATGGGGTTGTGTTTATGGGCCGCAAACCACGTGATTTCATTCTGGATTTCCTGGAGAATGAGGCGGACCTCATGGTTCACCCTTCAAGAGTCGAAACACACGGAATGGTTCTCATCGAGGCAATGGCATGTGGTGTGCCCGTCATCGGTGGGCAGATGAGTGGCGCGATCCCGTGGACTCTGGAGCATGGCAATTCCGGATATTTGTGTGATATCTGTGATCCACATGAAATTGCACACACCATAGGGAAGGCAATCAATGATTCGGATGCCACCCTCAAGATGACCGAACATGCGTGGAAGTGGGCAAGCCAGAGATTTTCAATTGAGCAAGCTGCCGTAGCCAACATGGAATTCTTCGAGCGCCTGGCCTAATCGTGAGACAGTACTCAAACGACGTAGTATTCATGGACTCTTGCGCGCCCAAGCTCCAGCTAGTTTCGCCCTACACGCATCTGGTAGGGCATTACTGGCCATATACAGTGGATTTTATCAGCGCCATGACGGCCAAGTCCATTCTGGTATCGGTTTGTGCGACGCAAGCGCCCAGAGAAACCGGTTTGTTTGCTGAGGAACAGATGACATGGGAAAGTTGCTGTCACTGGACGAAATGGCTTTTGTCGATTAATCATCGTAATCGGAATTGGGGAGATCGGAAAGATGCCATCCTAAGAAACATTGAATTTTATATATGCCTTAAAGCTGCAATTCACAATGCGGGTATTGGCGGGAATGCCCATATTCATTGCATCGAATCGCGGCATCGCATTCTGCTCAATGCGGTGGTACATTCCCTCCAGACGTTTTCAACCCTTTGTGTCGGCGCACCCGATGTGCGGATGGATAAGGCTCGGGTTTTAAACTACAAGAAGGCATTTGCTACTGGCCGCCTGGATTTTATCGTCGAGACGGAAGCAGTTCGAAAAGCTTGGGAGCCTATGGCTGGTGGGCATGTCATCCACATTCCCGCCGCGGTGCCGCTGCGGGAGTCAGTTGTCACGGATCGCGTGGCTACAAGAAAAAAACTCGGGTTGCCTCTAGATGCCTGTATTTGCCTTTTCTTTGGAACGCACCGAGAAGGCAAGGATTACCGCACGGCCATTAGTGCTGCAAAAAAATCCAAATCACAGCCATTCTTATTATTCGTTGGGCCACTCATTTCTCAGAATGACCCCGCCTGTCTGCTCAAAGAGATGGATTATAATCATGCAGCTTCCTGGAACCAGTATTACCCGGACGACCAAGTTGGGGACTTATTTGATGCGTGTGATGCGGTCATTCTGCCATACAATAAAGGCTATGACAAGGGATCTGCCGTATTACTGCAGGCATGTCAATATGGCAAACCCGTGATCGCCACCGACACCGGGCACCTGGCAGAGTTTGTCAATAAGCATGGCACCGGTTTTTTGTTTCCGCCTGGCAACATTCAAGGCCTAGCGGATTGCTTCGACGCTCTCTCGGTAGCCGATGAGAGTCGCTTAATCGACTTGAAAACATCCATCGCCAATACGCAGAAGTATTATTCATGGCGCGCTCTGACCAAGAGTTACCTGGATATATTCAAATTAAACCGCTAATTCACCTCGAAAAAGTGTTTTTCGGCGGCGTCAAGTTTGCCTTTAAATGAGTTGTTTTCCCTCCAGTTAAGGATTAAGCAAGGGGCAGCCTCCCAGACATTAATAACTATTAAATTATATGAAACCGCTAGCCAGAAGATTGTTGACCGCAGCGCGCTCTGCATGGTTTATGCAAAGAAAGCGAGGGTTGCGCCAGCGGATCCGGCGATGCCTCGGCCTCAGCCAGGACCAGGATATTCAGGACATCCTCACCTATGTAGCGAACCATCCCGAGTTGGAACTGCCGCTTGGAATGACGCCGCCCTATGAGTGGGTCAACGAATACTCTTCCAGTAAAGTTCTTGTAGAAAAAGAAGATAGCAGTGGCCTATTGTATGTGATCATCAATAATCATCGCGTTTATTTTCCACGCAATGCAACACTGGAAAACGTACAGGATTCCGTCTCTATTGGGTTGATGGAGCAGGACCTGCGCTCCCCTCACCGTTATGTCGGTGATGGATTTAATGTCGATGCCGGTGACATCGGCGTGTTCATCGGTGCCTCAGACGGTCTTTTCTGCCTGAGTCTATTGGATCGACTCTCTAAAGCTTACTTGTTTGAGCCGAACGAGGACTGGCATGAGCCTTTGCGGGCTACTTTTGCGTCATGGGGTGACAAGGTGGAAATCGTGCCCTTGGCCGTTGGTTCCAGAAATGATGCCAAGCAGGTAAGCTTGGATTATTTTTTTGCCAATCGGCCAGTTCCCCAATACATCCAAGTAGATGTGGATGGCCTCGAATCGGACATATTAAAAAGCGGGCAGCGACTGCTGAAAAACGTCACCAAGTTACGCTTGTCACTTTGCACTTATCATAAACGGTTGGACTTCCCCCGATTTTCAGAGTGGTTAGGTAACAGAGGATTTACCATTGCACATTCTCCCGGTTTTTATTTTCTAGGCGTTAGGAAGCCGTTCTTTCGTCGAGGAATTTTATACGCTACTAAAACTCCACATGAATAAACGCATAGTCGAACTGGATTACTTGAAAAATATAAAAAGTTAGCATACTGTTTTTTTATTTTAGCGTCATTAGGTATAGCTTGTATAAGCTATCACATGGTGGAGTAGCCGTCAATAATACTTGGTAAATGGCTAACCAAGTATTATCGGCAGACTAATCTGCTGCATGAGAAATAGTATTTATGGCAATTCGGAACGTAAGAAAACGCCGCCGAGAATGTTATTACGTCGCTATAAAAATTACTTGTAATTAGATATCACAAACCAGCAAACCGTATAATGCAACAACAGACAACTCATATTCATTCACCAACGGTTCGATCTACCGGGGACGAGATGCTCACCCTGCTGCAGAAAGGGTTTGGCCATCGCTCGCCGTATGATGCGCCACTGATTCATGCTGCCGCGAATAGCATCTGGCAGGCTGGGCGCGACGCGAGAACCATCCTGGAAGTATGCTGCGGACATGGCGATCTGCTTGCCGGGCTTGCAGCGACTTTTCCTGACGCAAGCGTCACGGGGATGGACCAGTTTGTTGGCACAGTGAAAATTGCGGCAGAGAGAATCCAGGGGCTCGCCAATGCGCGGGTTAAGGCAGCGGACGTCATGCATTTGGATGAGTGGGGCGACGATAGCGTGGATCTGATCGTGGGCCAGGCCACCCTGCATCACCTCACTCACAATCCTTATGCTGCAATCGACGAGTTCTTCCGCGTGCTGCGCCCTGGTGGGAAATGCATATTCACCTTTGAGCCATTGAGCCACAATCATTTCGTCAACGCCGTCCGTTCCTACAGAAATGCCAAAGGCCTGTTGCTGGATGAAAGCAACTTGTATATTAACACACTAGAGCGGATTGCCTTAAAATTCACTTCTACCGAGGTGCAATGTTTCAATTTGTCATGGAGTTACCTTCTTAAAGCGTTTCCCCGTTCTGCAGTTTTACTCCATCTGGGCTCGGCATTGCGCAAAATGGATGAGGTGCGATTCAAACTCTGGCCACAATCGCTGCGAAAAGCCGCGAACTTCAACGTGGTTTTTACTAAATAGCAAAAAAAGCGAGGGTTTCGTGGCGTTTTTCCTCGATCGTAATTAATTATTGGTTCTTTTAGCCAATATATCCACTTGTTCATATGCATCAAGATTTATCAGAATTAAAGCTCGCGTCATTCGTATATCGGAAAGTAATTGAAAGTAAGGGTATTGCCAGGAAATGTTGGGGATTGGTACGATCATTGCTGCTTAAACTTCTGAATGACCCATGCTGTTGCATGGATATACACGGAAGATCAATGCTGCTTCCACTCTCTCATCTATTACCTCTGTATCTCGACAGCAAACCATTCTACGACCGCCTCCCGCATCAGATATCAGAGTACCTCATGAAGTCTGATGGATATGTGACGGCTATCGATATCGGTGCTAATATTGGCGATACGGTAGCAGCATTCATGATTTCCGACGCCAATCGATTTCTCGCAATTGAACCCAATGCTCATTTCAGACAATATCTAGATAAAAACCATGAGAAATCCAGGAATGTTGTTTCAATTGCGGTGCTTTGCTCCTCAATTTCTGCAGGCACATGTGTTGTTGTAAAAGAGCAATTTGGGACCGCTTGCATCGAAACGTCTACCGATGGAGCAGTAATGAAGCAATACACTTTGGACGAAATTATTACTACCTTACCGGAGTTTAACCAGGCTAACGTTCTAAAAATTGACACGGACGGTTATGACCTGAAAATTCTCCTAGGGGCAAGATCATTCATCGAACGAAATCAACCCGCTGTCCTTTTTGAGTGTGATGCATTCTCCAATGACCAGTATCTCGAAGAATTTTTCAGCTGCATCTCATTGTTCCGCGAATGTGGATATAGAAGCTTTTTGCTCTACGACAATTGCGGATATTTTATGGGAGAATATGTCCTTTCCGATCCAGGCTTTGAACAGTTTTTTAGCAACTTGCTCAAATGGCAAATGAATACCAGAACCATTTATTTTGATATCTTGTTTTTTCCACCGGAGAAAATGGAGATATTCCGCCTCGAGAATTTGGCGCCCCGCCAATGATTGAGAAGAAAATGACTCCCTTGAACTAAGTCCTCACCCCTGCCAGTCGTTTATCGTCCCATGTTATCCACGCCTCCATGCTCTAAACAATAGATATATATCACGCCGATGCTTAATACAATTGCAGATTTTTTCGTATGGCTTTACAAGATGAATCGCAAGACGCTTCAGTTGCGCGGGGGGTATCGCTTGTTGAAGTTAGCCGGACGCGTTTGTCCCAAGCTGCGGTATTATCCGGTTTCGTTCGGGGCATCGGGTATCCATTATGCGGATGTGCGTGATCCGGACACTTTTTGGCTGCTCAATGCCTTTGTCGGTGATGTTCATCCCAGTCTCCGGCATCTGGCCCGCTTGCTGGCGTCACGCAGCAAGCGGGGAGCGATTGTCTGGGACATTGGCGGCAGCATGGGATTGTTCACCATTGAGATGTTGAATGCCGCGCCACATGTCGGAGCCATTCATGTCTTTGAGCCAAACCCGGTGCCAATGCGGGTGGCGCAAGACTTGTTGAGTCCAATAAATAACGTCACGATGCATTCGGTTGCCCTCGGGGATCAGGCGGGAACGGCCACCCTATTTGATGGAGACGAGGGAAGCGGAACTGGCGGATCATCATTGAGTCCGGCCAAAGCGCGCAACCGCGGCATTGAAGTCCGGGTAGAAACAGGGGATGCGCTGGTGAAAAACACAGACCTGCCGGCACCAGATATTGTTAAAATCGACGTTGAAGGGTTCGAGCCGAATGTATTGCTAGGCATGCGCGAGATCATTTCGCAAAAAATGCCGGTCATCGCCCTGGAAATCCTCTTTCTAACTAAGGAGCAAATCCTTGAAATAATTCCGCAAGGATATCGAATCCGCTACATCCGGGAATCCGACGGGCAACTATGTGAGGACTACGAAGTCGCCCGTCTCGGAGGCTGCATGGATGCATTGCTGGAACCAGCTTGAAACTAAAATAGAAATCTAGTCACGCATGAAAACATTCAGTTCAGTTCGAGGTCATACAATTTTGAATCAACCGCTGACGGATAAAGCTCCGGTTGTGATCGATCTTGGAGCCAATCACGGCGCCTTCTCGCGTGAAATACAAAAGCAATTCGGTGGGGAATTTTTTCTGGTAGAAGCCAATCCAGTGCTAGCAGAAGCCTTAGGCAAAGAGCAATGGCAGGTGTGGAATTGCGCGGTTTCCGACACTGATGGAGAAATCGCTTTTCATGTCGCAGAGAATGATGAATCAAGCAGCGTCCTACAAACGGATGAGGTGATAAGTGGTATTCATAGCGCGACCACGGTTAGCGTATCATCTAGAAGATTGGCGGGGTTGCTCGATGAAATCAGCAGACCGACGATTGATCTCTTGAAGATTGACATTGAAGGCATGGAAGGGCCTGTGTTGATGGGACTGCCTCCAAGAATCCTCAAAAACATCGCCCAGATAACGGTCGAGTTTCATTGTGACGAGCGGTTTGGCTACCAATTAAGAGACGACGTTGGCAGGACCATCGCCTATTTGCGGGGTCATGGATTTTCTTACGTCAACTTTTCAGGAACCACTTTGATGGATGTGCTGTTCATCAATCGGGATCTGCTGAAGATACCGGCTTACAAGGCCAGATTGTGGGAAATATTGGGAACGCGGCCGCTTTGGTTGAAAAATTTGAAATGTGTCATCCCATTGCCGCTCAGAGACCTCTTGAATTTCTTGGTTGACCAGCTTGTCGGGCGTGGCAAGTAAGATAGATGTGCTAGGCGCGAGGCGAGGGCGGCTGTGTTGGTAAATGTACATTGGATATCCACACTGCAATCTTACGATTAACCAGGATATAAGAAAATGCAAAAGAACCTCATCTTAACCACCGCTAGCGGCTTAACTGCCAGTCAATTAAGACCATTCGTATTCTCATTTCAGCAGTTCCAGAAAGAAGCTGACCTCGTTATTTTCACCAACCGCTTGAATGCCGAAACTCGAAGATACTTATCTGAGAGCGCACAGCTGATTGATTTCAAGCATCTAAGCATTCGGATGAGGCATCCTCAGTGTTTTCTTTGGCCTCTGTGGAAACGCGGTTTTCCCCTCTTGAAAACAGAGCATTCGCGCCGACAACTGGGACGCTTCGTCTTTAACCTGGCGAGCCTGCGTTTTCTGTTGTACCTGGAATACCTTGAAAACCTAACGGAAAAGCCAGCTTGGGTTTTTCTGACTGATTCGCGTGATGCGATTTTCCAGGATGACCTCTTTGCAAGAATAGAAGGACCTGGATTGTATTGTTTTGGAGAAGGGAAACAACGCACTATTGCAGGCTGTTACTCCAACTCGGCGATGCTCAAAGATTGTGCCGGTGAACAGGCGCTCAAGGAATATGGCCAACGTGAGCCATCCTGCGCAGGTACCATTTTGGGTGATTACGAAAGCATGCTCAATTATCTTCAAACCACCGTACGCATAACCATGTCCGTTGAGCGGATGAAAATGGTATCCAGCGTGGACCAAGGAGTGCATAATTATATCACGCATAAGGAGCTGATTCCGAATACAAATTTCGTGGATAATGATGCTGGCCCAATTGGTACCATGGGCAGCGTAGCATACAATCATATCAGAGAATCTCCCGAGCACCTGATCTTACAGAGCGATGGCAGACCTTACGCATTCCTCCACCAGCAGGATCGCCACAAGCAGATTGTAGAGAATCACCCCGTTTACAAACAAATCAGGAACCTCTAATTCCTGCTTTTTTCATGGAAATGCCTACATTAATGGGTCTATACAGCGAGAGTAAGAAGATTGCACTACAGGGTGTACGGATGATGGAGCGCATATGCGGGCGCTTGCCGGGTTTCGGCCGCTTTCGTCCGCTACGTGGCAGCTTCTCAGCACTTGCACTGCTGGACGAGCGGAAGGTGCCCGGCGAGGTGCTGTTGCGCGCCCAAGGATCCGGCCCTTGTCCGCGCGGCTCGATGACTGAACTGGCCGGGATGCGCCAGAACGACCACCAACCATGGCCGGTGTTCTGGGTGCGCTCAGACGACGCCCGACTGGCCGGGAGAATGCTGCATTGGCGCGACCGTGGTGGCCGCTTGTGCAGTGAGGGGGTATTTTATCAGCACGAACGCGTGCGGCTAAGCGAGGACAAGATGTTTGCCCAGATTCTGGTTCCCAAGCCGAGGTTCCTGCCGGGAGCCTGGACTTCCATTGCATCAAACTGGGGCAATGGATTGAATTATTACCATTGGATGCTCGATAGCCTAACCCGCTTGGAGCTGCGCGAGTCACTGCCCGAACCCACCCGCATCCTGGTATCGAGCGCGGCGCGTGGGTTCATGAGCGAGACCCTCGAAATGCTCGGGCTCGCAGGCTATGTCGAATGCACAAGCGCCGCCTGTGTTCAACCCGAACGCTTTTATTTTTGTGCGCCCACGGCCATGACCGGCGCGTGGAATCCCTTAGGATACGATTGGTTGCGAAAGCGCTTTGCTGCGTTCTGCCTCCCGACCAACTGCGGGCCGCCGATTTTTTTGACGCGGCGGGGTTGTGCGCGGGTGCCCGTGAATATTACCGAAGTTGAAGAGATGTTCACCCGACATGGTTTTGCCATCGTTGATTGTGGAGTGATCTCCGTGAAAGAGCAGATGAGCCTAGCCAGCAATGCACCCGCGATTGCCGGCCTGCACGGCGCCGCCATGACCAACCTGCTGTGGGCGCAGCCCGAAGTGCCGGTTCTGGAGATTTTCGAGCCTGGCTACCTGAATGCCTGCTACGAGCAAATCGCTTTTCATGGAAAATTATTATATCAACATCAATTCCTAGCGGCCTCTAGGGATTTGTATTCAATAGAATCATGGTGCCGAAAAATATGCTGACCCTCACTAGAAGGGTAAGCATTCGAAGTGCTCCTATATTGTGGGAGCTGATACATTTCTGTCCGTAGTTGGACCATCCATGCCTTCACACTCATTATGAGTTGGCAATTCAAGTCGAACTCCGCACTCATTGGGTGCTCTAGCCAATCATGAATACTCAAATCAATTTGCAATCACCGGGTAAGCTTGCCGGCAAGGCCGCGCCAATGTTGAGTTCGGTGGCGATTTACGCGGCCACGACCTTATTTGGGACTCTGATTTTATTACTTGACGAGTCGCTTCTAGACGTAGTGATCACGCCGATGCTGGGATTATGGTGGTTGATGGGGGTGGCATTTTTCCGGCGGCCGCGGGAAGTGGCCATCATCGGGCTGATACTTCTTGTTTGTGTGCTGAGCAGTTTGCTGCGCGAATCCATTGGCACGATCGTTGTGCGAAGTGCCTCATTTATTATCAGCTCAATACTGGCGGTGTTGTTAGCTCGGCAGAAATCGCAAGCCGCCGATCGCTACATGCAGATTTCCAGAATCATCAAATCTGTTCCGGCCAACGTGGTGGCCGCGGATGAACAGGGGACGATCATCGCAGCGAGCGACATGGTCGTTGAGCTGATCGGAGAAGCCTACCAGCCAGTTTGCGGGCATGTGTTTACGGACGTGTTCATGCACCATATTCAGCCGGCCGCCGTACTTAGCATTTACCGGGAATGGTTCCAGCGCAGCGGCAGGTTTGACTGTGACCTTGATTTAGTAGGCCACGATAACAAGCCATTGAAGGCCACGGCGGAATGTTGCGGCTCCGGAGACTCGCGCATTCTGGTGGTCATGTTGCAAGCTCATCAATAGGTCTAACCGTGCGAGGTCCCTCGCTGCCTTGGGAAATCCAAAGATTTTGTCGTTAGGTAAAATTTCTTGTCTTGTGTTTTGTAGTCTTGCGTCGTGGGTCTGAGGTGAAGCCTCGCCAGTTACCTCTGCGTATGAGAGTTATCCAAGTATTCAACCGCTACCTTGAAAGGGGTGGCGAGGAGATGTCCGTCGAGCGAGTTGCGACGACGTTGCGGCAGCAGCACTTAGTATTTCATTGTTATTTTGACAGTGAAGACTTCGTCAAACGTGGCAAGAGTCCCCTAGTACTCATCGGGCAGGCACTCTCGATGTTATACTGTCCCAGGTCGGTCAAGCGTTTCAAGCGCCAGCTTGAGGCCTGCCGGCCCGACCTGATCCTGATGCACAATGTGTTTCCAGTGGGATCGATCGGGATCTATTGTGCGGCGTTGAACTCGGGCATTCCGGTGCTGCATTACATCCACAATTTTCGCCCCTTCTCCGTCAACGGCTACTTGTGGGGCCAAAACCGATTGATTCCCAAGGGACTGCGGAAGAACTTTTGGTCTGAGATCATGGCTGGTTCGTGGCAGGGTTCGCGAGTGCGCACCGCGTGGTATGCCGGATTGATTCTGTTGATGCACCGGATGGGTATTTACCGCCGGATGACCGGCTGGGTTGCGATTTCCCAGTTCATGAAGGACACTTTTGTAGCCGCCGGTATCCCTGCCGACCATATTTTTTTGCTGCCCCACTCGTGGGATCTGGAGCCGGTGGACGAGAGCTCCGAACACTCGCCAACTGGGCCGCAAGCCGAGCCGGTAATCTTGTTCTTGGGACGGCTGGCCGAGGCCAAAGGGCTGCGCGTGTTGATCGAGGCCTGGAAAAAAGTCGAAGCCCAGCGACCTGTGGGACGCTTGATCATTTGCGGGGACGGGCCGATGGCCGGGTGGCTGGCTGACGAGCAATCGCATTTGCAGCGGTTGGAATTGCCGGGTTTTGTAACGAGCGATCAGAAGAACGAGTTGCTGCGCCAATGTCGTGCGCTGGTGGTGCCCTCGGTCTGGTGGGAGCCACTGGGTTTGGTGGTCTATGAGGGTTACCAATACAGCCGGCCGGTCATCGCCGCCAGATCCGGCGGTCTAACTGAAACGGTGCAGCCAGGACAGACTGGATGGTTGTATGAAGCCACGGATGCGGAGGCGCTCAAAGACTGCCTGATTGCCGCACTGGATGATTGCGCCGAGGCTGACCGCCGCGGACAAGCCGGCCGTGTCTGGCTGGCAGAAAACACGGGCAGTGCGGCCTGGTTGGAACGGTTTAACAAAATGGCAGAGGCGGCGATTAGCCAGCACAAGGCAATCCATGAGCGGCCTGCCAGTGAGGCCGGTTCGCCGCGCAAGCCACATGCTGCGGGTGCCGTGCAAGATCGCATGCAGGTTGGATTTTCCGTCGTCACCCCGAGTTTCAAACAACTCGACCTGCTGCAACGATGCGCGGCGAGTGTAGCGGACCAAATCGGTGATTTCAGAGTTGAGCATTTGATACATGACGGCTTGAGCGGGGCGGATTTCGACAGCTGGGCCGCCGAGCAGGCATTTGCGTCTTGCCGCAGCGAAAAAGATGAGGGCATGTATGATGCGATCAACCGTGGGTTTGCGCGAGCCACGGGGGACGTGGTCGCATGGCTCAACTGCGACGAGCAATATTTGCCAGATACGTTGTCCAAGGTGGCTGAATATTTCGCCGATCATCCGGAAGTGGATATCCTGTTCGGCGATATTGTGGTGGTTTCGCCGGACGGCAATCCGCTAGGCTACAGGCAGGCCATCCAGCCATTGCCGGGACATATCAGGTCCTGTTTCTTGTCGACATTTTCCGCTGCTACCTTTCTGCGCAGGAAAGTCATTGACCAGGGGCACCTGTTGGATATCGGCTACCGGGCAATTTCTGATGCGGTCTGGATTGAGGAACTGCTGCGCAATGGCTACCGCTGCGGGGTGTTGAACGAGCCATTGGCAGTTTTCACCCAGACTGGCAGCAACCTTGGACAGACGATGCAGTCCGTCGAGGAGGGCCAGCAGTGGAGAAAAACAACTGGGGCGGAGGGTGGGCTGCGCAAGGCGTTGTGGAGCACCCTGCACCGCTTGAGAAAGCTGTGGGCGGGTGCCTATCGCTCGCGGGAGGTCAATATTTCTATCCATTTGAATGAGGGTGCTGGCCGCAAGACGCTGCGTGGCCGCGTCTCCGAACGCTGGGTCGGCCAGGTGCGAGCAGACAGCGAAAAGCAGCAAGCCGCAAGCGGGAAGCCGCAAGCGAAGGCTACATCATCTACCGAATCCAAAATTCACAATGGCAACTCTACAATAGCTATCACCGCATATCTGGCCGACCAGAACCCCGGGCACGATCGCAGTTTCGGCATTTCGCGGATGTCACATGTGGTGCTGGAAGCGTTACAGGCTGGAGGACAAGTGAGTGTTCAAACGATTGTCTCCAAGACGTCTCAGCAAGCCCCTGTCAGTGTCAAGGCGGTGCGCGTTCTGCCATGGGGGACGCGCGGCAAGTGGGTGCGGCTAATGACCGATCACTTCCATCCGCTCCTTTGCCGCTACCACTGCGCGCCGGACCTGCACTATTTTCCTAAGGGCTATCTGCCGCTGTTGGACGGTTTTTGTAGGCCATCGGTGGTGACGATCCATGACACGATCATCCAGTACGACGCAGACCATTACCCGCAGTGGCGAAAGGCCTGGGAGTATTTCTATTGGGCGATGATGCTCAAGCATACGCTGCGCAATGCCGGCCGGATTATGACGGTGTCGGAGTCTTCTAAGCAACAAATCCAGGGATTCATGGAGCGCCATGGGATTGCTCGGAAAGAGATTGTGGTAACCTACGAGCCCTGTCTGTATGAGAGGATTGCCCAGCCTATTGAGCCGCCCAAAAGCCATTATGTGATGCATCTGGCATCCTGCGAACCCCACAAATGCACGGCTCATCTCGTCCGCTGGTGGCACGAGCAGGAAACAAACAATGCCAATTTGCCCGAGCTGCACTTGATCGGCAGCGTGCCGCCGGAGGTGCTGCCGTTTCTGGCGAGTTCGCAACGCATCCTGAGGCGGCCGTTCTTGGAGGACGCCGAGTTGCAAGCTGCTTATCTGGGAGCCCGCGCGCTGATCTTGCCCTCGGAGATTGAAGGGTTCGGGTTGCCGGCACTGGAAGCGTATTACCTTGGCACGCCGGTGTGCTTCGTGCGCGGTACCTCGGTGGAAGAAATCCTCGGCGTGGCCACCTCCAAGGGCGGTTTTTGCCTGGCAGATGCCGCCTCGTTGTTTACCGCGCTAGCTGAAGTGGTGCAGATGAGTTCGCAGGAAGTCCGCCACTGCGGACTGCAACTGCGTGCCACCTATGCCGCCGAAAGGGTCGCGCAGAAAATGCTAGCGGTGTTTCTTGAAGTAAAAGCTCAAAGCTGAAGGGTTTCCAAAAAATCGATTCACCGCCAAGGCGCAATGGCCGCCAAGGGAGAGGAAGAAAAGGTGTTTCGGTAGCCGCTGCGCGGCTCGGTGTTTCGGTATTTCAGTAAGTGAAGAGTCAAAGCTCAGTGCGTAGTGACTGGTCCGTTCTCTCGTGCCGAAGCACCGCTCCCCCCCCACATTACCCCATGGCCAGCATTCCTACATGGCTTCGAACGTTCGGGATCGACCCGAAGCGCGGACTCTCTGCTTGCCAAGGCTTGCGCCGCTATCTGTGTGCACGGCGGGCATTCCGCGCCCAGCAGGACGACAATTTCCGCTGGGGTAACTCGCTGCCCATCCTCGATGAATGGCAGGCGGCTAGTGGATCGCTGGGTGCCTATTTCTATCAGGATCAGAGAGTGGCACAGTGGATCCATCAGGCAAACCCGCGCCGCCACGTCGATGTCGGGTCGCGCTTGGATGGGTTCATCGGGCATCTATCGGTGTTCCGGCACGTGGAGGTGCTCGACCTGCGTCCGCCTCCTTCGGCTGTTAGCAATGTGACGTTCCATCAGCTCGATCTGATGCAGGCGCTGCCGACCGAGTGGATTGAAGCTACCGATTCGCTCTCCTGCCTGCATACTATTGAGCATTTCGGCCTTGGGCGCTACGGCGATGTGATCGATGTGGACGGGCACCACAAGGGCTTGGCCCAACTCAAGCGGATGGTGGCACCGGGGGGCAGGTTGTATCTATCTACCCCGATCGGGCCTCAGCGGGTGGAGTTCAACGCGCACCGGGTGTTTGCGGCGGCGACGCTAGCCGGTTGGTTTAGCGATGGCTGGGAGATCGAGCGCTTCGCGGTCATCGACGATGCGTGCCGCCTGCATGACCCCGTCGCGTGGCGGGGGCCTGAGTTGGAAACGCATTTCGGCTGTCGCCTCGGGGTGGGCATTGTCATCGCGCGCAAGGCGGGGACGACGGATGTTGGATGATTGATGATGGAAATCGTAGAATCCACACTCCCTCTCCTCTGCTCAATGCCAGCCCAAATTTAAAATTCAAAATCATCCAGTGATTCGCATTGTGCTGTTAGGCCGGACCGGCAACAACCTGTTTCAGTATGCGCTGGGGCGGGTGCTTGCGGAGAAACACGGAGTGCCGCTGATGCTCGACGGGTCATGGTTCAATGCAGAAGGCTGGGCGGAAGTTTCGCATTTTCTGCGTCTGCCACTGCGGGCGCAGGTGGTCAGGCGCTGTTCGCTCGGGGCGCGGGCCTTGCTCAAATTCACCGGCAAGCATTACTGGGAATTCCGGGGAGTGCCTATGTTGTGGGAATCCACCGACGATCAATCATATAGTCCCACCTTTCTGAATGCCCCTGCGGACTGCATGGTGTTCGGTTATTTTCAATCGCCGCGTTATTTTGAATCGATCACGCCTGTGCTGCGGGCTGAGTTGAACGCCCTCATTGGTGGAGCTGTGCAACTCCCGGAGAACCTGCGAACCAGGCTTGCTTCCTCCAACTCAGTTGCAGTACATGTTCGCAGAAAAGATTATTTGAATCTGCCAATTTTCCAGGTTTGTGACCAGGCATACTACCAGCAATCCATGCGCCAGTTGCGCGAGCGCCTTCCCGCCGCGCGATTTTTTATATTCTCGGATGACCCGGCATGGTGCCGTGCCGAGTTCCGTGATGCAGACCAGGAGGTTGTAGATTCGGGCATCGCGGCGGCGAATCCACTCCACGAACTGTACCTGATGAGCCTGGCCTCTCACCACATTATAGCTAATAGCAGTTATTCGTGGTGGGCCGCCTGGTTGGGTGAGAAGCCGGACCAACGCGTGATGATGCCACAGCGGTGGTATGCACACGGCATCACGGCGCCAATTGAACAAAAACGCATGCCTCATTGGGAAATCCTGAGTTTGTAATGCCAATTTATCCTAACAACTGGGCGGTGGTAGTTCCGCTTGCTAATGAAGAGGCCGGCTTGTCGGCGTTTGCCGCAGCGCTGCAATCCGTGATGGATGCCACGGCTGGCGGCATTGCCTATTTGATCGTCGACCGGGTGTCTAAGGACCGGACGTTCCAACGCTGTGAGGAGCTGAGCCGCGAAGATCCGCGGTTCATCACCAAGTGGCTACCACAAAACCGCAATGTAGTCGATGCCTATATCAACGGCTTCAGGGCAGCTCTCGATGACGGGCATGAAATCGTAATCGAGATGGACGGCGGTCTGTCGCATGATCCGCGGGCGATTCCAGGGTTCCTGCGGGCACTTAATGAAGGCAACGATTGTGCCTTTGGCAGCCGCTACATGAATGGCGGCTCGATGGTGGATTCGCCGTTTACACGGCGGCTGCTGAGTAAGGGCGGGACATTGTTGGCCCAATTGTTGTTAGGTTCGAGATTGGCAGACATGACTTCGGGCTTTCAAGGGTTCCGGCGCACCGTGCTACTCAATCTAGTCGAGTACCCGCTGCGCTCAAAGGCACATTTTTACCAGACCGAACTGCGTTACCTGTTACGCCACCAAAAATTGATAGAGGTGCCGATCCATTACCGTGCGCCTTCGCCACGGGTGTCCAAGGGGGCGATTCGCAATTCGGTGGCGGTGTTGATTCACTATTTTCTGCTGCGTGTTCAAGGCCGGAGCCCATCAATCCAATGAATCATACAGCCCCATCTACCGCACTTGTAGTCACCTCGATTCACGCGCCGAATTGCGCACTTCGGGAGTTGGCAGCGGGCTGTCTGGAATTCGGCTGGGACTTTGTGGTTGCAGGAGATGCCAAGAGCCCGGCGGATTTCGCGCTGGCTGGATGCCGGTTCCTCTCGCTAGACGCCCAGCGCGACAGCGGATTTGCCCTAGGCCGGATTTGCCCGGAGCGCTCCTATACCCGCAAGAACCTCGGCTATTTGTCGGCTATCCAAGCTGGTGCGAAGGTGATTGTGGAGACGGACGACGATAATCATCCGACCCAAGCATTCTGGATGAACCGGCAGAAACGGGTGCCATGCCGGGTGGTAGAGAGCGACGGCTGGGTCAACGCCTATCAGTATTTTAGCAGTGGGTTTATCTATCCGCGTGGACTGCCGTTATGCCACGCGCGGGACGTCGGCCCGGCGGCAGCAAGTGTTGTAACCATGGAAAGCTTAGTGCAGCAAGGGCTCGCAGACAGCGATCCGGATGTGGACGCGATTTACCGGATGTTGTTTCCTTTGCCGTTTCAATTTGATGCAGATGCCGCTCCGGTGTTGCTCAGGGGAGGGGCTTGGTGTCCGTGCAACAGCCAGAATACCACATTTTTTGCAGAAGTGTTTCCTCTAATGTATCTGCCAGCGCGCTGCAGTTTCCGGATGACGGATATTTGGCGTGGTTTTGTCGCGCAACGGGTGTTGCAGGCAACCGGGCAGGGGCTGTTGTTTCACGGAGCGACGGTATGGCAGGAGCGCAACGTTCACGACTTGCAGAGGGACTTCATGGATGAGATTCCGGGTTATGCGAACAATGCGAAGATACGCGAGGAGCTGCTCGGTCTTTCCATCAGCTCCGCCGAGCCGCTGCGGCTGATGATGGAGCGTTGCTATGAAGTGCTGATGCACCATGGCTGGGTGGGCCGGGATGAAGAGCCCCTGCTGCAGGCATGGTTCGAGGATTTGCAAGCCATGGAGGTGAAATGGACATGAGTGATTTTAAGTTGCCTGATTCTGTTGTAACACGCCGGATGGTTTGGCCAAGCTGGGATTTTCTCGTGCTGCTGCTGTTGCTGGCGTTTCCATCAACTGGGTTTGTGCAGAAATATGCTGGCCTCGCTGGGGTGGCAGGCTATGTGGTAGGGGTGGCGATTGTCCTGCTAACGATACGGCACTTTGCGGCCTGCTTGGCACCTTTTTTGCGCCGCCGTTTCCGTCTGCTCCGCGTGTTGGCGCTGGCGGGCTTGGCGGTCGTTTTTGCCATTGTTTATCCAATTGAGAACCGCGGTGGACTGGGCATGAGCAGCGACCGCGAAGACGGGCTAAATCTGGCCGTGACCCGCATGTTCGAAGGCAAGACACCCTACTACGAACCTAGCAAGCACGCCGGGCCGCTGTCGGTTCTACCAGGAGGAATCATCTTGGCAGCACCCTTTGTTGCTTTGGGAAACAGCGCCTATCAGAACCTGTTTTGGTTGGCGGCTTTTCTGCTAGGAACATGTTTTCTGTTTAAGGATAGGGCGCTCGCGCTGGTGCTGCTGACGGTGCCGCTGGGAGTGTCGCCGGCGGCGCTGTATGAGTTTATTTCAGGTGGCGACATGCTAGCCAACGGGATCTATGTAGCTATGTTTTTTCTGTTGGCCCTTGGCTTATGGACCACCCCGCAGCGGCTTGGTATGGCCAAGTGGCTAGCGTGTGCGGTGTTGGGAGTGGGGTTGGCGTCGCGGCCGAATTTTCTGTTGCTCACGCCGCTGTTCGGTGCGGTACTGTGGCGCTCGGTGGGCGTGCGGCCAGCCATTGCCGCAGTCGCAGTGGTGGTGGGGGTGGCGGGCGCAATCACGCTGCCGTTTTATCTGCATGATCCGGCTGGTTTCACGCCGTTGCTTGCCAGGGAGAAGCTGGCGGTGATCGATGGGCTGATGCCATGGGCCAGCAAGGCGATGATCGGGACGACGGCGTTGCTGGGGATTTTGGGCGCGTGGGTGTTGTTGCGAGCCAATGTAGGAGATATGATGCGGATGTTTTTCCGCTGGTGTACACTGGTGACAATATGGCCGATGATCTGTGCCGTAGGGCTCTCCAGTTTCGGTAACGGGCACCTTGATTTTGGTTTCATGCGTGACCGCTTCGGATTGATGTACGTGTTTTTTGCGTTGCTGGGATGGGGAGGGCAAGGTCTGCGGGAAACGCCATTATGCAATGCCACAGCAGTGGAGTAGCCCGCCTGAGGGGGGAGACGAATGTACCGAGAAAGACACCAGACATGGCACTCGAATTATATCATCCAAAGCGTAAGGCGGATACACGAGCTGAGGCGATGTTGCCAGCTGTGGGTGGATTTCCGCCGTCTGACCGGCAGTTGTTTGTAGCTGGCTACGGCGAGCTGTGTCGGATAGACCTGAGCGGCAGGCGGGTGCTGGAGATTTGCGGCGGCTTTGGTAAGTTGGCGGGATTGCTGGCGGAGACGTTTCCGGCGGCGGAGGTCATTGGGTTGGATCTGTATCAGGCGTCCGGGCCGGAGATTGATGCCCGGCTCAAACGGCTTTCCGGCCTGTCGTATGTTGCTGGGGATGCGTTTGACTTATCGAGGTTTGCGGACGGGTCAATCGACCTGGTGTGGGGGCAAGCGGCGCTGCATCACTTGGCGCATGATACGGAAAAACTGAGCCGGGAGGTGCTGCGGGTACTCAGGCCTGGCGGGCGGCTGGTCTTTATTTTCGAGCCGTTGGGCCATAATTGGTTGGTGGCAGCGATTCGCGCGGTGCGCATGGCCCGGCACGAAGTGGGTGACGAGAGCAACTTGTATTTCTCGCAATTTGAGCGGATGCGCGACTGCGGTTTTTCGAGATGCGAGGTGCAGGTGTTCAACTTTCTCGGGTATCCGCTCAAGGCGCTATCTGATCACTGCAGGTTTATTTCCACGGCGGTGCAACGCTTGGATCGCTGGTTGTTGCGCCATTGTCCGAGGCTATTGCGCTATGGGGCGAACTGCAATGTGATCTTTACCCAATAGCGGTGAGGCCGCTATTCGTAATTCGCTAACCTATCATATGAAGAACTCACGCGAAGACTTGGCTGACTTTTTACACCAGAGTATTCCGCGGGACGCCGAACGCGGCCGGCAGGATGCCGGCGCTCCCCGCCGCCTATGACATCAAGCATGAAAATTGCGGTCGTGTTTGCCACAATGAACCGAGCTGCGACTGCGGCGGCCTGCGTGCGGGCGTTGGCGGCGCAGACGCGGCCACCGCAGTGGGTGGTGGTAGCCGATAATGTGTCGGAGGATGGAACGGCGGAATTGCTAGATAATCTGGCAGATTTGCCGTTCGGATTGCTCGTGCACCGGATGCGGGATAACCGCGGCAATGCCGGCGGGGTGGAGGAGGCGATGGAATTGGCGTTTGGCCTAGGGGCCGATGCGGTGTGGATTTTGGATGATGATTCATGGCCGCGGTCCGGGGCACTGGCGGCATTGTTGGATCAGCCGTGGGATGGGCAGGTGGTGCGCCATGCGTTGCAGATCGACCCGCGCACTGGGCGTTTCACCTGGCCCTTGCAGGTAGACGACGGGCAAGGCGGCTGGCGATTGATAGATTCGCTGGCTCAGATGCCAACGGGAGAGTGCGTATGGAGCCGGATCATCTGGACTGGGGCCTTGGTGCCGCGCGAGGTGCGAGAGAAGGTTGGGCCGGTCAATGGTGAGCTATTCATTCGTGGCGAGGACGAGGAATATCCATGGCGCATCGAGCAGAGTGGCTTTCGCCAACAAGCCGTGCGCGGCGCGCTGCTGGATCATCCGGGGCCAGCCAAGCTTATTCACTGGCGGATATTGGGCAAGAGTTTGTTTTTCGAGGCGGGCTTGGCGGACTGGAAACTCTATTATAAAGTGCGTAATATGGTTTGGCTAAAACGCAAGCAAGCGGGAGATTTGCGGGCAATCAGCATGGCAGCCTCTTATGCGTTAGCGGCCACAATCATTGATGGAGCCACGCGATTGCCGTTGCTGTGGCGTGCGATCGGCGATGGCTGGAAGGGGCGGCTGGGTAAAATGTCTGACGAGGTAGATCAAAAATAACAGAAATATGCTTTCACAAATCAAATCGCTAATCCGACAATTGTTTTACCGCTCTGGAGTATTTCGGGGCATCGTGGGGTGCTGTTCGGTGATGATCGGGCGGACCAGTGGGCTTGGCATATCGCACCTGTTGTCGTATCGGGAAGATGACGCGATCGGGCCGTTACAGAGGGATGAGGCGATGGCCATGTTTGGCATCATTCGCACATTGCGGCCCAAGGTCGTGGTGGAATTCGGGTTTTTCCATGGTCACAGCGCATACAATTTTTTACAGGCTTTGCCGGAGGACGGGCGGCTTTACAGTTATGATATAGATGAGGATTCCATCAGGCGGGCGGAGCGAGAATTCAGTTTCGAGCGACGCTTCACATTCGTTGGCAAGTCACAAACGGCGTTTGAGGCATGCGATGTGGGTGGGGAGCCGATTGATTTTGTATTCTTTGATGCCGCCCATGAGCTGGAACTCAACATCGAGACGTTCACCCGCATGGTGGCCCATCTGGCACCGGAGGCAATGATCGCCATCCATGACACCGGTTTGTGGCAGCGGAGGCACTTTACGCCGATTCACGCCACCTTCACCCGCGAACATGCGGGCGAGTGGGTTAGCGACGAGTTGTATGCGCATCAACCTGGTGAGCGGGAGTTTGTCGATTGGATCGTTGCAGGGCAGCACGGGTTTGCTGCCATCCACCTGCATTCCACTCGCACCTTGCGCCACGGGTTTTCATTGCTGCAACGGCAGCGTACCCTCGTCGCGCCTGTGCCAGCCGTGCAGGCCGGGTTGCGGGCCTGATCCACTGGCAGCTGAGAATGGGTGCCATTGTTTTTTGTCAGACATCCAGGCTTGCACAATCCTGATTTATAGCAATTCTCAATGTTAGCAAGGGCCCCCGGTCCGTCATTAGACTCTTGTATGAAACACAGCCGCAAATTAACATTCACTATCCAGGCGTTTCAGCTCGCGGATGCGTTGCTGGTGTGGGTGGCGTTTTTAATCGGGGGGGGGGTGCGCGACATGTTGCGCTACATGCTGGGCAAGAGCATCGCCGATGAGGCTGCGCTGGCCTCGATGAATTGGATTTTATATGTGTGCGTGCCATTTATACCGTTGTTGCTGGACCGGCTTGGATTTTATGAACGCATGCGCCAGAAGACCACAAGAACCTCCGTTGAGCAGTTGTTGCGGGTGTTGGTGGTGATTATTTTGTTTATCGGAATCATTGCCGTGTTTGCCAAGTGGGTCGATGCACGCCGCTTGATTTTAGGTATCGGGCTGATTTCCGTATTTGTGCTATTGTTGCTGCGGGATCGGATGACGACCCTGTGGTTGAAGAAGCGCGGCGGCAATGAGGCGGCCAAGGAACGGGTGGTCATCGCGGGGTCGGGCTTGGAAATCGACGAATTTCTGAGTCAGTTGGATCCGGATGTCATGGCGGATTGGAAGATTGTGGAGCGCTTTGATTTGGGGTTGCGAGAGGTTGAAGAGTTGTTCGACCTGCTGCGGGACCAAGCGGTGGGACGGGTATTGTTTTCAGCGAATAACACCGAGTTTGAGAAGGTGGCTAAGGCGGTGGAAGCCTGCGAGTTGCAAGGCGTGGAAGCATGGATTGCCGCTTCATTCATTCGGGCACAGATTGCACGGCCGGAATTCGACATGGTGGGAACCAAGCCGATGCTGGTGCTGCGTTCGACGCCGGAGTTGTCTTGGGAAGTGATGTTCAAGGCGGTGTTTGACCGGGTGGCGGCGGTGCTGGTGATTGTGATTAGCTCGCCACTGTGGCTGCTGGCTTATATTGGCGTGCGGGTGGCGAGT
This sequence comes from Verrucomicrobiota bacterium, assembly GCA_008932935.1. Lineage (GTDB taxonomy): Bacteria > Verrucomicrobiota > Verrucomicrobiia > Verrucomicrobiales > Akkermansiaceae > Luteolibacter. The sequence goes on from WBXD01000003.1 coordinate 21,795, forward strand.
CCGGGCGCGCCGGTGTTTTTCTCGCAAATGCGGGCAGGGCGCTATGGCAAGCCGTTCCGGATGTGGAAATTTCGCACGATGGTGCCCAACGCTGAAGAATTGCTAGATAAGATCAAAGCGGAGCATGGCAATGGGATGGACGGCCCGGTATTCAAGTTGGACCATGATCCACGGGTGTTTCGCTTTGGTGCCTTGCTGCGCAGCCGCAGCATTGACGAGTTGCCGCAATTGCTCAATGTGGTTTTTGGCGACATGAGTTTGGTAGGGCCTAGGCCATTGCCGCTGTACGAGGTGGCGGCTTTCAGCAAGATGGCACACCGGCGGCGCTTGAGCGTCAAGCCAGGGATTACTTGCGAGTGGCAGGCCGGCGGGCGCAATGCCATCACTAGTTTTGACGAGTGGGTGGACCTAGACCTGCACTACATCGACAATTGGTCGTTGTGGTTGGATTTTGCAATCCTACTCAAGACCATTCCTGCCGTTTTATTAGGCAAGGGGGCGAAGTAGCAGCTGGTGCACGGGGATGGTTTCTAGTATGACACTTATTGCGGCAATATTCCTAGTGGTGTCGGTGTGGCTGGCTGTGCTGTTAGGTCCGGATTTGAACGCGTGGCAATGGGGACCCTCATTGCTGGCGCTGGGAGTGGCGGTGTTGGCGGCGCTACCGGCAATTTGGCGGCGCGGCCTGCGAGGGACAGGTGGCTGGATGCTGGCCGTCGGGGGCATGGTGGTACTTTGGTTCGGGTGGCGGGCCTGGACCTCGCCGGTGCTTGAGTATGGGATGGCAGATGGGCTGTTGTTGGCAGGGGTGGTGGGATGCTTTTTGGTGGTGGGGGCCATTCAGGAACGGCGCGCAGCGGAACGGGTGTTGATGTGGGGGTTGGCATGGCTGGTGCTGGCAAGTGCGGTCGTTGTGGCGCGGCAAGTGGTTGATCCGGTGTTCACTCCGGGTTTTGTGGCCCGCTTTGCCTTGCCCTCGGGATTTTTCGGCCACTATAACTATGGCGCGAATTTCCTCATCGGTGCGTCGTGTCTGGTTGGCGGCGCGGCATTAGCCGGGCGCTATCACAAGCTTGAGCGCTTGCTATGGGGCATGATCGCGGTGGCGGGAATGGCGGCGGTGTACTTTACCCGCTCGCGTGGCGGGATATGCGGGGCCGCGTGCGGGCTGGGGATGTTTGCACTGATGGCTTTGATTGTCGGCAAGCACCAGGGGGCGCGGTGGTTTGCACCCGGAATAGTGGCCGTGCCTCTGATCGGCTTGGCGGTGATTGGATTTTTGTTAAAGGGGTGGAATGATGCCCAGATAGTTAGAGATCAGGGGGTCGGGATCGATAAGATGATGGATAATTCCATTCGCCTCAATCTGGTTGGTATCGCCGTTTCATGCATCAGCTTGCATCCGTGGGCGGGGGGGGGGAGTCGCAGCTTTAGTTGGGAATGCAACCGGTTTTGGGAGATGGACATGCATGGTCCGGGTAGCGCTCGGCCCGAGCAGGTGCACAATGAAATCATGCAGACGGCGGCGGATTACGGGCTGGCCGGAGCGGGGTTGTTAGGCGTGTTCATTGGGGCCTTGATGGTGTTGGCGGTGGTTCGTGCCGTGTTTCCAGAAGCTACTAGCAAGCAATCTAATGGGGATGGGTGGCGTCTTGGCGGCTTGGCCGGCCTCGCCGGAATATTGATTCAATCCAACTTCAGTTTTGTGTTTCATCTGGTGCCCGGGGTTTTATTGTTAGGCCTGTGCCTTGGCGGTTTGGCGCAGCTGGACAGCCCTAGCAAGAAGGTGGCGGCGCAATCCTTGGGTCAGGCGATCCTGGCTTGCGCTGTGGCGTTGGTGGGTGCGGCGTTGTTGTTGCCAATCGGTTGGGCAGGCACGCGGGTGACGGCGCTGCGGTGGACCGAGCGGCGTGTCAAACGCTCGGACGTTGCGCCTGCGGCCAAGATCGCGGTGCTGACCGAGGCGCTCAGGATGTGGCCCACGGCGGCGTTCTATCAGGAGAGAGGGGAGGCGTACCAACAACTTTGCGCCGGCGTGCCGCAGGGAGGCCTCGACCGGGCGGCGGCGATGTGCGCGGTGGAGGATTACCGGCGGGCGACGGGTTTGAATCCGTTTGCGCCCGGCCCGGTGGTGAACCGCGCGAACCTGCTTGGTTTGTTAGGCCAAGACGCTGAGGCGCTGGAGCAATACAGGTTGGCGATCCAGCTGGAGGGAGGGCTGGAGGTAGGGTTCAAAGCGGGGTATTACAAGGCGCTGTATTTGCGGCAAAAGGCTGAGCGTTTATTAGCTGAGACGCGTACGGCGGAGGCATTGGTCGCCTTGCTGGATGCGCGGGAGGCGCTGGTAAAGTCCAATCATATTTCCAGCAGAGAGCCTTTATGGTGGCAGGCGTGGGGGTTGCGCATCAGCATTGGCGAGCGGCTCGGGGTATTGTTGAGCCAGGCTGGCCGGGATCAGGAAGCTGAGGAGGAGTTTGAGAACGTCGTCGTGCTGCCGGGGGGCGGCGCGATGCGCTACCTGCAGGCCTGGCATCTGCGCTTGCAGGCGAAGCGCGTCTGGCATGAGCGCGACGCCGAGGGGGCGCTGGCGCTGTTTTTGAAGGCACGGCGTATGATCGATCTGGTCGGACCATTGCCTAGTGGAGTGACGGCCGATGACTTAGCCAAGCTGCGGGAGGACGTGGACTACTGCATCAAATTTCTCAAGGGCGCAGATATTGGAGCGGCCAGGACGCGCGACGAGTGATTCATTACTTGGGGATTTGTTGCCAGTTGATTTGGATTTTAGCAAACTGTGCGAGCAGACTTTGGAGTTTGCTATCTGCTTCCTGCTCGGTGACGGGCACCTCGATCCAGGGGATCTTGCCATACCACATTGATGCGGAGATATAGGCCCAGCGTTGGTCGATGCCGCGCACGATGCGGTCGCTCATGTCCGAAATCGTCCGTTGGAGATGGTCGTGCTCGATGCGATTGTGGCCGACAAAGAAGTAGTATGTGACGCAATGGTAAGAGCGGTCGAGCTTGCGGTTAGCGGGATTGGTGAGGGTTTGGATGGAGTGCAGACGGCGCACGGTAATGGTACGGCCGTTGGCGAGATTAAGGGGTACGTCTTTGGACGAGAGCAACTTGTGGCCTTGGGCGGGCATGCAGCGCTCCGGGCGGTGGATCGAGTTATTCAGGTCATGGCCGGATAGCACCACCGACAAGTCCACGCGATCGGGGATATCGAGACCTTCTTGCGAGTACTCACCCAAGCGGGGGCACAGGCAAATAGCCTTGGAAAATTTAGTGTCTTTGGCCAGCGTGCCGATTTCAGCTTCGCTGGGCGGCATGGTTTGCAATTGCCAGAAACCGATCGCAGAGGGCAGCGTCATGCGGATCGCGGATGTGGCCGTGGCGCCGGTTTGGGGCAGGAAATAGGTGGACGCGAGGGTGGTGGCCAGCAGCACTGGCAAGATGAAGGCCCTGACTTTCATGCGGGAGGAGTGGGCGGATTGGCTGGCGCGGCGTGGCTGGCGACCAAGCGCCTGAGCTGCTGGTGCCGCGAGCAATGCCACGGCAGTCCGCCTTCCAGCAGCGAGTGCAAGCCTAACAGCAGCAGCAGTGAAAATGGATAAAACAGCAATAGTCCCGACCAATCGTGCCAAGTCTCGCGGGCCCACTTGGCATCGCCATATTCGGCAATGACAAAAATTGAAGTGACCCGCAGCGCATTGCCTACAATCGCCAAGGGCACAGCTGAGACAAATAACAGGGTCTTTTTCCACAGCGTGGTTTTGGCCACAAACGCCCACGCCGCGGAAATCATCAGCAGCGCCATGAGCGAATGGATGCCGCTGCATCCGCCGGCAATGCTCAGCGGCGGCCAGTTGCCCTTGACCGGTAGAATATCGGTGCCTTGGGTGTAGGTGGCTACGCCGCACCAAGCGGCCCCATGGTGCGCCAACGAGGTGGCCAGCAGTTGCAGTTGCATGGTGGCCTGCTGGAAGCTGGGCAGTGGAATAGCCAACCAGAAGAAAAACACCGGGAAACTGACGATTCTAGCCACTTGCCAGCCCCACAGGTACCATGCCGCACCCCACAGGATGATGGGCAGGCCGGCGACGGCGACGCGTGGTTGGAGGGTCCGGTAGGCGAGCACATAGCAGGCGGCGCCCACCAGCACCGCCACGAGGCCCCAAAAACTGCCAGTTGTCACTGCGCTGCGGAGGTCTTGGCGGCGGTGGATGATCAAACCCGCGATTAAAAACGGAAAAATCAGTCCGTGTGCGTAATCGTTGTCGCTGTTCCAGGCAGAGCGAAGCCAGCCCAATGCGGACATGTCCCGCCCGGCACCAAACAACGGCACCAACCCGAAGAACCACAGTACGATCACGCCGGAAACGACCACGGCGGCCCAAATTTCCCAGGCAATGCCGGGCTTTTCCGGTGCGGTGGCCGGGGGAGCAGCAGATTCGGGCTGATTCATGGTGGCAGGCGGCAGGGAGAGAGAGAAATGGGGTTTTTCAAGCAAAGTGTTGCCGAGCGTCTGCTGAATGTCAACACTCCCGCCGCCCTGCCATCATGTCTATGAAACTTATCAGTGGAACCGCTCATCGCGCCCTTGCCGAACGTATCGCCGAAACCCTTGGACAACCGCTCGCCGATGTTCACGTCACCGCCTTTCCGGACGGCGAGACGTTTGTGAAAATCAACGAGAACATCCGAGGTGCCGACGTTTTTATCATCCAGCCGTCGTGCCCGCCGACCAATCACAACCTCATGGAGTTGCTCATCATGGTGGACGCCGCTCGCCGCGCCAGTGCCGGGCGCATCACCGCGGTGATGCCATTTTATGGCTACGCCAGGCAGGATCGCAAGGACCAGCCGCGGGTACCCATCACTGCCAAACTGGTGGCCAACCTGCTGACATCGGCGGGCGTGGGCCGGGTGCTTACGATGGACCTCCATGCCCCGCAAATCCAAGGGTTTTTCGATATTCCGGTGGATCACCTCTACGCCAAATCGGTGCTCATCAACCACCTCCGCGAGCAACATCCCGATGCCACCAACCTCACCGTGGTGTCTCCGGATGTCGGCGGCGTGAAAATGGCCCGTGCCTACGCCGATGCGCTCGGTGCGGAGTTGGCCATCGTCGCCAAGCACCGCATCAGCGCCACCCGCGTGGAAGCCATGAACGTCATCGGCGAGGTGGAAAACCGCGATGTGTTGCTCGTCGATGACATGACCGAAACTGCGGGCACACTCAAGGCCGCGGCGGAGATTTTGCGCAAACATGGCGCGCTGCGGATTTTCGCCGGCGTCTCGCATGCCGTTTTGGGCGATCTGGGCCACCGGCGTCTGGACGAATCCGAGATTGAGGAAATCATCACCACCGACTCCGTGCCCCAAGCTGGAGGCAAAAAAGTCCGCGTCGTGAGCATCGCACCCTTGCTGGGTGAGGCCATCCGCCGCATTAGCGACGGCCAGTCGGTCACCTCGCTGTTTGAGGTGTGAAAAGCAGTTGCAGGTTTTAAGAAGATTTTTTTGACAAGCTGGCTGCGGGCGGTTACACAGTCCGCCCCGCCGCGGCCGCAGGCACAATACTCCGGCCTTACTTACCCCCCCCCCCCTCAAACGCCCTCTCTGATATGGCCACCAAGCAATCCCTCCAAGCAGCCGTACGTGCCCGCACCGGTTCCGGTAGACTCAACCAAATGCGCCGCGAAGGCTGGCTGCCATCGGTTATTTACGGACGCGGCACTGAGAATCAGAATCTCAAAGTGCATTCCAAGACGTTTTCGGAGATGCTCACCAAGAGCAGTTCGCAAAATATCCTCGTTAATCTCGACGTCGAAGGTGCCGGCACCCGTTTGGCCTTCCTCCAGGCCGTGCATCGCGATCCGCTTTCGGGCAAACCCTTGCATGCAGACTTTTTGGCCATCGACGAAAACACTCCCATCACCGCGCACATCCCGGCTCACCTCACCGGTGAAGCCATCGGTGTCAAGGCGGGCGGCTTGCTTGAGCAATACATTCACGCCATCGAAATCACCTGCCTGCCTAACGATTTGCCTGACACCCTCAGCTTCGACGTTTCCCATCTCGACGTAGGCGCATCCCTGCACATCTCCGACGTGACGTTCCCCGCAGGAATCCGCACCACCCATGCCCCCCACGTCGTGATTGCCCACCTTGGCAAGCAAGGTGCCGGAACCGACGACGCGGCAGCTGCCACCCCGGCCGGTAAGCCGTAGGCATCCACGTCCTAAGCGCCGTCTCCCTCTCCGCCCGGTCAGCCATCGCTGGCCGGGCGTTTTTTTTGGCTGGTTCATTAACTGGCGAGCCATCGCCTCCGGCCCAAAACCCAAGATGAGTTCCCTTGCCCTTTGTTCCACGATGCTTGCTGCTTTGATCTGGCCTCGAGCGTGACGACATCTAGGGTACGCCTTCGGATCAAATCCACCGCAACCGGCGTTGCCGGTATCCGTGCGTTCAGAGCTTTCAAGACGCAGTAGCAATCCGGCCTGCCGGCCAGTACGCCGCTGCAGTCAGGCACTTGCCGTGGGGGGATTCGACGGGAAAGCCCGTCATCTACCATTGCGTAAGCCGGAGGGGTGGCGAAACAAAGCGGCCCGACTGATACTCCCTAGGGAAAACCCAAAAACCAAAGGGATACTCAGCCGGACCGCCGGTTGGTTTGTCGCGACGCCGCGGACATAGCCCGATGCCACTGCCGAGTCAAATTTTTTTCCGCGGAGGTTTTTTTATTTTTCAGTTGCGGCTGGGCCTTGTGGCGGTGGCATGGTTGCTGCGTGGTTGCCGATGCCACTTTATTGTGCAAAGGGTGTGCGGTTTTTTCGTTGCGGGGGATTCTTGATTTTTCTACTCGCCGGCTGCGCAAAGATGCCTATTTTGGTGGGGCGAGCCACCTCGCATCCGCCGCGTGTGGGTGAGGCCGGGGTTTTGCTCAGCGCAACCTCATCGAACGACCATGAATCTAACGCTAAAAGTATGGCGCCAGCCAAGCCCGAAGGGACAGGGCCGCATCGTAACCTACGATGCGAAAGACATTCCAGCAGAGGCCTCGTTCCTCGAAATGCTCGACATCGTCAACGAAGGGCTCATTGAAAAGGGCGGTGAAACGATTCATTTCGACCATGATTGCCGCGAGGGCATCTGCGGCACTTGCTCGCTGACCATCAACGGCATTCCCCACGGTAAGGAACGCGGCATCACCACCTGTCAAGTGCACATGCGCAAGTTCGCCGATGGCGAAACCATCTGGATCGAGCCGTTTCGTGCCAAGCCGTTCCCAGTCATCCGTGATTTGATTGTCGATCGCAGCGCCTTCGACCGAATCATCGCCACTGGCGGATATGTGGACGTGCGCACCGGTTCGGCTGTCGATGCCAACGCCATCCCAGTGGCCAAGGTCGATTCCGACGCGGCGTTTGACGCGGCGGCTTGCATCGGCTGTGGTGCCTGTGTGGCGGCCTGCAAGAATGCTTCGGCTATGTTGTTTGTCGCGGCCAAGGTCTCCCATCTAGGTCATTTGCCCCAAGGTCAGCCCGAACGCCAAAAGCGCGTGCTGGCGATGGTCCGCCAAATGGACACCGAGGGTTTCGGCAATTGCACCAACCAATACGAGTGCGAAGCCGCCTGCCCCAAGGAAATCAGTGTCGAACACATTGCACGCATGAACCGCGATTACTTGAAAGCCATCCTCATCGAGCAGGTCGCAGGCTGAACCACCGCTCGCACGCCATGAAATCTGCCCGCCCAGCTTGCTTTTCGCCCATGCCCGTCGACCCTTCCCCATGAATGCGCTGCGGACTCTCATCGTGCTGGCTTGGCCTTTGTCTCTACTAGTCTGTTCCGCTAGTGAACCCGAAAAACACCCCATGAAAACTCCGCCCACCGAACCCGCCGCCACTGTGGTCAAAACCGACGTCGAGTGGAAACAACAGCTCACCCCGGAGCAATATCGCATCTTGCGCCACGCCGCCACCGAACCGCCACACGGCAAGGTGTATGAGGAATTCAAGAAACAGGGGCAAGGAACCTATCATTGTGCCGGCTGCGGAGCCTTGTTATTCTCCTCCGACCACAAGTTTGATTCGCGTTGCGGCTGGCCCTCGTTCTATGATCCGGCCAAAGCTCAGAACGTGAAACTCAGCCAGGACTACAGTACGGGCATGCTGCGCACTGAGGTGACCTGTGCGGTTTGCGGCGGCCATCTCGGCCATCGCTTTGATGGTGAGGGCTTCCATACGCCCACCGATCAGCGCTATTGCATCAACGGCGGTGCCCTCAAGTTTGTGCCAGCGCAAAAACCCTGATGTGTATGGTTAGATGAGCAGCGATGCGCGGTGCTCTGTAATTAGGGCCGGCAAGCCACTGATTCACAGGGTTGAGCGTTTGTTTATTTTGCGCAACAATCTGTGCATATAGCGAACATCTGATACGGCCGCTGTTGCTGCGGCGTACGGTCATGTGCTACCTGTTGTTGCTAGCACCAGACTTCATCCCCGAACTTCTTATGCCTCCGCTCAAGACCTCCGCCTTCTCCTTGTCCGTTGCCGTCATGCTCGTCTCCAGCCTCGTTCCAAGCCAGCGCTGCGCCGCCACCGAGCCCGGCCCATGGCGCGTCGAGCCCAAGCTTGCCGCAGTCCAGCAACTCTTCCCACAGGGCTCGGTGCGCTTGCTGGATGGCCCGTTCCTGGTTATGCAGGAAGTGGATCACGCCTATCTATTGCGGCTGGAGCCGGATCGCTTGCTCGCTCAATTCCGTGTAGAGGCGGGTCTGCCACCCAAGGCCAAGCCTTATGGCGGCTGGGAATCCCCGGCCAAACCCGGCACCGTCCGTTCCTTAGCCGGTCACAGTCTGGGTCACTATCTCAGCGCCTTGAGCCTCATGGCGCGCATGACGGATGATGCGGTGCTGCTCGAACGCATTGGCTATATCACCAAGGAATTAAAGCAATGCCAAGACAAACGCGGCGATGGCTCGGTGGTGGCATTCCCGTTTTCCCGGGAATTGGAAGCGGATATCCGCAAAGGCAAGGTCGAAACCGTCGATAATTATTGGGCCCCATTTTATACCATTCACAAACAACTTGCTGGCTTGCGCGACGCTTGGGTGTATTGCGGCGACGCTACAGCCAAGGACGTGCTCATCCGGCTTGCCGATTGGTGCGGCTCGATCGTCAAAGACCTGTCCGATGAGCAACGCGAGCGCATGCTCAGATGTGAGCACGGCGGCATGGCCGAGGTGCTCGCCGACGTCTATGCCATCACCGCAGAACCACGGTTTCTCGACTTCGCCCGGCTCTATTCCCACCATGCGGTGCTCGACTCGGCGGCCGATGGCAAGGATAATCTAACGGGACTGCACGCCAATACCCAGGTGCCCAAGTTCATTGGCTTCCAACGCATCCACCAATTGGCTGGCGACCCGCGGCCCGGTGCCGCCGCCGCTTTCTTCTGGCACACGGTGGTCGCCAACCGCAGTTGGGTCAATGGCGGCAACAGCATGCACGAACATTTTGGCGAGCCCAAGGCGATGGCGGGCGATATCACCCACGACGGCGGCCCGGAAACCTGCAACACTTATAACATGCTGCGCCTGACCACCGCGCTCTATCAGGAAAAGCCGGATTCAGCCTATCTCGATTATTACGAGAACGCCCTGTTCAATCATATCCTCGCATCACAGGCACCCTTACCCGGAGCCGGGGCTTTTGTCTACTACACACCGCTGCGGCCAAATTATGCCCGCAGCTACGGCTCGGACTTTAACTCGTTCTGGTGCTGCACCGGCACCGGCATGGAAAACCACGCTAAGTACGCCGAGTTCATCTACACTCATGATGCGGCGTCACTGACGGTCAATTTATTCATGGCCTCACAAGTGCAGTGGACCGAACGCGGCCTAACACTCCGGCAGGAAACCCGCTTTCCCGACGAGGCTGCCACCGCCTTGGTTATTACGGCCGCCCCCGTCGAGCCGCTTGCCATCCGCATCCGCCACCCATTCTGGTTAGTCGGACAACACCTCGGCGTGACCGTCAACGGGCAAGTCGTGGCGACCACCTCGCAAGCCGGCGGCTTCGCTGAACTCAAGCGCACATGGAAGGTCGGCGACCGCATCCAGATTGCGCTGCCGATGCAATTGCGGGTGCAGCGCCAAGTACAATGCCCCGGCTGGGTGTCGTTGTTCAACGGGCCGATCTTGCTGGCCGGCGAATTGGGCAGTGAGGGTCTTACACAAAAGGACTTCATCGGCCCCTACACCCCGATCAAGGCGCTGCTGCCGCTCAACCGCGCGCCCTTGCTCATCGCCAACACTGATGCGGACGTACTGGCCCACGTCGTCCCTGTGGACGGCCAACCCGGCAACTTCCGCACCAAGGAATTGGCCAAACCTAACGATGTGACCCTGGCGCCGTTTTACCGCACCCATTTCCAACGCTATGCCATTTACTGGCAATTGAGTGACGCCGCCCATGCCGCCGAACAGCAACTGCAAGTCGCCGAGGCCGAACGTGTGGAACGCGAGTTGGAGGCTCGCACCTCCGACGAGGTTCGCTTGGGCGAACAACAACCCGAAACCGACCACCTGCTGCATTGCGAAAACTCCCGCACCGGCTTCGGTCCCTTAGGTAAGCATTTCCGCGCCGCCGATCCTGACGGCTGGTTCAGCTTAGATCTCGAACTGCCGCCTGCCGGTAGCAAGGTCGCCATTCGGCTGGTCTATTGGGGGCGCGACAATGGGCCAGAGTTCGACCTGCTCGCCGATGGCAACGTCATCGCTACGCCCAAGCTGGAAACTGCCGGACTGGAGGATTATTACGCCGCCGAGTACCCGGTCGCCGCCACCTTGTTAGCCGGCAAGCACAAGCTGAGCGTGCGCATTCAGGCCAAGCCCGGCAAACCCACAGCCAGCGTTTACAATCTGCGCCTCGTCTCTGTGCAATGAGAATGCCACCTAGCAAGCAGCCCGCGCTTCCGCAAGTAGTGGCCCGGATCTTCGACTCGACGCCCGCGCTGGGTCTACCCACGTACTCCCGAGGGCCACACTGGCAGCCGGGCCGGCTGGCAGTGTTGAGTTTGTGGCTCACGCTGCTCAGCGTGGTGATGCCACTCGCGGCGCTGCAAGCGGTGACCCCTCCATCACAATTCGAAGTGAAACTCGCCGGTGGTGCCATCACCAGTTTGAAGTCGGTGCGCGATGCGCAGCAAACCGAATACGTCGCTGCCGCACAACGCCTCGGCGATCTATCCCTCCGCTTGCGCCGGTCCGGCGGCGAGTGGCAGTCGGTGAACACCGCCGAACTGGCCAAGACCGCACAAGTCACTTCGACCGCGGAAGGCTCCCGCTGCACGACTCTCTATCATGTCTCGGAGGGGCCGGCCACGGGGCTCGATGTGAAGATTGGGTTTAATGTCGGAGAGGAGGGGCTGGAGTGGACGATTGGGCTGCGCAATACTTCCGACGAGGCGTTGGAGATTGGGGATTTGGCACTGCCGCTGCCGCTCAATTCCTCGTTCAACAAAAGCAAGTCTGCAGTGCTCAAGCACAGTTTTATTGCCGGCCACGCTTCCTTCATCTATTGGGCGCGCCCCGAGAGCACCGGCCCCTACCTGACACTCACGCCCACTGGCGATACCTCTTTTGAATATTGGGAGGCGCAACCGACCTACAGCATCTTCATTCATTCCACTACTGCGGGCGCCGCCGCCAAACAACGCGGTACCCACTGGCGCCAACCCCACACCAGCCTCACCCTAGCCCCAGCGGGCCACACCGGCGACTCTCACGACTACGGCTGTAAATTTCGCTGGGCTAACAATCACGAGGATGTCCGCCGGATTCTAGTCGAGGAAGGCGGCATCGACGTGCAAGTGGTGCCAGGCATGACCGTTCCCTCGGACCTATCCGCCCGTTTCGCCTTGCGCAGCCAGTGGCCAATCCAGTCGATCGAGGCCGAGTATCCCGCCGAAACCGTCATCACCCCACTGGCCGCCAGCGGCAAGACACCTATCTATCAGGTGCGGTTTGCCCGGCTGGGTGAAAACCGCTTGACGGTGAACTATGGTGAGGGCCGGCACATGGTGCTGGAGTTTTTCGCGACCGAACCGGTGGAAACCCTCATCCGCAAGCGCGCAGCGTTCATCGCCTCTTGTCAACACCGCGACCCCAACAAGTGGTACAACGGCCTGTTTTCAGAATGGAACATGGCAAGCCAGACGTTGCTCGGACCGGATAACTACGACCACATCAAAGGCTGGCGCATCTATGAGGTGTCCTGCGATGATCCAGGGTTGGCTAAGCCGGCGTTTTTGGCTGCCAAAAACGCCCAGTATCCGCTGCAATCAGAAGTTGCAGCGCTCGACCATTTTCTCAAACATTTTGTTTGGGGCGGCTTGCAACGCAGCACTGACGAATCCTCCGCCTATGGTATCTATGGAATTCCTGACTGGAAAACCAACCGTGACAGCAGCGATCCTGGATCCAAGGGGAAGCTACATATCTGGCGCCCTTATGATTACCCACACGTCATCCTCATCTATTACAGCATGTATCAGGTGGCCAAGCTCCACCCTCAGATACACACTGAGCTATCATCAGATGAATACCTGCGGCGCGCCTGTGGCACCGCCTTGGCCATGTTCACCGTGCCCAAGCAAATTGCCAATTGGTCGGCCTACGAAACGGGTTTTTATAACGAATTGGTTATCGAGAATCTCATCCGTGACCTCGTCGCAGCCGGCATGCACGCCGAAGCGGATCAACTTCGCGGCCACTGGGAGCGCAAGGTCCGGCATTTCATCAATGAGAGTCCGGACCTGTTCCGCTCGGAATACGCGTTTGATTCTACTGGCTTCGAATCCACCCACGCTCTGGCCAGTTATGCCATGCGCCACGCCGCCTCGCCGCAGGTAGCGGGCACCGGTATTTCCTTGGACAAGGCGCGACACTTCTTGGAAACTCAATTGGCCGCCAATCTCGACTGCCGCGGCGTGATCGAACCGGCATATTACTATCTGGGCAGCGACTATCGCGGCTCGGGTAATGCCTATACGCTCACCTATATGTCGCAAATGGGGGGCTGGGCGGTCCTCGACTACGCGCTGAATTTTGCCGCCGATCCCGCAGCCTATTTGCGCCTGGGTTATGCATCCGGCCTCAGCTCCTGGGCCTTGGTTAATAGCGGCACTGCCGCCTCCAACTACGGCTTCTGGTATCCGGGCCCTGCCAATGACGGCGCGGCAGGGGGTGGTTTCGAGCCAGCTCCCGATGGCACCACCTGGCTGGGACAGCCGCACCATCGCGGTGCTTGGTATTACGCCTGTGAAATCGACCTGGGTTATTGTGCCGCGCTGCGCAGCGCGGCCACCGTGCTCACTGATGAGCCAATCTTTGGCCGCTTTTGCTTCGGTGGAGATCAGCGCACCAGCGCCGGTCGCATCGAGGTGATTCCCCGCGACGGACTGCGCCGGCGCTTTCACGCTCTACTTGGCGCGCGGAGGTTGCACATTATGTTAGACGCTGACCGCTTTGCCGCGGACCAGCCCATTGTGCTGCAAGAGGATTTTTCCGGCGTTGGCTTCCTGTTGGAAAGTGACAATCCCGCGCCCCATCCGCTGCGGCTGCATCTTTCTGGCCTAGCGGCCGGGAATTACACGGTGAGTGCCGGCCAGCAGGCACTTGCAGACTTCACGCTGAAGGGCGGCGAGGAACACACGTTAGAACTGCCCCTGCTAGCCTCTGGCCAGCACATAGATATACGCCGCGGCGTGAGTCACGGCAACGAGTGAAAACCAAATACCAGATTAACAAATGACCAGCCACCTCACCGCGCTCAGCGCCGCCGCCATCGTTCTCACTGCCATCCCGTGTCGGGGTGCCGCCGAAGCACCCTACAGGGTACTCGAGCCTGAAAAATCCCAACATCTCATCGAATCCGCGCATTTTGTTGCCCGCTGGAATGATAATGACGGCATGACGCTAGGCGAGGCTGACCTGCAAAAAGGTTTGGCAACACTCGAAGGCATTCGCGATTTCTATCTGGGAAAAGTGGGTTTCGCCAAGCCCTATGAAAATCAACCGGTGAAATACAAAGTCAGCGTCAACCTCAGTAACAAGGGGTGGGCCAGCGGCAGCGGCACCGGCAAGAACGACCCCGCCATGTGGCTACACTTCAATGCCTTCAAGGACAATCACGCCTTGGCACACGAATTCGCCCACAGCCTGCAGTTTTCCACGATGGGGCTGCGCGATTCCCCGTTTGTCGGTTGGTCCTGGGAATCGCAAGCCGAATGGATGACTCATCAGATGTATCCCGAGCAGGTGGGCTGCTCCGACCAATTGGTCAACGCCACGCACCTGTACTATGGTTCGACGCGCGACCGCTATGGCAACTGGCAGTTTTGGGAATACATCAAGGATACGTTCGGTTACGCTGCGATCAACGACATTTGGTCCAAGGCCACCAAACCCGGTTCGCCCACCACCGCGCTGGAAGATCCGCTGCTGGTGTTGACCCGCAACCAAGGATGGAAAACCAGTGAGCTCAACGATCAGTTCGGCCTCTGGGCCATGCACAATGTCACCTGGGATTACAAATTCGGCGAGGTGCTGCGCAAGTGCTACGGCAGCTATGACGACGTCACCGGGATCCGCCGCAACCGCGTAGCGATTCTCGCGCCAATCACTGGCAAAAAGGGCAGTTATGCCATTCCGGACTACCGTGCACCGCAACGCTTCGGCTATAACCTCGTGCGCATCGATCCGGATGAAAGCGCAAATTTGCGCAGCGTCGCCGTCCAGTTCCATGGCCTCGTGCAAAATGCCCCTAACGTCGCCGCCTTCGACCAGAAGTTTGAAAACGAACCCAAGAGCGTGCCTGCTCCCAACTCGGATTGGCGCTGGGGTCTGGTGGCCGTCGATGACCTGGGCAAGCCCCGCTACAGCGCCTTGCAGCGCGGTGCATCCTCGCAAGTGGTCTTCCCACTCCGTGCTAACGAAAAACAAGTCTGGCTGGTGGTGGTCGCCACCCCGGCGGAATACCAGCGGATTTTCTGGGATCAGATGTATTATACTCTCTATCGATATCCATGGATGGTGGATATCCGTGGCGGCCATCCGCACGGCAGTGAGCCCGCGCCGCTGGCTAAAATCAGCGGTCGCAAGGGCAAAGCCCATGCCAATGGCGGCGGCTGGGTGGATGACACCGCCCACGCTGATGCCACCGCCTATGTCGGCCCGGCCGCGCTGGTGCTGGACCGTGCCCAGGTGCTCGGCAAGGCCAAAATCACCGATCAGGCGGTGGTTTCCGGCAATGCCAAGGTCGGCGACAATGCCATCGTCCGCGGTCACGCCTTGGTGACTGGCAACGGAAACATCGGCGGCAACGCCCGCATCGAGGACGAAGCGTCAGTCTATGGCGGCACCATCAATGAAGACGCGCGTCTCGGCGCACTGACGCTCATTGAGGAGGACCAATCCCGCATCCGCGGCAAGGCCGATATCGCGGCAGTGATGAACAGCATCCGCGGCGCGGACCTCTCCGGCACCGTGCGACTCATCGGCGACATCGAGTTGAATACCAAATCTATCAGCAAGGGCGTTTTCTACGGGATGGTTGACCCGCCAATGATCACCAATCCCCGCTGGGGTGCCGAGCGCACGGCTCCCGCGCCGGAGGTGACCACCGCGCCCCGGAGCTCCCGCCATGATTAGATATTCCCTTAGCTAACAATTCTTATGCATCCACATGATTCCGTTGGTGATCCGGCACACGTTTCCGCAACGGAGGGCGGCTATTCTCGCAATCCGTGCGGCCCCATGTTGCCAGCCTGCCGCTCACGATCTAACAAAAATCGCCTTTGCTGGTGGCGTGCCGCTTGCCTTCTACTTATGCCCGCGACTGTTTCCGCGGCGGTTCGCCTGCCTAACGTCTTTGGCGACCACATGGTGTTGCAGCGCGAAATGCCGGTGCCGGTGTGGGGTTGGGCTGATGCCGGGGAAAGTGTTAGAGTCACCTTTGCCGGAGCCAGCGCCACCGCCACGGCGGATGCCTCAGGCAATTGGGCGCTCAAGCTGCCGGCCATGGCGGCGAGTGCCGAGAGTCGCGAGATGACGGTGAGCGGTCACACCACGCTAACATTCCGGGACGTTCTCGTCGGGGAGGTTTGGCTGTGTGGCGGCCAGTCAAACATGGAGTCGGAGATGAACTGGTGCTGCCCGGAAGAGGGCAAAACCGCCAGCATTCCGACGTTCCGCCGGATCAAGGCCGAGCACACGCTGGCGGCCACCCCCCAGAGCGACGTGAAGGCCTCCTGGGCGGTCTGCGACAACGGAGCGGCAAGCGGATTCACGGCGGCAGGATATTATTTTGCTAGAAAGCTCACCCGGGAGCTCAAAATTCCGGTCGGATTGCTAGACACAAGCTGGGGCGGTGCCAACATCAGCTTTTGGATACCGGGCGAGAGTTATAGAAACCTCCCCGCCTTGAGGCCCCAGTGGGAAAAGGAGACGGCGCAAGCCCAGGCTATGACCAAGGCATATTTGGAGACTATGGAAAAGTGGTCGGCTGATGCCCGTAAGAGCCTCGAGACTAAGGATATCATCTGTGCTCGCGCACCGTTTATGCCGGAGCGCCGGGAGTTCTCACACATGTTCAACGGCATGGTCCATCCCTTCGCTCCCTTTGCGCTCCGCGGCATGCTCTGGTACCAAGGCGAATACAACGCTAACGATGGCGACTACTATATCGACGAGATGCGTGGCCTCATCCAGGGCTGGCGCGGCCTGTGGAAACAGGGCGATGTGCCATTCTATTATGTCCAACTCCCCAATCTCGACATGCCGAAAGACGATCCCGCCGGCGGCGACGGCTGGGCCACCATCCGCAACGTCCAAACCAAGGTGATGGCCATCCCCAACACTGGCATGATCGTCACCATCGACGTCGGCGAGGCCGGCGATATCCACCCGAAAAACAAGCTCGATGTCGGTGAGCGGCTCGCCCGCTGGGCGCTGGCCAAAACCTACGGCAAACACCTCGCCTTTAGCAGCCCGTTTTTCAAAGGCATGAACGTTGAAGGCAGCGCAATTCGCGTCGCGTTCGTCGGCGCCGAAAGTGGTTTGATGGCAGGGAACAAGGACGGCCTCAAACCGGTGGTGGAGGACAAACATGCCAAGCTCAAGCGTTTCGCCATCGCCGGCGAGGACAAAAAGTGGGTCTGGGCCGATGCGCTCATCGACGGCAAGACGGTGGTGGTCTCCAGCCCCGCCGTGCCCAAGCCGGTGGCCGTGCGCTATGCGTTCGCACACAATCCCGCGGGCTGCAATCTCTATAACAAGGACGGCCTCCCGGCTTCACCCTTCCGCAGCGATGATTGGTAGGTCGGGGGGCTGGCCCGGTTAATCTGCAATCAATATTGGCTGGCAACAAACGGGTGCCGGTCACATCGACCATCCTTGTCACTCCAAAAGCTGGCGAGGCTTTGTCTCGGACTCAGGACACAAGATGAAGAATTTGACCTGACGACGGCACCATAGGCATTTCAATGGCACCAGAGTTCCCACCAGAGGGGCCTGCATCGGCTGTGGCGATTACTGAAATATTGCCGGCATTTGGCAAGTAACCTTCCAATATTCGAAATTATGAAAATCACCACATGCGCGTTACTCGCCCAATTCCTAGCCGTGTCGATGCCGCTTTTTGCTGGGACGAGTGATTGGGACCCATCCACCAGCCCGACCCTGAGAAGCGAGCAGCCGCAGGATCTGCTGATCCATGGCAGAGCCTTTGAACTCTATCAGCACGGGGTGCGCACGCAATGGGGATACCAGAAACCCCAGCAGGATATATTCGTCGTGGTGCATCCCAAGAACGAGCGCAACAACGCTCCTCTGTACGTCGTGCTACATTCCGCAGGCCACGATGTGCTTTCAGCCTTGAAATGCACTAGCGACGTCGGCAACCACGACATCTATCGCTCGCCCGATGATTTCTACGCGCTGTACCTCGACTGCCGGGCGAATATGGGCGACTGGTGGTGGGGCGGCATGCATCTTGGTGATGCGGAGTTGACCAAGAGGAATTCCGGCGCGGATCCGATGCCAGTGGAGAAGCGTGTGCTGGATTCAATCCATTGGGTGATGGCGAAATACCACATCGACCCGAACCGTGTCTATCTCGCTGGCAACTCGATGGGTGGAAGTGGTACGCTTGGAATCGGCCTGCGCAACGGCGACTTGTTCGCGGCGATCAAAGCTAACGTTCCAGCCGGCATCGAACACGTTTCCAATCGCATGTATTTCTCACAAGGGGTATCCGCAAACGTGGCGCTTCCCGATCCTCCGGTGGTGGTTGACTATTCCGCCCAGAATGACGGTTGGTCCGCCGGCCATGATCGGTTTGCCAAGGCCATGAATGTGCGGAAATATTCGTTTTACCTTTATTGGGGGCCATTTGGCCACGCTAACAACAGTTACGATATCGAGAAAACCAACGATTTGATCAATTCATTTGACTGGCTAGGCGTTAGGAAGAACGAGGCCTATGCGGTTTTCACCAATGCCTCCTGCAACGACAAACTGCCGTGGCCGGATGATATGGGAAGCAAGGCTGCGGGTCAGATCAACGCATTTTTCCGCTGGAAATGCCTCGCTGATACCAAGGATAAGCTGGAAATGTCGCTGTTTCTGCTGGCTCCGGGGGATTTGAAAACGTCTTTTCAAATCCCCCGGCAAGCCACTGCGGACGTTTCGCTGCGGCGGATCCAAAAGGGCCAAATCAAGCCCGACGGGGCATTCCGATGGACTTGCGGATCTGCGAAAGGCGCTGGCAAGGCCGATGCCAACGGACTCATCACCATTTCCGGGGTGACGATCACTTCCGTCCCGACCAAGCTAACCGTTATCATTACAGGGTGACAGATAAATTGTAGTGGTAGAAAATCGCATCGACACCGAAACCATCTCTTACGCCATCAATCACGATGGCGTCGCCGATTTTTCTCGGCCTTGTCCGCAACGCCCGCTCGCTCGGTCGCGACAAGGGGTTGGACCTTGAATGCCGGCACCACCACGCTTACTTCCCAGCCGCGAATGGCAGCGCGGCAGTCCGCCGGATCATGCTACATCGGTGACTGCGGCCGGGGAATTTTACCAGTCGTCGGTGCGGAACGGCGACGCGGGAAGGTTGTCCTTGTTAAACAGATTGCACCCCACTGGATCCTGGCAGTAGGCGTAGCGCACGGCTACGGGGTTCGGGACTTCCGGCGCGCAAACCACCACGTCGTTGCCTTCGATCACGGCGGTGGCGGGCATCCATTTCTTGTCAGCTCCGGCCACCGCAAAATTTTTCAGTGGTTCGTTAGGTGTGAGTTTCACCAGTTCCGGCCCGCTTTTCGTGCCGCTCACCAAGCCGCTGCCCACGCTTTCGAAATGCAGGCGGATCTTGGCCCCCTGCACTTCCATCTGTTTGTAGAGCGGTCCGCTAACTACCAGGTTTTTCCGTCCGTATTCGTTGCGCAAGGCCCACAGCGAGAGTCGTTTCGCGACGTCCTGTTTGTTGGTGGGATGCCACCCGGATGAGCCTTCCAAATCAATGATCGTGGCCATGCCGGTGTGCGGGATGGCGAGGCATTTGCGCTGGGCTTCACGCGTCGGCGATAACCCGTCGCCCTGCCATGGCAGCCCATCCTTCTGCGGCATGCGGGCGAGTTGCACAAAATAGAATGGCAACTCGGGAAGTCCCCACACCGCGCGCCAGCCGCCAATCAATGCCTGCATACGCTTGACGTAGATGTCATTTTCGCCGCCGTTCCACTCGCCCTGATACCACACGAAACCGCGCAACGCGAACGGCACAAGCGGATAGATCATGCCGCGATACAAGCCGCTGAATTCCAAGTTCGGGTGGTTCGGCCAGTCCGGAGCGACCGGTACCCGCCCGCCGCTGGCCAACGCCTTCTTGGTCCTCTCGATCCAGTCTTCCATCACCGGCAGCGACTTGGGCAGGAGTTGTTCACGGTAGAATTTCTCGGCGTCTCCGATGCCTTTCACCTTGTCGGCAAATTCTGGCACCATCGCCAAGCCTTCCGGAGCGGTCCACAACTCGATGCGGGTGCCCCCCACGGAACTGTGGATCAATCCGATCGGAACACCTGCCTCCGGTTGGATTTCGCGCCCGAACAGATACAACACCGCGGAGAATCCCGTGACCGACTCCGGCGTGCATGCCAGCCACTTCGCGTTCACGTCATCGACAATCTGTGCCTTCTCACAGCGCGGCACCGTGAACAGGCGGATCAGTGGTTTGTTAGCGCCGGCGATTTCCTCCTTGGCGTTGAGGACCTCGCGCATCGCGAACTCCATGTTGGATTGGCCCGAGCCAAGCCACACGTCGCCCACCAACACGTCGGGGATTTTCAGCGTGTTGCTGCCACTCACGCTGAGTTCCCGCGGCGTTGTACTCGCGGTCAGGGCCGCCAGCTTGGCCGTCCACTTGCCGTCCTTACCCGTCACTGCGGAACAATTCTGGCCGGCAAACGTCACCGTCACCTTTTCACCAGGAGTGGCCCATCCCCAGACCGGCACGGCCATGCCACGCTGCAACACCATGTGTTCGCTGAACACGCCCGCCACCCGCACGTCGGCACGGGCGGCAGCGGATATGGCCAGCAGGAAAATAGTTAGACGAAGAGGCATGGATAATTGGATGAATGGGGACATGGTTCGGGGGGCTGTAAGCAAGCGCCGCTGCCTATACGTAACATTTTAAGGCGTGATTTCACTCATTCATTGATCGGTGTGGAAAACTTTCATTACAGGGTGACAGATAAATAGTAGAGAATCTTGTGGATTGTGCGGTTTCCGGTGGTATGGTGGCCATATGCGCAGGTCACGATGGCTGGCGGGTTGGAAGGATTCGGCGACGAAGCCGGTGATATATCATTGCATAAGCCGAGTGGTGGATCGGCGGTTTGTGTTTGAGGAGAGGGAGTGCGAGGCGTTCAGGATGTTTTTTCGGGTGTATGAGAATTTCTCAGGCTGCCGGGTGTTGGCGTATTGCGTGATGTCTAACCATTTTCATTTGCTGTTGGAGGTGCCACGGATGGTGGATGGCGGGTTGAGTGACGAGGAATTACTGAAGCGTCTGGGCGGACTATATTCCGAGGTGGTGGTGGCTGGTGTAGCGGCGGAATTGGCGGAAGCGAGGAAGGTATCTATCGGCGAGAGCGATGGTGCGGCTGACGCGCGGGTGGCGGCCATACATGCCCGGTTCACCTACCGGATGCATGATTTAAGTGAGTTCATGAAGGGCTTGTTGATTCGCTTCACGCGGTGGTTCAACCGGGTGCATTCGCGTTCAGGAACCTTGTGGGAAGAACGGTTCAAGAGCGTGATCGTGGAAAGCGGGGTGGCGGCGCGGACTATGGCGACCTACATAGATCTTAATCCGGTGCGGGCGGGGATGGTGAAAGACCCGGCGGATTACCGCTGGAGCAGTTATGGAGAAGCGGTGGGCGGCGGGAGGAAGGGGAATGGAAAAAAAGCCCGCGA
>WBXD01000004.1 GCA_008932935.1 Verrucomicrobiota bacterium
GCGCGGCGGCACCGAACGCTTCGAGCAAGTCCTCGACATCGTCCGAGACGTCGCCACCCTCAACATGGAAGTCTGTGTCACCCTCGGCGAACTCGGCCTAGCCGAGGCCCAACAACTCCGCGACGCCGGCGTCACCGCCTACAACCACAACCTCGACACCTCCCCCGAGCACTACCCCAATATCGTCACCTCACACACCTACGAGGACCGCCTGCGCACCATCCGCAACGTGCAGGACGCCGGCATCGCCGTGTGCTGTGGCGGCATTCTAGGCATCAGCGAGACGATCACCGACCGCCTGCGCCTGCTCGAAGTGATATCGAGCTTCAATCCCGCGCCGGAAAGTGTGCCGATCAACTCGCTCATGCCGATGCCCGGCACCCCACTGGCGGATAACCCTCAGGTCGAACCCTTGGACCTGGTGCGCATGATTGCCTGCGCCCGCATCGCGGTGCCAGGCGCCAAGGTGCGCTTGTCGGCTGGACGCACCCGCCTCTCCGACGAAACCCAGACGCTGTGTTTCTACGCCGGTGCCAACTCGATTTTCTACGGCGAAAAACTCCTCACTACCGACAACCCAGAGACCGCCCACGACCGCGCCCTGCTCGCTAATCTCGGCCTCCTCACCTTGGAGCCCAACACCGCCCTCGCCCCCCCGCAGGCCGATTCCACGCTCGCCGCTAACCCCAGCCAGCAACTGCTAACGCCCACGCATTGAGCGCTTCGCCACATCACGATGCCAGCGTGGCAATCTATTCTAACGCCTACAATTTGCCGTTAGTAAAAGCGCGGCAATGAATCTGATCAGATCCCTGAGATGAATTGACTGTGATTTTTCCGGCTTAATAGCCATCAAAGCGATGAATTTCGTGGTTTTGCCGCGCGCAGCCACCAGCCTATCAGATGAAGAAGGACGCTCCCCACCCGCCGGTGCCCGATTCCCGCAGTGACGACCACAGCCTGCCGGAGTCCTATCAAACCGTGTCCGTGCCGCATGCCAAGGCCGGTTTCTGGCGGCAATGGCTGGCGTTCTCGGGACCGGCCATTCTCATCAGCGTGGGATACATGGATCCCGGCAACTGGGGCACCGACCTCGCCGCCGGGGCACAGTTTAAATTCGGCCTCCTCTGGGTCGTGGCCCTGGCCAGCTTCATGGGCGTGATCCTGCAGGTGCTCTCGGCCCGACTCGGGGTGGCCACCGGCAAGGACCTCGCCCAATGCAGCCGCGATTTTTACCCGCGCTGGATGCGCTGGCCTAACTGGCTCACCATGGAACTCGCGGTGATTGCCACCGACCTGGCGGAGGCGCTGGGCAGTGCGGTGGCCTTGAACCTGTTGTTTCACATCCCCATTCCCTGGGCCATTGTCATCACCGCCTTTGACGTGCTTCTGCTGCTCTCACTGCAGGGCATGGGCATGCGCATGATCGAAGCGGTGGTGAGCGTCTTCGTGCTGACCATCGGCGTCTGTTATGGCATCGAAATTTTTGTCCTGCCACAGACCCAACCGGCATTTGCGGATATGGCCGCGGCGCTGGTGAGCCCGGACCTGCGCCAGGCCGGGATGATGGTGGTGGCCATCGGCATCATCGGCGCTACGGTCATGCCGCACAATCTGTTCCTGCACTCCGCTCTGGTCCAGTCACGCAAATTCGGCCGCGATGACAACTCAATCCGCACCGCCATCAAGTTCAATACCGTCGACGCCGCCGTCGCGCTGAGCATCGCGTTCCTCGTTAACGCGGCCATCCTGGTGCTGGCAGCCACGGTTTTCTACGGCAAGCAAAGCGTGGTCGTGGCGGGCGGTCAGGCCGTGGCCTTCACGCCCGATAGCGACTGGATTCGCATCGCGCACCTGACCTTGGCACCGCTGCTGGGCACGACGGCGGCGAGCACGCTATTTGCCGTCGCGCTGCTGGCCAGCGGTCAGAGCAGCACCATCACCGGCACCCTGGCTGGGCAGGTGGTTATGGAAGGTTTTATGAACTGGCGCATTCGTCCGTGGCTGCGGCGGATGATTTCACGACTGCTAGCCGTAGTGCCGGCGATAGTCATCGTAGGCGTGCGCGGCAGCGGCGGCATCACCGACTTGCTGAATTTGAGCCAGGTCCTGCTCTGCATGATCCTGCCGTTTGCGATGTTTCCACTGCTGCAGTTCACCTCGTCGCGCAAAATAATGGGCCAGTGGCGCAACGGTTGGCCGCTGTTGATTCTGGGCTGGACCAGCGCCATTTTGATCACCGCGATGGATCTTTACAGCCTACCCGAATCCCTCAAAGAAGCCTGGCGCATCATCGTCGGCCGCTGACGCCTGGCCGCCCCCCCCACCCTCAATCCCATGTATCAAAACATCCTCGTCGCTCTCGAAAACGGCCCCGCCGATGAGACCATCCTGCCCCACGTCGTGCAACTGGCTCAACACTTCGGCTCCCACCTGCTGCTGCTGCATGTCGCCGATGGCTGGGCCGCACGCAATTTCAACCAACTCGAACTCGCCGAATCCGAGGAGATGAAACAAGACCGCGCCTATCTGGAAAAAACCGCCGCCGACCTGCGCGACCGCAACCTATCCGTCACTACCCACCTTGCGCTGGGCAACCCGCCCACCGAGATTCTCAAATTTGCCGCCGCACAAAGCTGCGATCTGATCGCCGTCACCAGTCATGGCCACCGGTTTTTTGGCGACCTGTTTCATGGCAGCACCATCACCCAAGTACGCCATCACACTCACATTCCCCTGCTCGTCCTGCGCGCCAAAAAGATCTAACACTTCTAACTTATCGCCCGAATTACCAAGCCATGAAACACCGCACATTCCCCTGCCCTTCTCTCCCTATCTCTGAAATCGGCCTCGGCTGCTGGCAACTCGGCGGCTCCGACTGGGGCTCCATTGATGACGCCAAGGCATTTGCTATCCTCGAGGCCGCCACGGCTGGCGGAATCGACTTTTTTGACACCGCCGACGTCTATGGTGCCGGCCGCAGCGAGGAGTTGATTGGGAGGTATCTCAAACAATCCTCCAGCCGGGTGTGTGTCGCCACCAAGCTCGGCCGGACGTCCGCGCTCTATCCGAATGGCTACACTGAGGCCACGGTGCGGGCCGCCACCGAAGCATCGCTGCGGCGTCTCGGCGTGGAGGCACTCGACCTAACGCAGTTGCATTGCATTCCTTCCGCCGTGCTGCAGCAGGGCGCGATATTTGATTGGTTGCGCCAATTGCAACAAGAGGGCAAAATCAAGCGTTTTGGGGCCAGCGTGGAATCCGATGAGCAGGCGCTCATCTGCCTAGAGCAGGAAGGACTAGCCTCACTGCAAATCATCTTCAACGTGCTCCGTCAGAAACCTTCATTCCACCTGCTAGAGGAGGCCAAAAAACGTGGTGTGGCCATCATCGTGCGACTGCCCTTGGCCAGCGGCGTGCTCTCCGGGAAATTCACCCCGGCCACGGAGTTTCCCGCGACCGACCATCGCAACTATAACCGCGACGGAGCGGTCTTCAACGTCGGGGAAACCTTTGCCGGCATCCCGTATGAAATGGCCCTCACCCTGTGCGACGAGATCCAGGCATTCCTTCCCGCTGGCTTCACCCTGGCACAAATGGCTCAGCGTTGGATCCTGGACCACGAGGCCGTCACCACCGTCATCACCGGCGCCAGTGGTCCGCAGCAGGTTATAGACAATGCCTCCGTCGCCGACCTGCCGCCGCTCTCTGCCCAACTACATGACTCGTTGCGCCGCTTTTACGAAGTGTCGGTTGCCAGTCACATCCGGGGGCCATACTGAGCGCTGCAACCGGTAGCAGCACTGGAGTGCTTTAAAAGCCAAAGAGGTTATTGCTTGTCCTTGTCGAAGGCAGCGTCGAAGGCGATTTTGCTCGACGGAAAGTCCACGCCGCGAACAAACGCGCAAGCTTCCGCCGCGCCATGCATGCGCTCCATGCGAATGTCTTCCCACTCTACCGACAGCGGGCCGCGATAGCCAACGTCGTTGAGCGCGACAATGATATCTTCGAACTCAATGTCGCCGTGTCCCAGAGAGCGAAAGTCCCAGAAGCGACGAGCATCACCAAAGTTAGTGTGACCACCGAATACTCCGACGCTGCCATCACCATGACTCCACCACGCATCCTTCATGTGAACATGGAAAATGCGCTCCGCAAACTCGCGGATGAATTTCACGTAATCCACTCCTTGATAGCCAAGGTGTGACGGGTCGTAGTTGAAACCAAAGCGCTTGTGGTTGCCCACCGCCGCCAGCGCGCGCTTGGCTGAGACGATATCGAAGGCGATTTCGGTGGGGTGTACTTCCAAGGCAAAGTTCACGTCGACCTTGTCAAACGCGTCCAATATCGGCAGCCAGCGCTTGGCAAAATCCGCAAAGCCCTTGTCATAATACGCCTGCGTGGTGGGCGGAAACCCATAGATGGAATGCCAAATGGACGAACCAGTGAAGCCGTTGACCACCGCCGGAAATTCGTCCTTACCCATGCGACTGGGCTTGGCATTGAAGAACGTGCGGGCCGCCTTGCCAGTGGCAATCATCTGCTTGGCTGCACGTTTGCGCACGCCCTCGGGACTGCCGTCCCCCCAGATCTGGGGCGAGAGGATCGCCTGGTGGCGCTCGTCTATTAAATCGCACACCGCCTGGCCCACCAAGTGGTTAGAAATGGCGCAACAGGTGAGTCCGTGATCGGCCAGCAACTCCCACTTCTCCTTGACGTAGCTTTTCTTGGAGATGGCTGCGTCTACATCAAAGTGGTCGCCCCAACAAGCGAGTTCGAGGCCATCGTAACCCATCTCGCAGGCGAGCGGGGCAAGTTTTTCAAGTGGCAGATCGGCCCATTGGCCGGTGAAAAGTGTGACTGGACGTGACATGACGGGTGGGGGTGTGGGGTTAGGTACGATGAGCTTGTATGAAAAACACAGACCGAACTAAAGCATAAACTCAGTCTCAGCCAAGAATGTTGCGCCGTACTTGCTCCTCCCACTGGCCACGCATGTGCCGCCCCATGCGCGGATTCCCCAGCAGCCTCTCGCCGACCCGCGATACCGCCACCGGTCCGCGCGTGGCGGAGGTAACGAAGACCTCGTCCGCTCTATCTAGATCCTCCCGCTGTAATACCATCACCTCACAGGCTATTCCGTCGCGCGCAGCCAGTTCGAGCAACACCCCACGCGTAATACCGGCTAGACAGCCGGATGCCAGCGGCGGTGTTGCCACAACGCCGTCTCTCACGATGAAGATATTGCCCGTGGCAGCCTCGCACAACTCGCCCGCGGTATTGAAGAACACTGTTTCATTAAACCCGCCGCGCCGCGCCGCGTCTAGCGCTAACAGATTCTCGGCATACGCCGCGCACTTCAAGCCGGCCAGCGCCCCGCGCTCATTGCGCGGCCACGGGGCGAGCCCCAGCGCCAAGCTGGCGTGCGGCTCGACTAAGGGCGAGGCACTCATCCACACCAAGCGATCCGCTCCACTGGCTAAATCCGCCAGTGCGCCGGAACCCGCGGTGACCGTTAGGCGGAGGCGGGCTAACCCGGCCGTGAGTCCAGTAAGCTGCAACAGGCGCGCCATCGCCTCCGGCAAATCCGCAAACTGCTGCTGCGGAGGCAGCCAGCCCAGCCTCGCGCAACCTGCGGCCAACCGCGCGAGGTGACGCTCGCAAAACACCATCCTACCATCCATGCCTAGCAATGTTTCAAACAAGCCCAAGCCCAGCTGCGCGCCACGATCCTGCGGCGCCGCGGGAAAATCCCGTGCCGCCAGCCACTCACCGTTGCACCAGTACGTGCTCATTGGCAGCGAGCCTATGTGTACTCCACGAATATGTAAACCACGGAGCGCATGCTCGCTTGGCTAGGCGGTGGCCAGCCACCGCACTCAAGGAGTGGCGGTTGCCAACCGCCATGCCCATGCGCAGAGCAAGGGCAGCCGCATGGCGGCTTGCTCTTACGCGTCTCATGGGCAGCAGGGGGCACGCTGCCCCCGCTCCATGATGCGACACACGCCAGCAAGCTGGCTTGCTTGGCCTGGCGGTGGCGAGCCACCGCACTCAAGGAGTGGCGGGACAGATTTATCTTTTTCTCATTGGCAGGCGGCAGCAGTCTGATAGTGCCTTGTGGCAGATTGATACCCGCCATGCGTTACCCGACCAATTTCCAGCAAAAATCCCTGTGGAACGCCGCCACCGGCTTGTCTATCCTCATTCTCGGCGCCTTGCTGGTGGCGCTCACTTGGCTGGTAGGTGCCATTTTCGGCTTCCTGCAACCCGTGCTTATCCCGCTGATTGTGGCGGGGATCATCGCCTATCTGTTGGACCCAGTGGTGTGCTTTTTGGAACAGCGCGGGATGAGCCGTTTGTGGTCGGTGGTGACGGTGTTTGTGGTAATGCTCATCGGCATTGCGCTGCTTGCTGCGACTGTTGTTCCGGCCATTCAGCGCAGCCGCCTAGCACTCAAGACACCCGTCGCAACTCCGCTCACGGCCACCTCTGCAACGGCTCCACCGCCTGCTACGACCGAATCCAACGACGCGAAACAACTCGCCCCCACCCTGGCCCGCTCGCTCCACGAATTACACAAGCGCCATCCAGGTGGCGTGCTGGGATGGGCTCTAACCGAAGCCACGGACCCCGGCGGGTCGCCGCCCGATGCTGACGGTGCGGCGGACCCCTTGGATTTTTTCTGGCGCACCAATGGCGGGCGCTTGTTGAATCAATACAAGGGGATCATCACCCAGACCGCGTGGACGTGGGTGACCGCCGGATCGTCCAAGGTACTTGGTATGTTAGGCCTGGTCATCGGCATGATCATGGTACCGGTCTATCTTTTTTTCTTTCTCAAGGATTCCGCCTCCATCCGCGATCACTGGCATGATTACGTGCCGCTGCAAGCTTCGGGCTTCAAAACCGGGTTGGTCAATACCCTGCAGGAAATCAACGGTTACCTCATCTCGTTTTTCCGCGGCCAGGTGTTGGTGGCGCTCATCGACGGCATCCTGGTGGGCATCGGCCTGGAAATCTACGACCTGCCCTATGGCTTTCTCATCGGCATTTTCATGGCCATTCTCGGCGTCATCCCCTACGTTGGCAGCATCCTGTGCATGGTGCCTGCCTGCATCATCGGCTACCTGCACGCGCAGGGCTTGGCCCCCTTCGGCCTCAGTCCGTTGGCCTACGTGGGCGGCGTGCTGGCGATTTTTGTTGGCGTCCAACAAATAAACTCGCTGGTTACCGCCCCGAAGATTGTCGGCGATTCGGTTGGGCTGCACCCATTGACGGTGATTTTCTCGATGTTATTTTGGTCTTTGGTGCTGGGGGGCTTTGTCGGCACGCTGCTGGCAGTACCGTTTACCGCAGCCGTGAAAGTATTGTTGCGGCGCTTCATTTGGGAGCGCCAGTTGCGAGACGACGCGCTCGATGACTTGGCGTAATGCGCGGCCCGGGCTACTCGCTGCGGCGCTCACGGATGGCTTTTTCCGCGGTTTCTATCCGCACCAGCAACTCCGGATCCGCCCCGGCACGCACGGCGTTGAGGACGGGCAGACTGGCACTGCCGCCCACCTTGCCGAGCATATGCACGGCGGAATTGCGCAGCCCACCGCTGAGGTCCTTGAACTGACCGATGAGGGACGCCTCAATCGGAGTCCCCAATTCGACATAGTACGGCTCCCAGGTGCCCGAATCCGCCAGCCACAAGTTGTTGAGGATGGGAATGATAGAGACGCGTTTGGCTTTCACCAGCAAGGCGATCATCTCCCGAGGCACGGTCTTCTTGGCGGCCACCAGTTTGCGCAGCGCCGCTTCGGCGGCCTCCGCCGCCGTAGTGCTCTCGTCAGCCCAGCGCATCAGTGCCCGACACAAATCCTCCTTGAATTCCACCCCCTCGTCCCTCAACAGGACGATGAGCCGCCGGCTGATGTCATTGCGGTACATTTTGGGCGGGGCGTCTGCCAGACGTTTGACAGCGGCTTGTACCCGCTCCAAATCGATGCATTCCAATTCCCGCTTGTTGAGCTCGTAAAATGCCGGGTCATCTTTGTCCGCGAGTTTGTCCATCGGCCCAGCGAGAAAGTTGCCGTTATTAACCCGAATTTCGATCACGTCAATTTCCCGGTAGATTTGGCTCAGTTCGCCCAAAGGTGCTGCCAACTCGGCCAGCTTCTCTATCGGCATGCTCACCCCGGTCACCACCATCAGATAGTCATTGCGTCCGCGCGGATAGGGATGCGACGCGGGCTCGGCGTCGGCCGCTCGCAACAGGTAATCGCGCACCAGCAGTTTGTTGCTTTCGTCAAGCCCGCGCAGCCACAAGCCGTAGGCATGGCGGCCGCCGCCTTCCCGGGCCAGGCGGGCATTTTGGCTAACCAGCGGATCGGTGCCGATGAGTTGCCTCAGCTGGGAGACCCGGTCCGGCGCGTTACCCGCTGCCCGCCCGTGCGGAGCAGGCTCGTTGTTTGCCACCGCCTTGGCATGAGCCGTGGCATCGGCTGCGCCATCAGTGAACACCAGCGGCAGCGGCAGCAACACCCCACTGCACAGCAACGAAAACAACAGCGCCGTCTTGCGCGAGCGGGGGTTGGCATAAATCAACAGCAGCGTGGCCAGCACCGAGCCGAACCCCGCCATCATCAGCCGGCTCGCAGTGGTCATCCCGTCCAGCACGCCGCCACGCGTCGAACCTAACAATAGCATCAGCGCCAGCACCACCACACCGCTCACGGCCGCCGCTCCGGCAATCATCCGTAACGGCGCCACCGGCTCGAAACTCGACGCGTCCGCATGATCCGTGTAGCTGATGGTTTGTAGGCCTTCGGGCACCGACGCCACAATGGGCACCCGCTGGTAGCGGTTGAGCGAAAGCTGCGGATGTTCGCCCGGGTAAAATTTGCGTGAGCGCAAAATCACCTCGTCGGTAATCCTGAAGCGTTGCTCGCATCCACCGCATTCCACCGTGCGTTCGCGAAGATCAGCGCCCACCTTGAAGCGCTGGCCACAACTCGGGCAGCGAATCAGCAGCGGCGGGGTCTCGTCGGGAGGGGATTCCATTGGTCAGCCCCACTATGCATGCACATCCAGCCAACGCAACGCCTAACGTCGCAGAACATCGGCTCATTCGACCCGCGGGGTTTTTTTCACGGCCCGGAATTCAAGCCTTTACAAGCCGTCTGCAGCGGCTACTTTGCCCCCTCCAACACAGGAGAGGTGGTCGAGTGGTCTATGGCACCCGATTCGAAATCGGACGTGGCAGTGATGTCACCGTGGGTTCAAATCCCACCCTCTCCGCCAGCTGGTCTGCCGATGGCGCTGCTTGCGCCTTTCGTTGATTCTATGGGCATTCGTGCGTCTCTGGATTTTGTTGGTGATGCAGGGTTATGACTGGTGAAACGGCGGGTTGTCAGAAATGCGTCAGAAATCGGCTGGTCATTCTGTCGCGGTTTGCGGGTGGCTTTGAACCCCGCCAGAGACGGCACCCCTTAAGCGAGGTCGCGCTGAATGGAGCTCGTCATGGGGCCGGTTGTCGAAGTGCGGGCCGGCCTCCGCCAGAAAGCGCTCGAGCCACTAGGCGGCGCGGCCACCCACGGGCAGCAGGCGGCCCTTATCGTTCCTGTCGTGGCGGATGAGCAGCGTGCGTGCGGGATTCTTCACATTTTATCTGTCACCATGTACTGCGCTGGGCTTGGCGCGGGTTCATTCGCTTCGCATGGGCACTGCGGCCGGAGGCACGCAGTCACGGCCTGCCGCGAGACGCTGCAGCCACGCCACGTGGCTGCGCGCCTCCGGCCGCAGGCCGTGGCTGCCGCGTCTCGCGGCGCGTGCCGATAGAGCTCAGGTATTCTGAGTGTGGACATCCGCCGTGGCCTCCGCTACCCCTGCTCCCGCCATGCCCGACTTTGCCCTGGAAGACGCCCTGCACGCCCGCGGGCTGGACTGCATCGCCGGGGTGGATGAAGCCGGACGTGGGCCACTGGCCGGGCCGGTGGCGGCGGCGGCGGTGATTTTGCCGGCAGGGTTTCGCGACCCGGGGCTGGATGACTCGAAAAAGCTCAGCGCTAAAAAACGCGCGGCGCTCTACCAAATACTGACGGAAGATCAGCTCGTGCGCTGGGCCGTCGCGCTGGCGTCGGCAGCGGAGATCGACGCGCTGAACATTTTGCGGGCGACGCATCTGGCGATGCAGCGGGCGGTGGCGGGGCTGGGGGTGACGCCGGACCATTGCCTGATCGACGGACTGCCGGTACGGGGGTTTCCGTGGCCGCACGACGGGATCGTGAAAGGCGACGGGCGTTCGCTGTCGATCGCGGCGGCGAGCATTGTCGCTAAGGTAACCCGCGACCGGCTACTGGGAGAAATTGACGCGGAATTTCCATTTTACGGCTTTGCTAGGCACCAGGGATATGGCACAAAGGCCCATCTTGAAGCACTTCGGATTCACGGCCCTTGTCGCCACCATCGTCGCTCGTTTCAGCCGGTGGCTCAACTCGCCTTGCCACTTGGCGGGCCCTGACGGCGAGCCGCACGACCGACAATGGCTGGGCCGCTACGGGGAAGACGTGGCGGCGGCCTGGCTGCGGGCCCATCACTGCCATATTTTGGCTAGAAACTACCGCAATACACGGCGGGGGCGGCGTACCGGGGAAGTGGATATCATTGCCCGCGAACGGCGCCTGCTGTTGTTCGTCGAGGTGAAAACCCGCCATGAGTCCAGCAAGATCCGGCCCTTGGCCGCAGTGGATAAGGCCAAGCAACGACTCATCGAACGCGGTGCCAACGACTGGCTGCGGCGCTTGGGCACGCGCCAACTGCCGTGGCGCTTCGATGTGATCGAGGTGTACGTTGCCGAGGGCAAGGTGCCACGGATCAACCGAGTGCGCGACGCGTTCTAGCGGCTTCGCCAAAGACACAAGACTTGAAGACGCAAGACTTGAAGACGCAAGACACAAGACGCAAGACACAAGACGCAAGACACAAGACGCAAGACACAAGACTTGCAGTAGCGGGTGCTCTATCCCATGGTCGGAGGGCGAACTTCATGGCGAACCTATCTGAATCTATGGCATGGCTGGCGCGGAGTGACGGCAGTGTCGTCATCGGCCGCGGCCCGTTTGAGGCGGTGGCGGAGATGCCGGCGAGCGCCACGGCGTTTTATGTGCGGGATTTCGCCTTGCTGGATCAGCACCCATGGAAAATCCCGGCGGCGCTCGAAGTGATCAGCAGCGGCGAATTTGCCGCGCAACATGCCGCCGAACCGCCCCCGCAGTGCCAGTGGCAAGCGCTGGATGCCGCGCCCTTTGCGGCGGTATTTCACGAGGTGATGGCGGCGATTCACGCAGGGCGCTTTGAAAAAACCGTGCCGGTGGTGACCGAAACCGGGTGTTGCGAACACGCCCCCGGCGCCGCCATCTCGGCCGCCATGGCCCGCCAAACCGCCCCGCTGTACTCGTTTGGCTGGTCGCAAGGCCACACCGGATTCGCCGGAGCCACCCCGGAATTGCTTGTTTCGTTGGTCGGCTTGCAGCTCGAAACCATGGCGCTAGCCGGCACCGCCCGCCGCGATGAGCGCGATGTATTCTCGGTGGATGAAAAGGAAATCCGCGAGCACGAATACGTCGCCCAATCCTTGGTCGCTAAACTCACCGATCTGGGCCACCTCCAGCGCCGCCCGCGCGACATCCTCGACCTCGGCAGCATCGTCCATTTCCTCACCCTGCTGCAACTCGATCTCCACCAGCCGCAATCCCCAGAGACCCTCGTCAAGCGCCTCCACCCGACCCCAGCCCTCGGCCCGCTGCCCCGCAATGCCAAAACGCTTGCCATGTTGTTGGAATGGCGAACCCGGCTCGGCTGCCCGGCCGAATTCGGCGCGCCTTTCGGCGTCTGGCATGACGGCCGATTCGATGCGGTGGTCGCCATCCGCGGCATCTGGTGGAACGGCCGCCAGCTCATCTTGCCCGCTGGCTGCGGCGTCATCGAGCCCAGCCGTCTAGTCAACGAATGGCGCGAGCTGCGCCTCAAGCGCGAAGCGGTCAAGGCGGGAGTGCGCATAACATCCACATGAATCGCCTGAATCTAACGCCGGGGTAACGGACTTATCTAACATCTGGAGCGAGGTCCCTGAGCTGCCTCGAGAAAACCATCAGCAGCAGCCCGGCAGCGACGGGCAGAGCGGCGATTTTCAAATACATTGCCGACCAGTGTTGGATGCCATCGGAGGTCAGGGCTCCGGCTAACAACCCTGCGAGGAGGTTGCCCAGCGCCGACGCCAGAAACCACAGTCCCATCATTTGCCCGATGAGTTTGCGCGGCGCCAACTTGGTCACCGCGCTGAGTCCGACCGGACTCAGGCACAGTTCGCCGATGGTATGAATCAGATAGGTGGCCACCAGCCACACGGGCAGCACCTGACTGCCGGTAGCTGCCACGCCCGCCGCGGCAGCCATGACGCCAAAGCCCAGCGCCAAAAACAACAGGCCGAAGCCAAACTTCATCGGGATCGAGAAATACCACTTGCCGCAGGCCAGCGCCACCCACAACGCGGCCATCACCGGTGCCAGCGCAATGACAAACACCGCACCCAACGATTGGAACCATCCCGCCGGAATTAGCAGCCCCGTGCTGCCGATCGCACGCTCAGTATGGCGCTCGGCAAACAGATTGAATGAGGAGCCCGCCTGCTCAAACCCGGCCCAGAACAACGCCGCCGCCAAAAACAACACCAAGATGAGTAACACCCGGCGCTGCTCCACCCGGTCCAACCCCAGCAAAAAAAACACGTGGGTGAAATACACCACCGCGATGAGCACAATGCCAAGTGATGCAAAACGCGCCACGGCCGGCGGATAGATAACGATCATCCCGGCCAGGCACAACCCGCTCACCGCGGCCACCACCGCCACCGTGGCGGCCACAACCCCGATGCCCACCCGGCCGACACGTTGGAGCGGCGGCGGGGCGGCTCCGATATTTCCTAGCAAGTGTCGTGTCCACCGGAACTGTCCCAGACCCAGAACCATGCCGACACCAGCGGCGGCAAAGCCCCAATGCCAGCCAAGGCGTTGAGCAAGATAGCAGCAGACAAGCGGACCGAGCGCCGCGCCAAGATTCACGCCCATGTAAAAGATGGTGAAGCCGGCATCGCGGCGGGCCCCGCCTTCCGGATAGAGTTCGCCGACCAAGGCACTCATGTTGGGTTTGAGGATGCCGCTGCCGACCACCACCAGAACCAAGCCCAAGTAAAACGTCTGCGTCCACGGCACGGCCAGCGTGAAGTGTCCCAGCGCAATGATGATGCCCCCATACCACACCGTCCGCTGGGCACCCCATATCCGGTCAGCCAGCCAACCGCCGGGCAGCGCCATCAGATAGACACCCGCCGTATAGAGGCCGTAGATGGCCGTGGCGACCTCGTCGCTGAGGCCCATGCCGCCCGCTGCGGTTTGCCTAACCATAAAGAGAACCAACAGGGCGCGCATGCCATAATAGCTGAAGCGTTCCCACATCTCGGTGAAAAACAGCGTGCGCAGCCCCCGCGGATGGGGCGACGCAATGACCACTGGCGAGACTGCGGACAATTCACTCATGGCTCTGCCGGTCCGCACTGGCTTCCAGCGCTGCAATCTGGATGCGGCCCGAGTAAAAATCATCGAACAGGGCGTAGGCCTCCGGATCGTATTTCTTCAAGCCGTCCTTGCCATTCTCGGGCTTGGGTCCCTTCATGCCCATATCGCCGAAGGTGCCTAAATACCACATTGTCAGTTCGGCGAAAAACTCATCGGGATTACTAGCGGCATAGGAGCCGACCCAGAGGTTGTTCTTGATTGAGCGCTCGCGCTGCTCGTCGAAGCGCTTGCGAACCTCGGCGGTAATGCCGGCATTGCGGATGTTGTGAGCGAACTCATGAATGCAGATGTCGCGTCCATGGTAGTGATCCTTGTCGAGGCGCAGCAGGTTTTCCTCGCCGCAGGATGTCAGCAACCCGCCGAGTCCACGGGTGCGCTCGTCCACCGTCTTACCGCCGTATGAGTCAATCTTCTGGCCCTTCATGTGGCGGTGTTCCGGTAGGTCAGACGTCACCTGCTCCTTGCCAATGATATGCAATTGCGCGCCGGCCACAACCAAATTGGCGAGCACCACCGGTTGATGCTCCATGAGCATGTCCAGCCGCTGGTACGCCTCGCGCAAGGCGGCGTCGCTCACGACCGCGTGGGCCTTGATGGGAATGCCGTGATAGTCGAGTTGTTTGGAGAAAAACTCCTTCTCCGGCGGCGCGATCGCTTGAATGGCAGGCATTGCCTCGCGGCGGATCATACGCAAACCAAACACCGCGGCGATCTCATTGCCCCCCGTCGCTTCAAACCGCAGGGTGACCTTGCTCTTGTCTTGCAGAGCCGCAGCGGGCAGCGGGTACTCCACATCGAAAAACTGCTGCGGCCCCCGCTGCTCAATAACCTGCTCGGCAACCTTCTTGCCATCTAGCAAAATGTCGAACGTCCGTTTGCGCCATTCATCGCGCGTGTAAGTCGCCACCAACGCCATCGGCTTGCCTGCCTCCACCGGCATGTCAAACGAGAACCACTTGCTGCCACGGCGGCAGGCCCGGCCCATCACGCGGTCCGGCGCGGTGTCCTCGCCTTGTTGATGGAAGTCGCGCTCGGGTTGCATTTCACCGGGTTGCACGAAGGCCACGGTGGCGGCTTCCAGTTTGAGTTGGCGTTCGCGTTGGCGGGCGATGTCTGCGGACTTTTCCTGCCAACTTTGCGGCGTGAACAAATCCCAGTAGGCCGCATAACGATGCCGTTGTAATTGATAGAACGGCATCAGCTCCACCTCCGCATCGCGACCGACGCCGATACTGCGGAACACTCCCGCTTGTCCAGCAACCGGCTTGAGCCATTCATCGATCGGGCGGCCGGCTGCGACGAACACCGGAACGGCCTTGGGGTCCACGGCGGGGGTGCCGGGCCCGGTCACTGCGCCGAGCTTGCCGGCTAACACCAGCGGCCCCCACAAGATGGCGACGCGATTGGCATTGTCGGGCAAGGGTTCAAGCTGCAGCGACTTGGGCAAGGCGATTTCCACCGTGTCGCCATCGTGCCAAGTGCGGCGCAATTCCACAAAACTGCCCGTGTTGGCGGGGACGTCCGCCGGTGCTTTGCCGGGTACGGTTAGACCGTTGATTTTCACCGCAAAGCCAGCACCCGCCCACCATGGCTTGCGCAGCGCCAAGGTGAATTCCTTGGCCGCGGCCAGCTTGAGATGCAGGCTAGCCGCTTCACCTAACGGGAAATCTGTGCGCATTTCCAGCTTCACCCCGGCGGCCTGCCAGGTGGCGGTGGACGGCACATAGAGGTTGATCCACAGTTGGTTGCCATTCTCATGATAGATACCGTCGCCGTGCAAGGCATGGCTTTCCATCCCACTGCCGACGCAGCAGGTGAAGCTGCCTAACATATCCGAGTATTCCCGCTCCACACCGCGGCCCACCGGCACCATGTAGCAGGTGGAGCCATTCTGCGGATCGATCGAGCCGAGAATGTGGTTGAACAAGGCGCGCTCCTGGAAATCCGCATAGGCGGCGGACGGCGCATAGGCGAACAGGCGCCGGGTCAGCTTGAGCATGTTATAGACATTGCAGGTCTCAGCGGTGCGCCCGTCGATGCGATCGTTGAAGTGATCGGGCTCGCCGAAGTATTCGTCCTTGCCGTCGCCGCCGGTGGCATAACTGTGATGGTGGGCTACGCGCTCCCAGAAGAACGTTGCGGCCGTTAGATCCGCTGCGTCACCAGTGGCGGCATAGCGTTCCATCGAGCCGAGGAGTTTCGGAATCTGGGTGTTGCCGTGCTTGCCCGCCAGAATGTCCTTTTGTTGCTGCAGTCCGTCGGTGATGATGTGATGTTCGAACTTGCGCGACAAATCCAGCCAGCGCGCATCGCCGGTGTCGACATAAAGGTCCACCATCACCTCGTTCATGCCACCAAACTCGGTGTTGAGAATAGATTGGATCTGCGCCGCATCCAGCTTGGCAAACACCCGCTCGGCCCACGCCGCAAACTTGACCTCAAGCTCCAACGCCGTCTTGCTGCCGACAAAGCGATAGGCATCGCGCAGCCCGGCATACGTCTTGTGCAACACATAATACGGCGACCACATGCCGTTGAGATCAAATCCACCGGAGTGAATCTTGCCCGCCGCCACTTCCTGCTCGAAAATGCCCGCCGCATCGCGCCCCTGAGCATCGGTCAAAGCGCCGAGGTAGCCGGTGCCGCGCTTGTCCTGGACTTCCTTGAATTGCGAGACGAGTTGCTCGGCGCGCTGCTTGAAGCGCTCATCGCCGGTGGCCGCATACATCAGGCTCACCCCCGAGAGGTAATGGCCGGCGATGTGCCCGGTCAATTGTTTGCCTTCCACTGAATCCCAGCCGCCGTAGCCTTTCGCCTTGGCCTCGAGCCCTGCTCGCAGGCGGTAGCCGGCAACCAACCGGTCAATATCTAACGAAAGAAGATACTCGCCATTAAGGTCCTGCGCCTGCTTGAGCGGACCGCCGGTTAGACGGACCGCGCTCAGCGGCAGCGCACGTGCCAGGGCGGGCGGCGGGGTGGGATTAGGAGCGGCATGGACGATGGCAAGGAGAGTCATCTGACAAGTGAGCAAGCGATTCAAGGACATGATGGTAGGGGGGGGATCTAATTAACTTTCCACTCGGAAATCCCGCCGGAGCGGCCGCCGAGCTTGGCTTCCAGTTTGATGGCGGTGGTCGTCACCGTTGCGAAGTTGACCACATTGAACTTGTCTTTTTCCAAGCCGTAGGGGGAGGAGTTTTTGCATTCCAGCCACTTGTCTCCCGCCTTGTAGTAAAGCTTCCACGACACCGGGGTGGTGGTGCCGTCCTCGTCGATGAACCAGTACACCTCGGACTGCGAGATCGTCTTGGCTTTGTCAAACTTCCAGATGACATATTCCGTGCTGTTGGACTGCGGCCACCATGAAAAATGCGGCACCGACTTGTCATTGGACGCCTTGGGCACCAAACCGTCCCACATTGCCGACATCGGCATCGCCGGATGGGTGGCCGATGCGATGGGCTCTTGGAACGCGGCCCATTCCTTGGCCTCTGGGCCGTCACCTATCCGCGGCAATTGGGACACCCGCAGGCGGCCTGCGCCCATCGGAATCATGGATATCGTCTCAAGCGCGGCGCTGCTCTTGATCGGGCTCGTTTGCAGGGCGTCGATGGTGCCCCAGTAATTTTCAGTCCAGTTAGGGATTTTTTTTGCCTGAGCCAGCAACTCGATGGGTGCTTGGTCCCACTTGAAGGGTTGGTTGTCGGCGGGCCAGGGCTTGGTGACCACCTTGAATGATTTTGCCGGGTCGGCCTGAGCGATGACCAAGCCGTAATTCCAGGGACTGCCCGCGAGAATTTCCCAGGCCGCCCACTTGCGTTTTTGCTCGGTCCGATAGGGCAGATATTTCTCGGCGATTTTCACCGAGAACGTTAGCGGGCCGCGATCTACCGACACCGCGTTCTTCTGCTTCGCCCAGGTCTTGACCTTGACGTCCATCGGCAACTGGATAGCGAGCTTGTCGCCGTTGGCCCAGACCCGCTCGATCATGACCAGTGACTTCGGCTTGGCCTCGATCTTGAGAGGCTTACCGTTGAGCGTAATCACGGGCGCGTCACACCAACCGGGAATGCGGACGTAAAGCGGGAAGTGCACGGCCTTGGGCGTGGTGAAGGCGAAATTCACCGCGCCATCGAATGGATAGTGGGTGTCTTCGACGATGTTCACCGTGGTGCCATCGCCGACTTTGGCGGCAATTCGGTTAGGAGCGTACATCACCGCACACAACCCGTTGCCGGGGGTGGCCTGCCACAGGTTTTGGGCGAAATACGGCCAGCCCATGCCGGAGTTATGCTGGCAGCAGCGATGGTTGTAGGGGTCCATCGCCTGCATATCGCCGGCGTCGGCCAGGATCGGATACTTGCTGCGCTTGTCGGAGTTCACTTGGTTGGGTGACGTCAGATAGCGCAGCGCCTTGCCGTCGGCGGTGAACGATGCGGGCAGCGTGTTGAAGGCGATATTCTCGCAGCGGTCGGCCCAGGTCAGGTCGCCGGTGATGCGCAACAACATCTGCTGCGACAGCATCATGTCCACCGAACCGCAGGTTTCTATCGCATTCTGCGGATCGGTGTAGCCGGGGCGGGCGAATTCGTCGCCGCCAAACATGCCGCCCGGCACCTGGCCGTAGATGTCATGCAGCGAGTCGTAATTGCCGTAGGCCGCAGCCAGATGCTTCGGATCCTTGCTTTGTATATAGAATTGGCCGGGCTTGCGGAAGCCCTGCGAGTAATCCACGTTGTGGCCACCTTCGACCTTGCCGCCGGTCCACGGCGCACCGGTGCGCATCAGCTTGGCCGTGAGATCCAGCAGCTTGTTGTCGCCGGTAATATTATATAGCCAATAGACGCTGTCCATGTTGTCGCCATTGCGCGGAAACTGCCAGCCGCCGGCAAAAAACTTGTTGTCCGGCACGCTCAGCTGCCATGCGAAGTAGCGCGTCATCAGCCCGATGATGCGCTTGTCACCGGAGTATTCGTAGTAGGACCGCAACGCGAAAAGCATGCTCATGTTAGGCATGAAGTCCGGCGCGAGAAAGCCGGGTTTATAGATGACGCCGGGCATTTTCCAGCTCAGGCGTGCGACCGCCCCGCCGCCCAGTTGCAAGAACTCGAAACGGAGCGGATATCTCTTGCCCGCCTCAAGGTGGATCGGCTTGGTCGCGCAAACCGTCAGCGGCGCCTGAAATTTCCAGTTGTCAATGAGTGCCTCGCCGTTCACCCATAACCTCGCCCCGTCATCCGTGCAGGCCGAAAACGTGTAGTCACCCGTCTTCTTCACCGTGACAAACCCGGTCCAGCGCGCGCTCCATTGTTTGTTAGGCATGCCTTCCATCGGCGGCTGCTCGGCCCAGTCGAAATCCACCGCCGCATCGACGCGAGTGGCCTTGAGGTCCTTCAACTCGACGTCGGCAAAATACTCACCGCGCAAGCCCGGCTTGCCATCAGGAGTGCTCAGCAACTCAGCGGGCACTGGCGGATGGATCGGCGCAAATAAGTTAGCCTGGGTGCCGAAGTAACCAAACTCGGTCTGGCTGGCGATCATGCTCTCAATCCATGGCTGCGCCTGTTTCACCAACTCCTTGTCATCCAGCACGTACGCCAGCGCCGCAAAGCCGCGGAACCAATACGGCACTTCTTCCCAGCCGTTGTTGCCCAGGCCGTCCTTGTCGAGCCAAGCGTTGCCCTGCGGGTTGCAGAACTGACTGATTTCGGTGAGATGGCCGGTAAAGCCATCGCGCTCAAGTTCCAGCTGAGTGCGCAGCCAGCCCTGCGGCTTGATGCTGCCAAACGGCAGGCTCACCAACGGGCTGGGCAGCAGCGGCTGGCGGTTGCCACCGTAGTACGCGTTGCACGGCTGGCTGGTGTCCGGCCGCTCCACGGTCTTGACGAGCGCCTCCGCGCCTCGCAGCGGGCCAATCGTCACCACCAGCGCGGCGACACTTGTTATGAGGTATGTATTCATGTTCGGTTGCTCGTCGAGAGGACCGCCACTTGTCGCCTGAGGTTCATGCCCAAGGTTGAGGCCATCGCTGCGCCGCCCATGAGACAGCGGCCCGGCGCAGCATACAATGGTTATTCCGCGAATTTATTGCCCGTTTTGCGCAAACCCCGCGCCGAATCTAACACCTATGGACGTCCCCGGCCGGCGGCGGCATGCTCGATGTCATGGAACTAACACCTACATCCCCCCCCTGGCAGCGCATCGAGTCGCTCACCGAGGAAGTGCACCGCCACATCCTCGCCACCGTCTGACGCTGGCTGCACTAGGCGTCGCACGCTTGCTTCACCGTATGAAAGACGTTGGCAAGGGCGCGGCCCATGAAGCCATAGCCGACCAAGCCGATATGGAGTATTTTGATGATGCAGAGCGATTATTCGCTCCAGCCGTGGGTTGCACGCACCTGGAGCATTGCGGCTAGAATGTTAGACCAGGTATCGGCCTGCCTCATCACGTCGTTAGAGAACATGCAGCCGTCCCAACAAATGTGGCGGAGCCGCCGGGTGAGTGTGGCGGCGTCGTCGCGCAGCCAGTAACCGGCGTCGCGCACGATATCGAGCTTGCCGTTGGGATCATTGGCCAGACAATGGCGGCCGGTCTGGTCGTGAGTGCCGCTGCCCTTGATGGTGGCGTCGTTCTGGGCGACGTGAAAATCCAGCGTCCACGGGCGCAGCGCATGGGTCATTTCGCGTAGGGCGGCGGCGAGGGCCTCGGGTTCCCAGTTGAAGCATGGCGGCACGATGCGATGTTCCGGGGCGTTGGTGCCCAGCGCGTAGTGCAGGGTGTGGGCCATATCGGCCTGGAAGCCGACGAGTTCGGGGCAGGCGACTTCCTCGAGGAGTTGGAGCATGTCCTTCCAACTGTGCATGCCTCCCCAACAAATTTCCCCCTCCGCGGCCAGTTGCTCGCCATGGTCCGCGGCCACCTTGCCCGCCTCGCGGAACGTTGCGGCGATTTTGCTGGTATTGGCTTGCGGATTTTCGGCCCATTCGGCGGTGCCGCAAGCCGAGTCGATGCGAATGAGACCATGTGGGCGGAGTCCTACCTCACGCAGGCGGGCGCCGATGCGGCAGGCCTTGCGGACCTGGCCGACGAAATTGGCGCGCTCCTCGGTGCTGCCCATGGCCGAGCCGCCGCCGGTGGGCGACCACACTGGGGCCACCAGCGAGCCGACGACAAACCCCTTGGCCTGGATCTTGGCGGCGAGCGCCTTGATGTCATCGTCGCTGCTATCAATTGAGACATGTGGGTCGTACAAAAACAGGTCCACGCCATCGAACTTGACGCCGTTGACCTCCGCACTGGCGGTTAGGTCGAGCATGGTGTCGAGGTCGATGCAGGGTTCGCTGCCGGGGCTGCCCTTGCCGACGAGGCCGGGCCACATCGCATTGTGAAGCTTGGGGTAGTTGTGCATG
Organism: Verrucomicrobiota bacterium; assembly: GCA_008932935.1. Taxonomy (GTDB): domain Bacteria; phylum Verrucomicrobiota; class Verrucomicrobiia; order Verrucomicrobiales; family Akkermansiaceae; genus Luteolibacter. Next base: position 21,029 of record WBXD01000004.1, read on the forward strand.
GGGTTCGGGGGGGAGCGTGCAATCCTTCACGCGGACTGCAAGAAGCCTCCTACTTAGGAAATTGCCCGGATTTTTCAACTCTTTTCTAGCAGCCTGCTGAGGCGTTTCCGGGGCATGGCTTTCCCGGTGAGGAAGTTATCCCTTTCGGTGTAGCCAAGCAGGTGGCGGACGTCACGGGCGGGTTTCAACCCCTCCCGCGGGGATTGGGTTGAAACCCACCGCAGTTTCAACCACACTGCGCGCGCCGCTGCCCACCATGACCCCGAACACGATCCTCCTCACTCTCGCCGCTCTCTGCCTACTCGCATGGGTGCTGCGCCTGCGCACCACCATCCACCGCCTGCGCCACCCGCAACACAGCCAACACAGCCAGGATTTGCGCGCGCTGGCCGCAGCCCGCAGCGAACGCGACGGCCTGCTCAACGCCTTTCCCGATGCCTTCCTCATCGCCGACGCCCAGGGCCGCGTCCAGCATTGCAACCAGGGCGCCAAATGCCTGTTAGGTCCGGTGCCGCTCATCGGCCGCACGGTACTCGAAGTGCTGCGCGATGCACGGCTCGCCGCGCCTTATTTGGCATGCCGCAACACCGGCGAGCCGAGCGCCGAGCACATCCTGCTGCCAGCCGAGGCCACCCCCGGCCGCTACCTTGAGCCCGGCAGCGGCGACTCGGTATGGCTGGTGGATGCAGCGCCGTTGCCGCAGACCGGGGCGGCACCGCACATCCGGATTTTGTTGCGCGATCTATCCGCCGGGCACCAGTTGGAACAAATCCGCAAAGACTTTGTCGCCAACGCCTCCCACGAGTTGCGCACCCCCATCACCTTGGTCGATGGCTATCTGGAAACATTGTTGGATGCACCAGAAATGTTAGACGACCGACCATCCGCGCTGCGCATTCTAGGCATCATGCGCAAGCACACCGAGCGCATCACCCGCATCATCGAGGACATGCTGCTCATCTCGCGGATCGAATCGGGCGATGCCTCGATGCAGCGCATGGAGGAGTTCTCCCTATCCGATTGCGTGTGCGACATCGTCGACCGGCTCGAGTCGCTCATTCGCGCGCAAAATGCCACGCTGGCCATCCAGCTCCACGATCCGGCTATCGCCCTCTACGGCGATCGGTTTTATTGGACGCAGATTTTGTTCAACCTCATCGAGAACGCCCTCAAACAAAACCCCACGCCCGGCCTGCGGGTGACCGTCCACAGCGCTGCGTGCAACGATGGCCTGCGCCTCGCCGTCATCGATAACGGCATCGGCATCCCCGCCGCCGATCTGCCGTTCATCTTCAAGCGCTTCTACCGGGTGGAAAAACACCACTCGCAAAACCAAATCAAAGGCACCGGCCTGGGCCTGTCCATCGTCAAGCGGGCCATCGAGGCCCACCGCGGCAGCATCACCTGCCAGTCCGCTCCCGGCGTGCGCACCAGCTTCGAGATCACCCTGCCCCGGCAAGCGCCACCGGCCTAACGGGTCCGGCGGTTTTGATAGGAGAGGATGCAACTAGCCACAATCCAACAAGCACCGACGAGGCCCACCAGCACCAAGCTACAGTATTTCAGGGTCTCCATTTCCAATTTAGAATGCCCCGGCCCGCTAGGCTTGGCAGCCTCCGCGCCGGGTTCCGACGGCTTGGCCCCGGCAAAGGGCAGCGGTTTTTCCAGCGCCAGGAAAATATTGCGGTAGCCCGGGTTGCGGTAGTCATTGCGGAAGGTCTCGGCTTCCCTGACTAATAAATCGATCCGCTCGTTGACAAAAAACTCGGACGCCGGACGCACCGCCGCGCGATCCGCCCACACTTTCATGGTTTCCACCTCGAGCTTGTTGCCATGGCGGGCGATTCTGGCGATGCGCGACACCAAATCGGCGGCCGCCTCGGGCGTTTCCGCACCGGCCGCCAGCAAGCGCCGCAGCCCCTCCTTGAGCAACTCGAAGCGCTCGGCTTGCGCCGGGGTCATCTCGCCGCGGCTATCGCGCATGGCATCGATGCGGCGCTGCAACCCGATGCGCTCCAACTCGAACGGGTTGCGCGTCGCCTGTGCCACCACCATGCCCTCATAAGCATAGCGCAAGGGCATGAACGCTGAGGGCACCGGCGCGCCGCCGTGCTCGCGGTTGAGCGGCACTTTGTCAAACAACGCCCGGTTCATCTCCCGATAAGGCACTAGCGCGCCAGCCAACAGCATTTGCGGCACCAGCAACAACGGCACTGCGGTGAGCGCCGCCCGCTCGGTCTTGACCACTGAGGAAACCACCAGCGCCAGCGCCGTGCCAGTCCATGCCGTGAGGGTCATCCACAGCCAATGCTCCATGACCATCCCGTAGATATCCAAATAGTAATTGCCCACCAGCACATACATCAGGCATTGGCCTGACGCCACCAATCCAAGGGCCACAAACTTGGCCGCCACATAGGAGGCCGCACTGCCCTGGCAATTGCGCTCGCGCCGCAGCATCGGCCGGTCCCGTAGCACTTCCGTCGCCGAGTTGGTCAGCCCGAGAAACATCGCCACCGTCACGCTCAAAAACAAATACGCCGGAATGTGCAGCGCGGTGGATAAAAGGTACTCACCCGTCGGCGACGAGCGCAGCGTGATGGCGATCAAGGCTGCGAGCACCGGTGCTTCAATGAACATGCTGTAAAGCGTACCTCGATTCCTTGCCTTGGAAATCAACGAGCGCAGGAAATGCGTCGCAAACACCGCCAACGCCGTGCGCAGCTGCCGCTCAGGCTTGAGCGGCACCGGCAAGCCCGCCACCGCGCCCACGTCGCTGAGGCGCGACGCCGGCACGGCTCCCGGTTGCAGCGAGCGCAACAAGGCGGCGCTCTCGAAGCGTTCCTGCCAGAAGGCCGGTGGGAAGCGCCGCGCGGCACCGGTATTGGACCCGCCACCGATGGCGCTGAGCGGCACTTCGAGCACATCGAACACGAAATCCGCCCCCTGTGCCGTCCCCCCTGCCAGCGAGGGATGGGCGATGCCTAACTCTTCACAGGTTTCGTGAAAATACTCCACCATCCCCGGCGGTGTGCCGAAGTACGCCAGACATCCACCACTATCTAACAGTAATACCTTGTCAAACAAGCGCAGCACCAATGCCCCGGGCCGGTGCAGCGAGGCGATCACGATTTTCTCGCGGGCCAGCGAGCGCAGCGTCTCGGCCACATGCTCCGAGTCCTTGGATGAGAGCCCGGATATCGGCTCGTCAAACAAAAACACCTCAGCCCGGCTGCCCAGATCCAAACCCAAATTCAAGCGGCTGCGCTCACCTCCGGAGAGCGTCTTGTCCCCTGCCGAGCCGACCCGCCGCTGGGCGATGGATTGGAGCCCCAGCTCCGCCAGCACGCTGTCCACCCGCCGCTCATGCTCCGCGAGCGCCAAGCCTGGGCGGCGGATCGTCACCGCGTGGCGCAGGTGCTCGCGCACCGTCAATTGCGGATTGAGCGCCTCCTCCTGCGGCATGTACCCAATGAAGGGCACCAAGCGCTCGCGATTCTCGTAAAGGGCAATGCCATTGAGTTCGACCTTGCCGCGGGTCGGCTGCAGTTGCCCTGAGAGCACCGACAACAAGGTGCTCTTGCCGCTGCCGCTCGGGCCGATGATGCACAACATCTCGCCGCGCTTCACCTCAAAGTTGAGGTGGTCCAAGGCGCGCGTGCCAGTGCCGAAATCGTGGAGCAAATCCTCCACCTGCAGCGACTCAATCTGCGTGCGCTCCTCATCGAGAAAGCATTCCCGGAACCGGCAGCGCACCGCTTGGCTGCCCGACAAACGAATCAACGACCCGTCTACCAGCACCGCCGTGCCACGCACCAACTGGCCGTCCACCCAGATGGGGCCCTCACTGGACCTGACCTCTAACTCGCCCTCGGCACGCTCCGCGTCATAGCGGATAAACAGCACCACCCGCGGTGCCAACTTGGCACCTAGCAACAAATCCCCGCGTGACAACGCCGCTGCATCATTGGACACTAGGTACTCCTGCCGGTCCCCCGCCAAGCGAAAACTCCGCCCGCTCTGGGTAGCGCGGCGCCTCAATTCATTAATCGAAAAACTCGCCCCCGCCGCATCTCCCAGCCGCTCGTGATTGAGACAACGCACCATATCCCCCCTCTTCAACGGGCCGCGGTTCCCTGCATGCAGAGTCGTGTGGTGCAACGCCTCCACCTCGGCTTCCAGACCGAAACTCACCCGCAACAAGCTCAGCCGCCCGCGGTTGCGCGCGGCAGTGAGTCCCCCCTCGCCAGCCTCCAAATAAATCGCTGGCGTGTTACCAGTGCGTTTCACATTCAGGAAAAACATCAGGTCCTCATGGCTCAGCGTCCACCCCGGCACCACCAACGGTTGGCGCTCGCGCATCCGTAAAAACGACCCGGTTTCCAACGAGCGCCCGCGAATCCACAAGGGTGCCACTCCGGTATTCCTAACCAACACCAATTCCCCGGTCCGATATACCCGGAATTCCTGGCCCTGCGCCACCGCCAGCGGCGGCAACACCACATCCGCCTCCGCCCCACCGAAAATCACCCGCTCAAACGGCAAGCCCTCACCGTCTGCCTCCCCGAGCATCTCCCGCAAGATGGCGGCGCCGTAATCTGGCCGCCCCAAGCGCCGCATGAACACATCAAAGCTCGCCCGCCCCCGCTCCGAGCGGCCAGACGCATCCACCAAGGTAAATAATTCCAAGCCGACGGCCAGCTTGCCCGCATCATTCAAGGCGTCCTTCAACTCTGCGGACACGGCCTGCAGTGGCTGAGGATTGCGCACCGCTCGCTGCAAGCGCCGCCTTAACCACCCGTGATCCACCTCTGGAAATGCACTCCTCAACAAATCCAGAATCATGTCCGCCTCGGCCGGACTCAACTCGTCATCCAGCGTCGCGAATGCCGCAAACGCATCCACCAACATCCCTACATGCGCATCGGTGCCAGGCCGCAACGCCCGCAGTCGCCCGATCCCTGGAATCGTCCGCAACCACCCCCATCGCATCCATTGCGGCGGGGTGAACTTGATTTCCTTGCCGTGAAAGTGCCAGGCCACGCCCCCATCCATGCCAGAGCTTTAGCCAACCAGCAAGAACTCCGCAAAAAAGGAGTTTTCTTTTTCCGGCTCTCGTTTACCCTCCCTCACGCCCGCTGGGCGCTTTGACCTGTCCACCATGTCCGAACTACCGATCCCCCCCCCGAACAACACTCCCAACCGCAGCACGGGCGACGCCAGCGGTTTCAATTGGCGTCTGTTGATCCTGCTGTCCGTGGCTTGCCTCATCCTCGGCCTCGCCTTTTTTAGCAACTCGCGGGCTGGCGCTGCCGCCAAAACCCTCAGTTATTCGGAATTCCGCGCCTGCTGGGACCAGGGCCGCGTGGTCGTCGATGACTCGAAATACCCGCTCAAGGTGATTACCACCGACAGCTCCTACGACGCGGAAATTAGCGGGTTCCTCACCCCGGAACAGAAGGAATCCAAGACCTCCGAGACAAAAATCAGCAACTTCCACGTTCCGGTCAACCTCAGTCTCCAAAAGGACGAAATCACCGCCATCCTCGGCGATAAAATCCGCATCGAGCCCAAAGCCGCCGCCGATAAGCCCGAAACCACTGTCGATGCCACCGCCAGCGGCGAGACGCTCTCACTGCCGGAATTCCGCAAAGCCCTCGCCCTCGGCCAAATCCAAGTCAAGGACGCCGCCAACCCGCTACGCATCCTCACCTTCCCAGACAACTCCCAGTCGGTGATACTCGGTACCCGCAAAGTGATTACCAACCTGGTTGACAAGCCAGCTGCCGACGGCAAAGCACCGACGGCCGCTCCCTTCACCGTCAGCGTTTCGGTGCCCATTCTCAGCGACGAACTCAAGCAACTCGTCAAGGACAAGGCGGTCTGGGAACGCCACAAAGATTACCTCGGCAGCGCCATCGTCACCTTCCTGCCGGTGTTGCTCATCCTCTTGCTGCTATTTTTCATGTTCCGCCAGCAAATGAAATCCGCCGGCCGTGGTGCCATGTCGTTTGGCAAAAGCAAAGCCCGCCTACTCTCCCAAGATCGCGTCAAAGTGACTTTCAAGGACGTGGCCGGCATCCAAGAAGCCAAGGAAGAGCTCTGCGAAATCGTTGAATTCCTGCGCGACCCACGCAAATTTCAAAAACTCGGTGGCTCCATCCCCAAGGGCGTGCTGATGGTCGGCGCCCCCGGCACCGGCAAAACACTGCTCGCCCGCGCCATCGCCGGCGAGGCCGATGTCCCGTTCTTCTCCATCTCCGGCTCAGACTTTGTCGAAATGTTCGTCGGCGTCGGTGCCTCCCGCGTCCGCGATATGTTCGAACAAGGAAAAAAAAACGCCCCTTGCCTGATTTTCATCGATGAAATCGACGCCGTCGGTCGCCATCGTGGCCACGGCATGGGCGGCGGCCACGACGAACGCGAGCAAACACTCAACCAGTTGCTCGTCGAAATGGACGGCTTCGATACCCAGGAGGGCGTCATCATCATCGCCGCCACCAACCGCCCCGACGTCCTCGATCCCGCCCTATTGCGCCCGGGCCGCTTCGACCGCCAGGTGACCATCTCACTGCCAGACGTCAACGGCCGCGAGGAAATCCTCCGCGTCCACGTCAAAAAAATCAAACTCGCCGCCGGAGTGGATCTATCAAAAATCGCGCGGGGCACACCCGGTTTTTCCGGTGCGGAACTAGCCAACCTGATCAATGAGAGCGCGCTGCTGGCGGCCCGCCGCGGGTTGAATGCGGTGACCCTCGACGAGATGGAGGAAGCCCGCGACAAAGTCCGCTGGGGCCGCGAGCGCCGCTCGTTGGCCATGTCCGAAAAGGAACGCATCGGCACCGCTTGGCACGAGGCTGGCCACGCCTACCTCAACATGGTGCTCCCCCACACCAGCCCACTCCACAAAGTGACCATCATCCCCCGCGGCCCCTACCTCGGTGCCACTATGTATTTGCCCGATGGCGACAAGTACTCGATCCAGAAAAAGGAAGCTCTCTCCAGCCTGGTGGTCACCATGGGCGGCCGCATTGCCGAAGGCTTTCACAGCGATGACGTGTCCAACGGGGCCTCCGGCGATATCCGCCAAGCCACCGCCCTGGCCCGCAACATGGTCTGCGAATGGGGCATGAGCGACAAACTCGGCATGATCGAATACGGCGAGGGCGACGCTCCTATCTTCGTCGGCCGCGGCGATACCGGACGCCACCCTAACTACAGCGGCCACACCGCCCAGCTCATCGACGAGGAGATTAAATTCTTCATCGACGATGCCTTCCGCCAAGCCTCCGATATCCTCGCCGCCGCCCGCGACAAGATCGAAGTCATCGCCCTCGCCCTCCTCGAATACGAAACGCTCGACGCCACCCACCTGCGCGACCTCATCGATACAGGCGTCATGCGCAACCCGCCCAACGTCCCCAAGCCACCCCCAGTCCCCGACGAACTGCGCGCTAAACCGGCTAAAATGACCGCCGAAGACAGCCAACCCGATGACCACGGCCCAATTCCCAGCGTCGTCGGTGCGCCCGCTTGATTACAAGGTGACAGATAAAAAGTCGAGAATCCTAGTTTGTACGGTTTTCAAGGTCAACTAATGATCTATTACCAAGCAACAAGGTGTTAGTCCAGTATTCGTAGACAGAGAAAGAACCTTAATAGCTGTGCACTCCAGCCTGCCGCATGGGGCGCTACCTAACAAGCCAATTGACATGCGCTCGCGGCGCGACTAACCCCGGCGAGATGTTGATGAGTTTCAGACCATCACGCGCAAATCCCTGGCGCTCCACAGCTGTCCCTTCGCACCGCTGCCGCTACCCTTCATCGCCCGCGCTCCATCCTTGCGCTTGGCGCTGAAGCGTTCCCTTGCCCGTGCAAATGCCTCGTTCACAAACTCCTTGCTGCCGATCACCGCCCCATCCGTGAAATACCTCACCCGGCAGTGCAACATTTGGGTCATTCCCAGATCCTTCAAGACCGTGCCGTTGCCTTTACTTTCTAACAAATCAGCCGAGTTCAGCATGTTTTTGGCCACTCGTTTTCCGGCTCCAGTCACGTCGGCCCGCCCAGGCTTGCGCCCCAAGGCCAAGCCCATCAGCCGTCGGTACAGACGCGATGCATCCTGCCATTGCTCCGCCTCTAAACCCACTCCCTGGTCGCAAAAATATGCTCGCACCAAGCCCTCGCGGGCTTTTTTCCCATTCCCTTTCCTCCCACCGCCAACCGCTTCTCCATAACTGCTCCAGCGGTAATCCTTGGGGTCTTTGACCATCCCCGCACGCACCGGGTTGAGGTCGATATACGCCGATATCGTCCGCGCTGCCACCCCGCTTTCCACGATCACGCTCTTGAAGCGCTCTTCCCACAAGGTTCCTGACCGCGAATGCACTCGGTTAAACCACCGCGTGAAGCGAATCAACAAGCCCTTCATGAACTCACTCAAGTCATGCATCCGGTAGGTGAACCGGGCATGAATGGCCGCCACCCGCTCCTTACCCGCTCCATCATCCGCGCCCATAGAACTCTTCCTCGCCTCCACCAATTCCGCTGCCACTCCCGCCACCACCACCTCGGAATATAGCCCGCCAAGACGTTGCAGTAATTCCTCGTCACTCAGCCCGCCATCCGCCATCCGCGGCACCTCCAATAGCAAATGGAAATGGTTAGACATCACGCAATACGCCAAGACCCGGCAGCCTGAGAAATTCTCATACATCCGAAAAAACATCCGGAACGCCTCGCATTCCCTTTCCTCAAATACAAACTGCTTATCTACCACTCGCGAGATACAGTGATATATCACCGGCTTCGTGCCCGAATCCTTCCAACCCGCCAGCCATCGTGACCTGCGCATATTGCTACCGTACCACCGAAAACCCCACAATCCAATAGATTCTCTACTATTTATCTGTCACCCTGTAATGAAAACCCGATTCTCTACTATTTATCTGTCACCCTGTAATGGCGACCTTCTTCACGAAGCAAGCCTTCAAGCCGATGGCCATGCCATTCATTTTGCAGGAGATTTCGTGATCGCCATCGACCAAGCGGATGGGCTTTGACTTGGTACCCACTTTGAGGACTTCCGACGCGCCCGTCAGTTTCAAGTCCTTGATCATGGCGACGATGTCGCCGTTTAAAAGCACGTTGCCATAGGCATCCTTGACGATGCGATTGGCGGAGGATTCATCCGCCAGGGCCTCCACTGGCCATTCGTGACCGCAGATGGCGCACTCAATGTGGCCGGAGTGGGCCAGGACTTGAGTCATTTCGCAGATCGGACAGGCCAGGTTGTTCATGGGCGACAGCAGACACCACGCGCCAACCGACCTCAAGCGTTATTGCGTTTCTAACTGGCAATTGCAGTGCCGGTTTGGCACACCAGCGCCATTGGCCCCGAAGTTATCGACGCCCTTGCCCCTCGAATGCACTCGCCTAAGTGAAACTCAAAGAGCGGCAGTCCAACGCTGCCGATCGCGCAGCCTACATAAGTATCCGCCGCTGGATGCGGATCAACGGTCTGGCATGAGCCGCCTCCGCGCCAGGGTCAACAAGCACGTGGAAAAGGGTACCTCTGTGACGCGCCCCCCCCCACGCACGCAGCCCTGCGGCGAGCTGTGGAACTGGATGCTCCTGCCCCGATGTCCAAGAAAAATCCAGATTCTCCGAAAAACTGATGCTTTTCGCTTGGCAAGCCGACGTTCTTCTCGCAACTTGGGTGTCGACCCGCTTCTGGGTTGACCGAAACGACGCATCACCATGGCTGTAGCTATCCGACTCAATCGCAAAGGGACTAAAGACCGTCCTTATTACAAAATCGTGGCCGTAGACAGCCGCAAACGCCGTGACGGCGTCTATATCGAGCAACTTGGCACCTACGACCCGCTGGTCGAGGGCACCAATTTCAGCATCGATCTGGAAAAAGCCGACAAGTGGCTCTCGGTGGGTGCCAAAGCCTCGGAAACCGTGGCCAGCATCATCCGCAAGGCACGCACGGCTGCAAGCAAGGGCTGAGACGCCCGGGCTTGCCGCAATTTGTTTTCACGGCCGCACTCCCACCGGGGGGCGGTCGTTTTGTTGTGTTTCCCTCCCCCACATCCCAAACCCCTATGGCCACTGCCCCAATCATTTATCCCAACGTTGCAGCACTCGCCGATGTGATTGACCAGTTCAAATCCCAGTCCGCCACCACCCAAGCGCGACTCTCCGGCCTGTGCGGCTTCGATGGCTTTATCGATACCTTCGTACGCTTACAAACGCCGGCCTCGATGGCCGAATTCGGACCCAAGGTAGCGGCCGCAGCAGGCATCGCAGCATCCTACCCGGCGCAGCACCTGGGCGACAAGTTCGGTGGCAACGGTCCGCTGTTTGCCGCCGCGATGCATGACATCCACGGTGGGGCGATTGACGTCACCTACATCGGCGCGATGGGTGCCGGCGAGGTGCTGCCGATCTATCAGGAGGCACTGGGCCACAAGCTCAAGCGCCTGTACACGCTGGCGGCCCCGGCGCACACCACGTGCCTTGAGTTTACCGACGGCAAAGTGATGTTGTGTGACATGGCAACTTGTGCACAGGTGACTTGGGAGCGGCTGTTGGAATGTGTCGGCAGCGCGGCCCTCGACGCCGAACTGAAGACCGCCAGCTTCATCAGCGCGGTCAACTGGGGCAAACTGCCCCATGCGGGCACCATCTGGAGCCAACTCGCGCAGCGCCTGGCCGACCTTGGCGTGCCTGCCAAGCAAGTGGTGTTTTTCATGGATTTGGCTGAGTTTGAGACGCGCCCGATGAGCGACCGGGAGGACTTGCTGGCCCGCCTAGAGCCGATCACCCGGCAATGCCGCACCATGCTGAGTTTCAACCTGAAAGAAGCGTGGCAAATGGGCGAGGTCTTCGGCGCAGATTATCACGGCCGCATGGAGCCTGCGGCGGTGACCGAACTCGCCGACTTGCTGCGCTCGTGCATCGCGGTGGACCGGGTGATCATTCATCCCAACAGTGGGGCGGCATGCGCCAGCGCCAGCGGCACGGTCTATGTACCAGGTCCGTTTTGCCGCGAGCCGCTCATTTCCACTGGGGCGGGCGATAATTTTGGTGCCGGCTGCCTAGCTGCAGCGTTGCGCGGCTTCGATGACGCGACCATGCTGCTGGCCGGCAACTGTGCCAGCGGGCATTTCGTCCGCTCTGGGCGTTCTGCGACGTTCCCCGACATGGTGCAATTGCTCGATGCCTGGGCCGCAGACTCCCTTGCTGAGCGCTTGTAGAATGACTACCCATACACCCCTATGGCACGCTGGACATCACAAACCACTCATGCTGACGTCAGCACTTTCAACGCGAGTGCAAAAGAACAGCTAAAAATCAAAGCCCGGCAGAAGTTGCTGGCCGTGTTGAGCATCGCGGCGCTGCTGGTGGTTGGCTCAGGGGTGCGGCCCGCCTATCGGGAGTTTCGCCAGTACCGCATCAATCAAAATCTGCAAGCGGCCCAAACCGCCCAGCGCCAAGGGGATTGGCGTGCTGCTCGCGACGCTGCTCGCAGTGTGTTGCTGGCACGCGCGGATATCGATGCCTATCGCGTCTGGGCACGTGCCCTCGGCAAGCTCGGTTCGCCCATCACCTACATGGCCGTCGCCGAACTCTTCACCGATTCCCGCGCCACCCGCGAGGACTTACTCGAGGCACTTGAGGTCATGGCTCTGCAAGCCCCGCAGGCCGTCGCGCTGAGCGCTTATGCCAGCTTGCCGAAGGACTTCCGCGACCAAGCAGCCTTCCGCGCCGCACTCGTGCCCTTGCTCATCCAACGCGGACAACTCGGACTCGCGGAAAATTGTTTGCGCGAGGTGGCACAACCTGACGACGGCCCCAAAGTCCGCCTCGCCTTGCTGCGCGTGTTGTGCAGCCGACCCAACAAGGGGCGCGTGGCGGAGGCTCGGCGGATTTTCGCGGAATTGCTCACCGCCCGAGCCGACACCGAAGCCTTGGCCGCACTGCTCGTCCTCGGCGAGGTGCCCGGCGGCCTGGCAGCAGGCGAACCGCTACCCGATCTCCCAGCTTGGCTCAAAAATCAGCCGCAAGCTACCGCTCAGCACCACTTGTTGGCCCTGCAGCCGGCTTTGAGTGAGCGCCCGGAGTCTACGTCGCGCATCTATGCCATGGCCGGCAAGCGCTTTCTGACCACCGATCCTGGGGTACTCGGTGCCTGGCTGCTGCGCCACGACCAAGCCGAGATGGCCAGCGATTTGCTCGCCGAACTCGCTACGACCAACTCCGATGCCTTCATCGCGCGCCTAAACGCCCTGTTGCATTTGAAAAAGACTGCCGATATCACCGCCGCGCTGGCCACTCCCCCGGCCTCCGCAGACTTGGTCGAGATCGAGATCGTGCAGGCCAACCTGGCCGCTGCCAAGGGCGACGCGATTGGCACCAGTGCCGCATGGACCCGCGCCCTCAACTACGCGGCCTACGATACCACCCGCAACCGCTGCATCGAACTCGCCCGCAGTGCACAAAGCTTCGGCGCCACAGATGCCGCCGATGATGCCTGGGTCGCGGCGGTGCGCCTGGGCTGGGGTCAACTGCCGCCCTTCACCGACCTGCAGCCAGTATTTGCCTCGTTGATTGCCAAGGGGCGTTCGGAGGACTTGATGGCGATGTTCCGAACCCTGCTGCGCTTCGAGCCGCGCAACCCTGAATTGCTCAACAATGCCTATTATTTCGCCATGCTCCAGCACGTGCTGCCGGCCAGCCAAGTCGTTACAGTGCTAACCAAACTCATCGAGCGCGAGGATAAACCCGCGTACAATTCGACACTGATGATGGCCTACATCTTAGACGAACGTCCCGCCGACGCGCTGGCCCTGCTGCCGAAAGTACGTGGCAGCAAAGACGTGGCACCCATGATGATTACCGCGCTCGAAGGCACCGCGCGAATGCTCAACGGCGACACTGAGGCCGGCTCCGCCTTGCTGCAAGACGTCAACTGGCGCGATTTCATGGGCCAGGAGCGCATGCTTTTCCGCAGCGTGCTAGTGAAATTTGAAAATTCCAAGCTGGAGCTGCTGGAGTTAACTAGCCCCCCGGTGGCAGCCGACCCCGACGCGATGCCGATATGGCGCAAGGCGCTAGAGCACTTCGAAAAGGACCGTGCCGGAGACGTGCTGCCCGCGCTGCTGGCCCCGAAAATCCCCGGCGCCAATCCACCAGCCCCGCCCGTGGGCGTAGACCCTGAACAACTTCGCGCTTGGCGCAAGGCCAAAGCCGAGACCCGACACGAACGCAGCGGTGCCGCCCCGCCGCCCCTGCCTCCACCCGCCACGGGTAGTTTGCCGGCAAATTAGGGTGCGCGGCGGCGCGTGGAAACCTCAGCCATCCCGATTTCTGAGGGATGACATGACCTCATGTGCCATTTGGCGGCACACCAGTGGCCGGTGGACCTCTCCGCCATGCGCGCCTAGCCCGCTGCGTGTATCCGCGTTCATCTGCGGTTAAAACTTCTACTCTTCGTGCCTAAGTCAACGGTATCGAGCGGCCCGCCCTGCCCCCCGCCCTTCTTGCATTCACGTGGTTCTCTCGACCACTATTCCACATGGGCGAAGCCACGACAGCAAGATCGTGGCTCCATAGCTTTGCGCAGATCTGACGAAATCGCCCGCGTTTTTGCTTGTGTATAAACGGGGCGAATCCTATCTTCGAAAATCGAGATAGATTCAGAACGTGGGTCTGCTTGGATAATTGCCCGAGCCTGTGTTCGTCACATGGGCTTCGATAGATCCGATGAAAATGCAATTGCACCGCACAACAAGCTCGCACCGCCGTGGTGCCCCACGCATTTTGCTGGTAACCCCGGAGATTACCAGCCTGCCCAACGGCATGGGCGATATGGCGCAAGGGTTGACGGCCAAAGCGGGGGGATTGGCCGACGTGTCGGCCTCGCTGGTGTCCGCGCTCTTTGATCTCGGGGCCGACGTACACGTGGCGTTGCCGCATTACCGACGGCTGTTCCGGATGGATATGGGTGCCCTCATCAGCGAGGAACTGCGGATGTACCACAGCAGACTGCCCAATACCCGCATCCACCTGGCGGAAGACCGCATTTTCTACTACCGCGATGCGGTTTACGGCGGCTATCGGGACGAACTGGCAAAAATCGCCCTCGCCTTCCAGCGCGAGGTCATCAACACCATCATCCCCCTCGTCAAGCCCGACCTGATCCATTGCAACGACTGGATGACGGGCCTCATCCCGGGGCTGGCCCGCCGCCTGGGTATTCCCTGCCTGTTCACCGTTCACAATATCCATAGCCACGACATGACCCTCGCCGCCATTGAAGACCGCGGCATCGATGCCGCGCAATTCTGGCCGCACCTCTATTTTAAACGCAGCCCTGGCAGTTACGAACAAGCCAGGGAATGCGTCCCAGTCGATTTTCTGGCCAGCGGCATTTTCGGTTCCACTTTCATCAACACGGTTAGCCCGACGTTTCTGAGCGAGGTGGTGGACGGCAAGCACGACTTTGTTCCCGGTCACATCCGCAATGAGATTGCGCAAAAATGTTACGCCGGGTGTGCAGCGGGCATTCTCAACGCACCGGATGCGTCGTACGACCCGGCGAGCGATGCGCATTTGGCGCAGACCTACACGGTGGAGACGGTTATTGCCGGCAAGCGGGCGAACAAACTCGCCTTGCAGCACGAGCTCGGGCTTGAACTCAACCCCAATGCCCCCCTCTTCTTCTGGCCCTCACGCCTTGATCCCATCCAAAAAGGCTGCCAACTCCTCGCGCACATCCTCTACGACATTATCGATGTGTTCCGCAATGAGGGTGTGCAGGTAGCCATCATTGCCAACGGCGATTTCCAGCAACCCTTCCACGATATCGTGCGTTTCCACGGCCTCCAAGGCCGCGTTGCCGTCTGCGATTTCCGCGAGCGCCTCTCCCGCTTGGGCTACGCCGCCGCCGATTTCACGCTAATGCCCTCACTCTTCGAACCGTGCGGCCTGCCGCAGATGGTCAGCACCGCTTACGGCTCGCTGCCCATCGTGCACGATACCGGCGGACTGCACGACACGATACAGCACCTCAACTTGGCCGCTAACAGCGGCAACGGGTTCTCCTTCAAGAACTACGGTACCAACGGCCTGCGCTGGGCCATCGACGAGGCAATGATCTTCGCCAGACTGCCTCTGGCAACGCGTGCCTTGCATATCCAGCGCATCATGCGCGATGCTCGCAGCCGCTTTGATCATTCCGTGATGGCCAAACAATACTTCGATATCTACGAGCGGATGCTGCAACGGCCCATCGTGGGGCTTGAGCAACCCGCCCCGAGCTTGTTCAAATGATTTCGGGTTGAATGATGCGGAGTGAATGCCGGGCGCAGCCCATCGGGTTGCCGTCTGGGCCGACGCACACAATCGAAGCAGCACGCAAATGCAGTACGCCTCCGCTCAGCGGCCTTCGGGGGCGGGTTCGTCGCCGAGGAGCTTGTCGAGCTCCACCACGCGTTCCCACGGGCAGCGGCGGCGTTGGTACTTGCGCCAGACCACGTCGCGCAGGGCTCGCCACACGTCCTCCGGGATCGCTGCGGGATCGAGCTTTTCCCAATCCGGATCAGTTTTCAAAGTGCTCAGAATCGTCCAGCGCTCCCCATGGTGGGTGGCCCTGTAATACCTGGGACCCTCGGCGGTGTGTTCGCGCCATTCGTGACTTTCCATGGCCGGAGGATATTCGGACGCCGCCAGCAACGCAAGGCCGAAGAAACCGCGGCCGTGATGCCTGCAGGCCGCATGGCTGCGGCGTGGTTGCTGCGTCTCGCGGCAGGCCGTGACTACGCGCCTCTAGCTGCAGCGCCCATGCGAGGTGAATACAGCGAGCGTTCGATGCATTAGAGGCAAGGCGCTCAAGGTGAGGCACTGGGCAGGGACTGCTGCCAAGCGTTGATGGCGGCGAGGGTTTGTTCCCAGACGACCTGCAGATCGGCGTGGATGGCGGCGGCCTGCACGGGCGAGAAGTCCCCCAGCTCTTCCAATCGGGCGAGCTGGGAGGTCATGGCAACACAGCCGAAATAGGCGACCAAGCCTCGCAAGCCGTGGGCACGGGCGCGGGTTTGAGGGACATTACCTTCCTGGATGGAGGCGCTGATCTGGGCCATCTGGTGGGGAATATCTTCAATCACCTCGGCGAGCAGCTTGAGGTAATCGGCAATACCAATGACCGCGAAGGTCTCGAGCTGGTGATAGTCGAGGAGCGGGTCTTGCGGAGGCTGGCCTGAATTGATGGATCCCATGGCAGAAGTTTGTTAGTTTTGGGACGCTTGCAGGCTGCGGCAGAAGCGGCGAAGCTACGGGTGGTTGGTATACTTGGCAAGCTCAAACCGCGTGCAGGTGATCGCATGGCAGGCGGGGTTTCAATCCCTGTGTGGCAGCCATTTGTCGAGTGCGGTGGCGAACATTTGTGGGGATACCGGCTTGCTGAGGTAATCGTCCATCCCCGCCTCTAGGCACTTCTCGCGGTCGCCGAGCATGGCATTGGCGGTCATGGCAATGATGGGCAAGCGAGGGTGGCCGGAGGCAGCCTCGTCGCGGCGGATTTGGCGGGTGGCCTCCATGCCGTCCATGACCGGCATTTGCACGTCCATGAGTACCAAGTCATAACTCTGTGAAACGAGGGCCTGGATGGCCTCCGCGCCGTTGGCCACGGCGTCGGCACGCAGCCCCAGATGCTTAAGGATGCTCAGGGCCACCTGCTGGTTAGTGAGATTGTCCTCGGCCACCAGGATATGGGCGTGGCGCTCGGCCAACAGATTGAGCAGTTCGTGGGCGGCGTTGCGAGTAGCGGTGGTGCGCGGCGGCAGTGGGCTGGCTTGTTTGCTCAGCCGCACGGTGACCCAGAACTCGGACCCTTGGCCCACTTCGCTGCTCACACCGATTTCGCCGCCCATCAACACGGCTAGCTGTTTGGCGATGGCTAGCCCCAGGCCGGTTCCGCCATAGCGGCGGGTGGAGGAGGCGTCCACTTGGCTGAACTTATCAAACAGCATGCCGAGCTTGTCCAGCGGGATGCCGATGCCCGTGTCGCGCACGCTGAAGCGCAGCAGCACCGCACGGGGCATCATTGTAACCAGTGCGGCGCTGATGGCCACCTCGCCGACATCGGTGAACTTGAAGGCGTTGTCGGTGAGGTTGGAAAGGATTTGGCGCAGGCGGCCTGGATCGCCGCGCAGCGCGGTGGGCACGGCGGGGTCGATAGAACAACGCAGCGCAATGCCTTTGGCACGGGCCTGCAGGGCGAGGGTGGCGGCGAGGTCATCGAGCAGGTTTGACAAATTGAAGTCATGCATTTCAAGCTCGAGCTTGCCGGCCTCGATTTTCGAGATATCCAAAAGGTCGTTGATCAAGCCAAGTAGCGCTTCGCCGCTGCTGCGCACGGTGCGGGCATAGCGCAGTTGATCGGCGTCGAGTTCGGTATCCAGCAGCAGGCCGGTGAGGCCGATGACGCCGTTGAGGGGGGTGCGGATCTCATGACTCATATTGGTTAGATACTCGCTTTTAGCAGTGCTGGCCAGTGCCGCCTGGGCGGCCACCTGGTTGGCGGTGGCGGTGGCATCGGCGAGGCAGTGGTTGGCGGCGACGAGTTGTGCAGCGGTGCGTTTGCGCGCAGCCAAAGCTTCGGCGAGAAACACGGTGCAGGCGATGGTAACGCCGAGGTAGGCGTGGAGCAGCAGCAGGGAATCCTGGTCGGTGGCCCGCACGAAGGGACTCGCGCCAATGCCGGTACCGATGGTGGCGAGGATAATAATGGCGGCGGCAGCGCTGAAGACGCCGCCCAGGCTAAAGCGCAAGGCCGCCCATAACAACAAGGGCATGAGTCCGTACTCGAAGGGCATTCTGCGGAAAAACACCAACCAACAAAGCAGCAGCACTGCCATCCCCAGCACGGCGACTTCGACCGCGCGCCAGAGCTTGTTGGATAGGGCTGGAGGGCTCTGGGTCGCTGGTGGACTGCTTAAGTGAAATATCTTCTTCATGAGGGGCATGGGGAGTCGGGGGTGCTTAGGTCATGCAGGCCGGGCTCAGGCCCAGGCAGCCATTTGCCCAGCACCTCCGCCAAGCCTTGGGGCGACACGGGTTTGCTGACGTAATCGTTCATACCCGCCTCTAGGCACTTGCTGCGATCCCCCTGGATAGCATTGGCGGTCATGGCGATAATCGGCAACGATGGCTTGCTCGCAGTGGAGCGCAGGCGGCGGATTTGGCGCGTGGCTTCCAGCCCGTCCATCACCGGCATCTGCACGTCCATGACCACCAAATCGTAGGGCCTGGAGGTGACGGCGAAGACGGCTTCGGCACCGTTAGCTACCCCATCGGCTTGCAGGCCGAGGTGTTTAAGAATGCTCAAAGCGACCTGCTGGTTGGTGATATTGTCCTCGGCGAGCAGGACCGACGCCTTGCGCCCGGCCAAGACATTGCGCAACTGGTGAGCAACGCTGCGGCGGGCGGCAGTGCGCGGCACCGCCTCTACGGTGCGTCTGGCGAGGCGGGCGGTGAACCAGAACTCCGAGCCTTGGCCCACTGTGCTACTCACGTCGATTTGCCCGCCCATGAGTTCGGCGAGTTGCTTGGAAATAGCTAGGCCCAGGCCGGTGCCACCGTATTGGCGGGTGGTCGACGCATCCACTTGGCTGAACTTTTCAAACAGCATGCCGAGCTTATCGGCCGGAATGCCGATGCCCGTGTCGCGTACGCTGAAGCGCAGCACCACGTCGTGCTGGCTCATGTTCAGCGCCGAGACCTGAATAGTCACCCCCCCGGCATGGGTGAACTTGATCGCATTATCGGTCAAATTGCTGAGAATCTGGCGTAGGCGGCCAACATCCCCCCGCAGCAGTGTGGGGACGGCCGGGTCGGCGCCACAGAGCAATGTGATCCCCTTATCGCGCACCCGCAGGGCTTGGGCTTGGGCGAAGTCCTCCAGCAGATTTGTCAGATCGAAGTCGAGGGCCTCGAGTTCGAGTTTGCCGGCCTCGATTTTTGAAATATCGAGAAAATCATTGATCAGACCGAGCAAAATTCCGCCACTGCTGCGGATGGTGTTGGCATAGCGCCGCTGCTCAGCGTTGAGTTCGGTATCGAGCATCAGGCCAGTGAGACCAATGACTCCGTTGAGCGGGGTGCGGATTTCGTGGCTCATATTGGCCAAGAACGCGCTCTTGGCGGCATTGGCCATCTCGGCTTGGGCGGTCAACTCGTTGGCGCGGAGGGTGGCGGCCTCAAGTTGGCGGTTGGTTTCAATGAGTTGTGTCTCAGCGTGCTTGCGCTCGGTGATGTCGCGCAGGAAAATAACTACCGGCAGCCCGTCGTCGGGTCGGCATTGAACGCTCACCTCCACGTCAAACGTGCTGCCGTCCTTGCGGCGATGGCGCGATTCGAAGCGCTCTTCGAGGTGGGCTTGGAGCTGTTGAATGCGGTTGGCGATGTCATCAGTAGCGGCGGCGTCCTGCAACCCGGCGATGTGCATCCGCAGCAATTCCTCACGCGAGTAGCCGCTCATCCGGCAGTAGGCATCGTTGACTTCGAGCAGGCGGCCCTCGGCATCGACCAGCCAGAAGCCGTCCATTGCCGTCTGCAGGATGACCTGATGGCGTCTACCGCTCTCGCGCAGTGCCTGCTCGCTGGCTTTGCGGGCCAAATTTTCGACCTGCAAATCCTCCAATAAGTTGAGCGTGGCGCTATGGTTGTGGCGCAGCGCGGCGGTGCGCTCGTCAACCAAGCTGGCCAAGCGTGCATTGATATCCAGCTGGGCGGTGGCGGTCGCCTTGATTTTGGCCATCGCGCGCATCGTGGCGACGAGTTCGATTGGGTCAAGTGGCGTGGCAAGAACCCCCTCGCCCCCCGCTTCCAAGGCCTTCAGGCGATTCTCCTGTGCGGTCTCGAAGGAGGTCATAAAAACCACCGGAATGGCTCGCAGGGTCGCGTCTTGCTTGAGGTTGCAGCAGACCTCGACGCCATCCATGTCCGGCATGACGAGAGCCAGCAGAACCACGTCGGGATCTTCGCCGCGTGCCAAAGCCAGTCCCAGCGCTCCGCTGAGGGCACACAACACCGTGGCCTCCGGCAGTAAGTCGGTCAAAACCGCCTGCAGCGCCGTCAGATTGTCGGCATCGTCATCAATGGCCAGAATTTTCATATTTCCCCCTTTCTCGGGCAAGGATTTGCCGCGACTTGCAGGTGGCTGGTGGCCACTTGCAAGGTGATTGGCAGCAGCAGGGTGAAGGCGGCCCCCTGGCTCGGCTCACTGGCCACCCTGAGGTCACCACCGGGCAAACGGGCGTATTTGCGGGAGATGAGAGACTCGCCCAGACCGCTCCTGGTCTGCTTCCAGAGATGATTCATTTCAAGCCAGGCCATGCTGCCAAGGGCTACCACCAACAGCAGCACGAGCCCCTGCCCAAGTCGCCATTGCGTGCTAATTTTAAAATCGTGCTGCTTCATAATTCACCCTTTACCCTACCTTACGCAGGAGCCACTGGCGGCGCAACGAATATCCGCAGCTTGCGGGGCGCGTACTCGGCTTCAGTCATGAACAATGCGGTATTTTTCCGCCTGACCGGTGGCTTGCAGCAAGGCATTGACCTCTTGCTTCAGCTCGATCATGTGTAATTCGCGGCCCACCGTCACCTTGTTGAAGCGTTCCAGTTCGGCACACTTCTCTCTCAGCTCCATCAGGCGCTGCTCGAGTTGCATGTTCGCGTGACTGATGGCTAGGTCAACTTGGCTTTTGTAAAGGGCCATTTCGATGACGATTTCCAGTTCGCGGTCCTCCACGGGTTTGAGGATATAGCCGTAGGGCTCAGCGAGTTTCGCCCGTTGCAGTGTACCACCCTCGGCGTAGGCGGTGAGAAAGACCACCGGGAGCTGGAAGCGCGAGCGCATTTCACCGGCCGCCGCGACGCCATCCATCAGGCCTTGCAGGCGGATATCCATCAATACCAACGCCGGCCGTCGCGTTTGCACCAACACCAGTGCCTCCTCGCCACTGGCGACGCTGCCGAGCACCCCGTAGCCCAGACGCACCAAGCGCTCGGCGAGGTCCGCCGCCACGATGACCTCATCTTCAACAATCAATAGTTGGGGTTTATCCATGGGCACTCAATGCGTTCGCTCTCGTTGCTACAATGGCACGTTATCAAGCGCCCCGCATCTGACTATCTGCAAGTTTCACAGTTCCTGAGCTCGGTGGAAAAAGTTAAGGCGAAAATACTTGACCTACCAGGCTTCAAGAGCCACCGGGCCGAGCCATCCAAGTCCAGGTTGAAGGCACCAACCGACTCGATACTGAACCAGTCGCACCACTAGAACATCCTGGCGTCTGCTAGGACATCCAGGAGTCTGCTAGGACATCCAGGAGTCTGCTAGGACATCCTAGCGTCCGTACGGACATCAGGATGTCCTAGCAGAGTGGAGCCAGACGCGGATCTTCTTTCAAGACTCACCAATTTCTGGAGGCCGTGCCGAGAAATGGTTGGCGATATCGCGACAAACCCGACTGCTCCGCTGGGACATCCTGGCGTCCGATCGGACAGCAGAATGTCCTAACGAAGTAGAGACCGCTGCGGAGCTTTTTCTGGAACCGGCCGATCTTGGGGACCGTCGTCGCAGGAACGTGGGCAAAATTGCGATTTAAGCAGATTTGCTGGGGGCCGAAAGCCCGCAGCATCTGACAGGTGGTGGGCAAGCCCGCCGCGTTTGGGGCTACAACAAGACACAAGACACAGACACAAGACACAAGACACAAGACACAAGACACAAGACACAAGACACAAGACACAAGACACAAGACACAAGACACAAGACACAAGA
>WBXD01000005.1 GCA_008932935.1 Verrucomicrobiota bacterium
GTGATGTTTCAGAAGCACATTTACAGTGAAGGTGCCGAGAGAATCATGACTATGCGCGCCGCCGCCGACGATCTTCGCATTGAGTTGCGGCCAATTTCCATAGCTATACCATGTGCCGGGGTGCAGCATGATGACACCTTTGCCTGTGGCGACGAAATCGAACAGCGCCGTGCGCCACTCCGGCGTATCGAGTCCACCCTTGTTGGCGCTGATGATGGCGACGTCTGCATTCTTGAGCTCGGTGGTGGCGGTCGCGGAGTCCTCTGTGCAATTGACCGAGTAACCGGCAGCTATGAGGAAGGCACTGTCGTAATCTTCAAACCACTTCTTGAAGTCGTGAGAAGATCCTCCAGCGACGATAAGAACCTTGGTCTTGGCGGCTTCCCAGCCCAAGGGTGAGGGTTTGGATGCTTCTTGGGCGACGCAGGTCATCACAGAGGCGCAGACGAGAGAGAGGGCAATATTTTTCATGGGCGGAGGGAGGCGGTTGCTGATTGTTTGACAGCTAGGAAATTGCTTGTGAGGTGAGGGGCGTTGACGTCAGGTGGGAGCTTACTTGGCACCTTGGTCAATCCAAGCGCGGATCAGGCCGATCTGTGCTGGCGTGAGCGGGGGAATCTTGGCTTTGTTGTTCTTGGGAGGCATCCAGTCATCTTCGTCGCCTACGCAAGAAATGCTGGCCACCAGCAGGCTCTCTGCGCTGTGGCCGGGTTCGAGGATTTTGCCATCCTCGCCGCCCTTGAGGATATCCGCCAAGCTATCGAGGCGCAGCTTGGCCTTTTGTTTGTCAGCGCCGTGGCATTTGGTGCAGGATTTTTCGAAGATTGCCTTGATATCGGCGGTGTAGGTAAGTCCCTGTTTGTCAGAGGCAGGCGGGAGTTTGCTGGCATCGACTTTGGCGCGGGTTGGCTTGTCGTCGGCATGGACAACGAGCGTAGTGGCCACGGTGGCAACGACAGTGAGGATGAGTTTCGGTGAGAAGCGCTTGATTCGCATGGTACAGATGGGATGATAAGGGTTCAGATACTAGCAGTTTGCAGAGGCAAACTAGGACGCAGAGTCAACATGAGATCTTGCAGGGATGCCTGGATTTTTTCAGCACATATTGAATTTTGCCTCTCCAGGACACGGGGCATAGGATAGCGGCGCAATGCGATGATTCAGGCGAAGAGGCGGGTTACGGCTTCCGCCTTGACGAGCTCCCGGGGCTGGTTGAGATGATTCATCACCATGGTCGCCGGATCGATGCCGAATGCATGATAGATGGTGGCGAGCAACTCCGCGGGGTGGACGGGCTCTTCGATAGGGGCGGAGCCGGTTTTATCGGAGGCACCGTGGATGTAGCCGCGCTTGATCCCTGCACCGGCGATGCATGCTGTATAACAATACGGCCAGTGGTCGCGGCCATCAGCACTGTTGCCGTTGCCGGAGGTGCTGAGTCCCTTCTGCGGGCTGCGTCCGAATTCTCCGACTGCTACGACGAGTGTCTCTGCGAGCAGTCCGCGGGAATCCAAGTCGTCGATGAGGGCGGAGAGACCGGCATCGAGCATCGGCCCGGACTGGTTTTTCATGCGCTTGGTCAGGTCGATGTGATGATCCCATGAGTGGTTGTCGGAGTTGGCAACTTTCGGCCAGATGATCTCGACAACCTTAGTGCCAGCTTCGATGAGGCGGCGGGCGAGCAGGCAGCTTTGGCCGAAGGTATTGCGCCCGTAGTCGTCGCGAATTTTGTCGGGCTCGTCGTTGAGAGCGAAGGCATCGCGGGCGCGGCCGGAAACGATGAGTTCGAGGGCGCGGGTGTAATGTTCGTCGAGCTTGTAACTCGCTACGGCCTTGTCGATGTCTGGCATCCGGGCGTCGATGGCATCGCGCAGCAGGGCGCGGCGGCGGAGGCGGGCGGAGAAAACATCCGGGCGGAGTTGGAGGTCATCGATATTGATGCGCGACATTTTTTCCATATCCATATCATCGCCTGGCGGATAGAGCGTGTAGGGATCGAAGGACTTGCCGAGAAAGCCACTGGCACCGCCCTTGCCGATGACGTTGCTCTCTTGGAGCGGGCGCGGCAGCATAACGAAGGGCAGCATGGGCTCGTCGGAGGGACGGAGGCGCACGATGTTGGATCCAAAGTTAGGAAAGTCCTTGGGGCTGGGCGGTTCCAGCTGGCCGGAGGGGCTGACCTTGTCGGTGGTGTAGCCGGTCATCATTTGATAGATAGCGGCGGTATGGTTGAAAAGTCCGTTAGGGCTATAGGACATTGACCGGATCATGGTCATTTTGTCATTGATTTTGGCGAGCCGGGGCAGGATTTCGGTGAAATGGACGCCGGGGATTTTGGTAGGGATGGTCTTGAATGCGGAGCGGACGTTGTCGGGCACGTCTTCCTTGGGATCCCAGAGGTCGAGGTGGCTGGGCCCGCCTTGCAGATAGACTAGGATGACGCTTTTTGCCTTGCCCCATCCGGGAGCGGCAGCGGCGGGCTTGGCGGCGGATTGGGCGGTGAGAGCTTGGATCTGGAAGATTGAGCCGAGGGTGAGTCCTAACATGCCTGAGCCCCCGACGCGGAGGAAGTCTCGGCGACTGGGGTTGAGCAGTGGATCACAAAGATCCTTGGAGGAAGGGCCGGCGATGCGGAACATGATGCGATGGGATCGGGTTGGGCGGAAAGTTGGCTGGCCGCGAGTTTAGTAATTGAACAGGAAAGCGGGGCTGTTGATCAAGGCCCAGGTGAGGTCTTGGGCGGCAGTGAGGCGGGGGTTGGCGGCTTGGGCGGTACTGAGGGCCACATCACGCTCGAGGCTGGCGAGGCGCGGTGAAACGGGGGCCAAGGCCAGGAGTTTGTCAAGGGATTCGCGGGCGGCCTTGAGGTCGGCGGGTTCGGCAAGCGGAGATTTGGCTTCGGCGAGATCGCTCTGGAGGCGGTGGAGTTGGGGATCGGTGGAGCGGAAGTAGTCGGTGAGAAGTTTCGTCTGTTCGGGGTTGCGATGGTCTGAGGGGACGGCGAGGGCGGCGGCGATGGGGGCGGCGAGTCCGAGGTGGTGGGGGCGAGGATCGGAGGTGATAGAGAGGCGGAATTTGCCCAGTGAGTGATTGCCTTCTTGAAACTGCTGGCTGAGGAGGATCTTGAGTCGGGTGCCGCCAGCCGAGCCGATATTCTCCTTGGTTTCGAAGAGGGCGGTGTGGTCTTTTCCCAGTTCGGGACTGAGTGCCCAGCCGATATTTGGATCTACTGCGTGGCCATCGACCAAGGTCTTGACGTCATAACCTGCCTGACTGAAATCTGCCTGTGCGTTCTGGAGGACGACGGGTCGAAGTGGGTCGTTTTGCGACTTGGGTGCGGCGCTGAGGGTGAATTCTGACAGCACGATATTGCCATCGGGACCGCGCCCCGGACCTTTGGCGGGGAGTTTCTCGTCGGCGAGGGCTTCGAGGCGGATGCCGGTGATGGCCGTCAGGTCGGTATCCGCGAGCAGCGAGTATGCGGTCTTACCGTTAGGTCCGCTGACAAAGATCGAGCCATCGTCCAAGGCATCGAGTTTTGCAGCGTTAGAGGCAGTCATTTCGGTGAATTTGAGAATCGTCCAAGTCGTACCGAAGTGCCCGGCCTTCTCCCACTCCACCATCCTTGCGGGCAGGTTGTTCTCCCAGCTGGCGATTTCGGCGCTTAGTGATGCGGTTTTCAGGCGTTTGGCATTGTCAATTTCCACCTTGAGATCGGTCCAGGCCTTGGACGCATCTGCTAGAATGGAGTGGGCTTTGGAGATGGTCTCGGCGCGGGCGGCGATGGCGGTTTTGACCTCGGGAGTGAGTTTGTCGCGGAATGCCTGGAGCGAGGAAGCCAGCTTGGAGTGTTCGGCAGGGATGGCGTGGATGGTAGCGACGCCGGCTTGGATTTCCTGGGAGGTGGCGGGGCGGTTGAGGATGCGGATAAAGAGTTCATCGACAAGTTTGGCGTCGTCCATATCGGATGAGGCCAGCTTGCTGATGACGTTGGCTGGATCGCTGATGGCATCGCCCACGGTGGGGCCGCTGACCAGCGCCATGATGGGACCGAGTTCGAGTGAGGATACCCGCTCGCACTCGCAGGCACTTTCGCGCGGCGGGCGGCCTAGATTGCCGAGGAAGCCATCGGGCAGAGTGATGCCGGAATCGGGAAGGGCTACAGCGCGGGTACCGACTTCGACGCCCGGAAAGTGCGATTTGGCCCCGGTAGTGGTGTAGATGGAATCGAAAAGCACCTCGGCGGGCAAGCGCCGTGCGATGGCGTGGGAGAAATTGATGGTGTCGTCCTGGTTCCATTTATTCGTGCGCACCGCGAGTTGATAGGTGCGGGATTTGCAGATGGTCCGGAACAGATGTCGGACGTCGAACTGGTGCCCGGTGAACTGTGAGGTCAACCAGTCGAGCAATTCCGGATTGGAGGCCGGGTTGCCGGCGCGGATGTCGTCGATGGGTTGGATGATGCCGATGCCGAACAGGTATCCCCAGATGCGGTTAGCGTAGGAACGGGCGAAGAGCGGGTTTTCAGCCGCAGTGATCCAGCTGGCGAGTTGTTCGCGGCGGGTGGAGTTATTCGCATCCGGGTGGGTGACCGGATAGGGGAACCCTGGGGCGACGATTTCGCCGGTGCGTTCGTGTTTTTGTTCTCCGTCGGGGTTATCGACGACGATCTCAAAGAGGGGTTTGCCTTCCTCAACCTCTGTCTTGCCGATCTGATTGTTGCCGGAGGCCGGATCTTTTTTCAAACCGGTGCGGGCAAAAAAGGCGGCAGTTTGAAAATATTGGTTCTGGGTCCAGCGTTCGAAGGGATGGTCGTGGCACTTGTTGCAGTTGAAGCGGGTGGCGAGGAAGAGGTGGGTGGTATTTTCCATCGCAGTTTCCGGAGTGCGGAGGATCTTGAAGTAGGAAGCGGCGGGATTATCCTTGTTAGATCCGGTAGCGGTGAGGATTTTACTGACGAATTGATCGTAGCGGGTGTTGTTGGACACCTCGGTGTGAATCCAGTCGTGCAGCGACTTGGCACCTTCGGGACTGAGAAACTTGCCGTTAGCCTGTAGCAGGTCGGCCCATTTGTTAGTCCAGAATTCGATAAAATCGGGCGAGCCGACGAGTTGCTCGATGAGTTCATCGCGTTTGACGCGGGACTCACGGGGGTCGGCGATGAAAGCGCGGACGGCCTCTGGGGTGGGTGGCAGTCCGGTGAGGTCGAGGCGCACGCGGCGCAGGAATTCGGTATCTTCCGCCAGGCCGGATGGCAGGATTTTCATTCGCTGCCACTTGGCGGCGGCGAGCCCGTCGATCTCATTGAAGCTTGGGGGAGCTTGCCACTCGAAACCCGATCGGTCGCCCATGACGGTTAGGGTGGTTGATGCGTAGGCACCTTCATAGCGTGCGAGCACTGGGGCTTCGCCGCGGCGGAGGGTTGAGACGAGGGCGAATTTATCGGTCTCTGCGACTTCGGGGTTGCTGATCTCGAGGAAGGCCTCGGCAGTGACGTCGCGTTGCCTGCCATCCGCATCGGTGGCGATCACGCAGAACTGCTGGCGGCCGCCGATGGTTTCAACCACCGGGTTTTTCGGGCTAATTGCAATGGATGCCACCTTCTTCGTGGCGGGATCGAGGGTGGCGCCTTGGGCAATCCAATCGCGGATCGCCTGATAGTCAATCGAGCCGACGGTCATGCGCTGGCCGCCTTCATGGGGGACCGCGGCGGTAGCTTTGAGCAGCATGAGCGAATCGTCGGGCGAGGCGAGGTTGGTCCTGCGCGAGGCGTGGTCATCGGTGAAGGCGCGCACGTCGAAGATGGGGTCATAGCCGCGGAGGGAGAGTTTGAAGCCATTTTTGCCATCCTTGGAGCCGTGGCAGGTGCCGGCGCTGCAGCCGAGGGCAGCGATCACCGGGGTGACATCGCGGATCCAATCTGGCGCGGCGGTGGTCCCAAAGCCGGACACCTTGACGGGCACCTTGGCTTGGAAACCGCTCAAGCGAACGGACAGTTCGGCCGTTCCATCGGCGGTGGGTCTAGCGAGTCCGCGTTTGGAAATTGCGAGCAGAGGGGCGGATAGGGACCAGCTGACCTGACGGGTGACGTCAGCAGTTTCGCCGTTGTCAAAGCGAGCGGTGACAAGGATCTGGCGATAGGAGTGAGGGGAATCCAGCGCGATGTCCAGAGGCAAAACCGAGATGCCAGCGAGTGTTCGTCCTGCAGGCAGCGCTTCCGCATCGATGGCTGGGAAGGGCTTGCCGGTGGCGGCGAGATCTGCGTTGATGGCTGCTGCCCCGGGCTTGGCGACCAGCGCGGGTACATCCTGCGGGCGGGTGAGAGCCACTGGGATGAACGAGCTTGCGAGCTTGCCGGTTTCCACGTCGATGATGCGCACGACGCCGTCCTGGCCTGCGGCAGCGATTTTTGACCCATCCGGCGAAAATCGCAGTGCGAAGATCGGCGTGTCGAAATCAAGCCCTTGCAGGCGCTCGGTTCCTTCCGTTAGATACTGCTCGACGCGGGCGTTTTGCTCGGCAGAGCGTTCGGGAGTGGGCTTGTCGAAAATGCCTCTCACATCAGCTGGCAGGGCGGTGTCGAACTCGGATCTAAAAATGTGGAGAGCGCCCTTGCCGTTGAGGCTGGAGGCCGCGGCGACGCGCTTGCCGTCGGGGCGGTAAGCCACCGACCAGATGCGGCCGGGCATGCTGGGGAATTTTCGGATGAGGTTTGAGTTATCGCCGATTTTCCGCTCGGTGATGCGGAATACGCGATAGATCTGGGGGATGCCATCGGAGCCGCCGACGAGGATTTCGTCGCGGGCGGGGTGTTTGGCGACGGAGGCGAGGCCGCCCTTGAGGGCGCCCGGGGTGATCGAGGTGATGTTGTCGACGAAGCGTTCTTCATCGACCTTGGTGAGTTTGGCGGTCTGATCGCGGCCGGAGGAAATCAGATGGGTGCCATCGGTGGAGAACACGGTATCGAGCACCCAATCGCCATGCGATCCCATGAATAACACCTGCTTGCCGGATTTTGCATCGATCACTCGGGCGGTTTTGTCAGCGCAGCCGAAGGCGATTTTGGAGCCATCTGGCGACCATGAGGCACCGTAAACAGTATCGAAGGTGATGGGGACGGAGAGTTCGAGTTTGCGTTTTTCCACGTTCCAAACCTGCACCTCTCCCATCCGGCCAACCAAGCCACCGGTGACGGCCAAGCGGCTGCCATCCGGCGAAAATCTCACCGATTCAATCCGGTCCGATAAACCCACCAGTCGTGCCAAGGGAGTGGGGGTGCCGCTGGGGTCGATTTTCTGAAGGATGACCTCATGGAATCCGGAGATGGCCAGCAGGGTGCCATCCGGGGAATAATCGAGGGACGTGATGACCGGCGGCCGCCAATAGCTGGGGGGATGTTCGGAATCGTAGCGTTGGCGGACGTTGGGCGGCGTGTCATCGTGCGCCCCTTCGGCGATCCATTTGCGGATCCGCTCGATTTCTGCGGTGGCGAGTGGTTTACCAAGTTTCGGCATCTCGACCTCGCCGGCCGCGTCTGGTGTGATTTGTTCGAGCAGGTGGCTCTTCTCGGGCTGTCCCGGAACGATGGCCCCAGCAGTCTTGCCCCCGGCTAGAAGTTTGTCAAACGCGGTCATTACGTACTCGCCCTTTGCCTTGGCCGGTTGATGGCAGCCATGGCAATTGGCCTGCAAGATCGGCAGCACCTCCTCATAGTAGGAAACCGCTTGATTCGGCGAGCGCGGCGGCTTGGCCCCGGGAGCGGCTGCGAAAAGCGGACTCGCGGCGATGAACCACAGAGCTGACGCGGCAAGGGTTTTAGGGAAAATAACCATGAATTCTAAGGTTTTAGGGCATAGTTTACGCGGGTAGACTCACCCCTGAATATGCAAAGTCGAGAAAAAAGCAAGCTCAGGCTTATGCAACGCGGGTTATTTGCGCTGTCTGGCGCTGGCCTTGAATATGCAAAGTCGAGAAAAAAGCAAGCTCAGGCTTATGCAACGCGGGTTATTTGCGCTGTCTGGCGCTGGCCTTGAGGCGCAGGGCGTTGAGGGCGATGAAGCCGGTGGCGTCGTCCTGATTGTAAGCGGCTTCCTGGCCGCCTTCCATGGTAGCGATGGCTTCAGAGTAGAGGCTGTGGGGCGAGCGGCGGCCGGCGTTCATGATATTGCCCTTGTAGAGTTTGAGGCGTACCTCGCCGGAGACGGTTTGCTGGGTGTGGCTCACCAGCGCCTGGATCGCCTCGCGCTCAGGGGCAAACCAAAACCCGTTATAAACAAGCTGGGCGTATTTGGGAATGAGCGTGTCGCGGACGTGCATCGCCTCGCGGTCAACGGTAAGCGCTTCGAGGTCGCGGTGCGCCGCTAACAAAATGGTGCCACCCGGGGTCTCATAGACGCCGCGGCTTTTCATGCCGACGAAGCGGTTTTCGACGATATCGATGCGGCCGACGCCGTGTTTGCCGCCCAGCGAGTTGAGCACGCGCATGATGCCGTAGGGTGTGAGCAACGTGTAGCCATCGCGCTCGCCGAGCACTTGGAAGTCGCCGAGGCTGGTGATGAGGGCGGCGAGACCGTCGACCTGGAGGCCGATGGCGTTGCCCTTGGCGAAGAGGATTTGGACGTACTGGGCTTGGTCTGGCGCGGCCTCCGGTGAAGTGGATAGAACATACATCTCGTCGTCAGCGGGAGTAGTGGCATCGTACCACGGGTCTTCCAACATACCGGCTTCGAAGGAAATGTGCAGCAGGTTGCGGTCCATCGAGTAGGGTTTTTTCATCGACGCCTTGATCGGGATGGCGTTGGCCTCGGCGTAGGCGATCATTTCGGCGCGGCCGGGGAACTGGGCGCGGAATGAGGCATCGCGCCAAGGAGCGATGCACTTGAGTTGCGGGGCGAGGGTGGCGGCGGAGAGTTCGAAGCGCACTTGGTCGTTGCCCTTGCCGGTGGCACCGTGGGCGATGGCATCGGCCCCTTCGGCCAGCGCCACGTCGAGCATCCCCTTGGTGATGCAGGGCCGGGCAATCGAGGTGCCCAGCAGGTAGCGACCCTCGTAAAGCGCGTTGGCCTGGAGCATCGGAAAAATGT
Organism: Verrucomicrobiota bacterium; assembly: GCA_008932935.1. Lineage (GTDB taxonomy): Bacteria > Verrucomicrobiota > Verrucomicrobiia > Verrucomicrobiales > Akkermansiaceae > Luteolibacter. The sequence goes on from WBXD01000005.1 coordinate 9,084, forward strand.
AGTCGCGGGCGAATTCCTCCTTCAAATCCCCGAGAAAATACTTCGAGGCCCCGGTACTCAGCGCCTTGGCTTCCAGGCCGTCCAATTCATCGGCCTGGCCGACGTCGGCGCAATACGCGATAATCTCAGCGGAATATTTTTCCTTGAGCCACTTGAGCAGGACGGAGGTATCGAGACCACCGGAATAGGCGACGAGAATTTTCATGTTGCGCGGAGGCAAGCAGGAAGCCGGGCCGCGGGCAAGCGGGAAGAAGGAAAAGGTGAAAAATCCGGGAGTGGCTTGGAGTGTGGCAGGGCAAAGGGGGGCCGCAAAGGCGGGGGAGGCGTCTCAGTGTGGGACACACTAGGCCCTATATCGGAGTGTGACCTCTCAAACCATCTCTAAGAAATAATGTGACAAAATGGCAAGCGGGGCCATGGGTCTGAAAGTCGAAGGTCTGAAAGTCGAAGGTCTGAAAGTCTAAAGTTGCAAAGTCGCGAATTCTGAGCTGACCTTCGACTTTAGACTTTGAGACGCTTTCTGCACGGGCCGTAACACTCCAGCGTCGCCTTCATTCTTAGAGATGTCCTCAGGGGGTGGCGTCAGAGTCGCTTGACTGATTGCTGCTGGAGGTGGGAGCCGCCGCGCCGGTCTCCACGGGCAGCGGGCTGAGGAGGGTTTTCAAGTCATCACTCCACTGGCGGGCACGACCGTGGGTGAGGTATCTTTCAATGTGAGCGATCATGCGCAGCGCCGCCCCGCGCTGATCGCCACTGCGGTACAAGTCGGTTTCCATCTGCCATTGCAGGTCCGGCAGTATCTCGGTGAGAAATTTCTCCTGCTCCGGCGAGTGGCCAGAGTCGGAGGTGAGCGGGCGGCCGTTAGATTTGCTCTTGGCGTGAACATCTTCATAGACGACGCCTTCCTGATGCAGGCGTTTGAACCACCCGGCCCGCAATGCCTGGATGTTTCCGCTGGTCCGATATGGTGGCAGCAACACCGAATCGTAAATTTGCGCCAGATTGAGCGGCGAAAACGGCCATTTATCTAACTTGACCCCCGCAATATCGTAGGCGCGGGCAAACACCGTGCTGGTGACGTTCTGCCCCAGAAGCTCCCGCTGGCTAGTGAGTGTGAGCGCGTCATTAAACAATTCATCGACGATTTGCTGGCCCTGTGTTGCGAGCTTGTTCATGTCGGCCTTGTCCGAGGCCGCCTGCAGGGTCAATACCAGCCAGCACAGTTGGTGCTGCAGCGCGCGGCGCATCGTCGGGTCGTTAAGATGATCCTCTTGCTTCTTCCTCCACTCATTAAACTCAGAGGCCTTGCGATGCTTGTCGTCAAAGTCGATCTTCTTCACACATTTCAGATAAAACTCCATCACCGCCTTCTCATCGCTCATGGCGCCGCGATAGGCGGCGATGGCGCTGCGAAACCGCGCATCCACCCGCCCGGTGACCGTCCCGCGAAGTTTTTCCAAATTCTCCAGCAGCGCTTCGCGATCGGCCGGCGACAACGTATCAGCCGCCAGTTTGCTGCAAAAAACACCGAGACACAGGACGAGGAACAGCGCACGCATGGCTATCTCATGGCAAATACCCGCCACCAAGCCAAGTCCGAAGCGGCAACCACGTGGAAAATTGTCCGCTTGGCCAGTGGGTATGCTGGTACGCGGGGAGGGGATCGAACCCCCGACCGACCGGGTGTAAACCGGTTGCTCTACCGCTGAGCTACCCGCGCGTCGGGGCTGAAGATGACTGCGGACTGGTGGAAATCAAGCCCCGAGTGTTGCGGACTTGCGATACTACCGGCAAAATGGTTTGTTTGCCGCACGCATGCACCTACGTTTATCCGATCAAGAACTCGCCACGCTGGTGGAAATGGTCAGCCTCGCGGCGAATGTGGCCTCCTGGAATCAGAAGGACACGGCCGATATGCAGGTGGCCACGTTTGAAGCGTTGGAGAGCAAAATCCTTGAGCGCGCAGGGCATGCCGGGCTCGCCGGGTGGATTGAGTTTGATGAGGAAAACCAGCGTTTCCGGGTCAAGCCGGAGGTGGAGGAGGGATTGTTTTACCACGAGTGTTACGATGAATTCCGCAACGAGAGTTTTTGGGAGGAATTGGCGGTGCGTCTGGCCGACCGCGACTTGGTCCGCGCCATCGGCATGCAGACGTGGGAGAAACTCACCGAGGAAGAGCGCCGCACCCGCACCGCCGCTTGGGAAAAGCGCTACTGGGAGGAGTTTTCCAAACATGGGGTCGATCACATCGTCGTCGTCGCCCCTGCCGGCGAAGGCTGAGCGCCGCGCACCAACCGTGAACATCATGCTGCCCCTAACCCGCCGCGAATTTACCAAGCAGTCGCTGACCGCCTTGCCCGCCGCGGGCTTGCTGGCCATCGTGACCCGACTCGCCGCCGCCGAGGCACCAGCCAAACCGAACTCAAAATTTGCGGGTGTGCAAATTGGCCTCAATGTTCCCTACAGTTTGGGCAATGCGCAGATGAGCGGCGACGAGATCCTCCGAACCTGCGTCGCTCTCGGGCTCAGCGGCGTCGAGTTGCGAACCCAGCCGGTGGAGGCGTTTCTCGGCGCGCCCGCCGCCGCCGGCCAGCTCGCCCAATGGCGCCAAACCATCTCCATGGAGCGGGTGCAGGAATTTCGTCAGAAATACGAGTCGGCGGGCGTGCTCATCGAGATCGTGAAGGTGGACGGTCTGTTCAAGATGACGGATGGGGAACTGGATTATGTTTTTGCGCTGACCAAGGCGCTCGGTGGCCGGGCGCTATCCGCGGAGATATCGCTCCAGGAGGAGCAACTCAAACGCATCGGCAGCTTTGCTGACAAGCACCAGATGCGCGTCGGCTATCATGGCCACGCCAGCACCTCGCCCGCACATTGGGAAAAAGCTTTTGCCCTAGCAAAGTTCAATGGTGCAAACGTGGATCTCGGGCATTTCGTCGCCGGCAACAATGTGTCCCCCGTGGGTTTCATCAAGCAGCACCACGCGCGCATCACTCATGTGCATCTGAAAGACCGGAAGTATCATGATGGGCCGAACACGCCCTTTGGCGAGGGGGACACCCCCATCGCGGAGGTGCTGCATCTGATCCGCGACCACCAATGGAATATCCAGGCCACCATCGAATTTGAGTACCGCGTGCCCACCGGTTCCACCCGCATGGCGGAACTGGCCCGAGCCCTGAAGTTCTGCCGCGACGCCCTAGTGTAAGCAGATTCATCCGGTGACAGTGAGCCCGGGACCGGGCGAGCCTTCCACCCGCGCCATAAACTCTGACCCCGTGCCTCACGGCTCGGCTGAGTGCCCATCGCGCTGGCCGAGTTGCTCCAACGCCCATGCGGCGTGCTCGGCAATGAGGGGATGCGGATCCTCCGCGGCAAGCCGCAGGGCTGGCAGATCGTCGCCGCAACCGCTATTGCCTAGGGCCACACACACGTTGCGCAGGAAGCGCGGACGCTTGAGCCGCGCGATGGGCGAACCGGCAAAAAGCCGCCGGAACCCGGTATCATCCAACGCCAGAAAATCCCGCAAGCGATGGCTGAAAATTTCCTCCCGCGCCTTGAATTGCAGCTCGGCGGACGCTTGTGCGAAACGGTTCCACGGGCAGGCATCCAGGCAGTCGTCGCAGCCATAGATCCGGTCGCCCATCGCCCGGCGATATTCTTCCGGGATGGGCCCCTTGTGCTCGATGCTCAGATAAGCGAGGCAGCGGCGCGCATCGACGCGGTGGGGCGCGGTGATCGCCTGGGTCGGGCAAGCCGTGATGCAACGGGTGCAACTGCCGCAGTGATCGCTGAGGGGCGCATCGGGCGGCAACTCGAGGGTGGTCAATATTTCTGCTAGAAAAAACCAGGTGCCCAGCCGGCGGTGGATTTGCAGGGTGGATTTGCCGTTCCAGCCGAGGCCTGCGGCACTCGCGAAATCTCGTTCGAGCACGGGTCCGGTGTCCACGTATCCCCGCTGCACCCCGCCGCGGGCCTGCAGCGCGGTATCCACAGCCGCGAGCTTGGTTTCAATCAGCGCGTGATAGTCGTCGTTCCAAGCATAGCGTGCGATGCGGTAGCCGCCGGGGGAGGTGGCCGGAAACGGGCTACTACCTGAATAGTAATTCAAGGCGAGGCAGATAATCGAGCGGCAACCTGGCAGCACTTCGCGCGGATCGCAGCGCCGCTCCGGGGTGCGGGCCAGCCAAGCCATATCGCCGTTGCAGCCATCGGAGAGCCACTGCTGGAAGGTATCGGCGTGCGCGGCGCGGGTGGCGCGGGCGATGCGGCAGTCGTCGAAGCCGAGGCTAGCGGCGAGGGCTTTCAGGGATTCTGGCATAGGGGGTGGCGGTGGCCAGTGAAGAAATAGCGGGCGCTTTCGAGGATGCCGGTGGCAATTTCGCGGCTGCTCAGTCCGGCTGTATCGACGCTGAGGTGGGCGCATTGGCGATACCATGGTTCGCGCTGGGAGAGCAAGTCGCTGATGCGCGTGAGCGGATCTTCGGCGTGGAGCAAGGGCCGCTCATGGCTGTTGCGGGTGCGATTGACAATGACCTCCGGCGGCGCACACAACCACACTACGTAGCCGAGATGCGGCAAGGCGGCGCGGTTTTCCGGCCGGATGACCACCCCGCCGCCGGTGGCTATAATCTGCGCGGGTTGCTGCTCACCCGCCAACTCCCCCAGCAAGCCGCTTTCCATATCGCGGAAAACCCCCTCGCCGTCCTCCTCGAAAATCCGGCTGATCGGCTTGCCGGCGCGCTGCTCGATGATGGCGTCCATATCGACGAGCGGATAGCCCAGCAAGCGACGCAATTCGCGGCTGATAGTGGATTTGCCACAGCCCATGAAACCGATGAGGACGATGTTGTTGGGGAGGGGTGCAGGCGCTTGCATGGCGCGAGGATAACCCTAGACCGAAAAATAGAAACCACCGACTTCGGCGTTCGAGTTGGCTGGCCAGCGGGACACGACACAAGACACAAGACACAAGACACAAGACACAAGACACAAGACACAAGACACAAGACACAAGACACAAGACACAAGACACAAGACACAAGACAGCGCTCCCCTCGCCTCTTTTCTAGTCTTGCCGTCTGGCGTCTTGCGTCTACCCTCGCGGGGTGCCCGAGACCCGTATTATACAAGTAGTAGATGATGACATGCAAGACGCCCTGCGCGAGGCCTGCGCCTTGCTCCAGCAGGGGGAAATTGTCGCCCTGCCCACCGAAACCGTCTATGGCTTGGCTGCCGACGCGTTCAACCCGGAGGCCGTAGCCAAGGTATTTGCCGCCAAGCAGCGGCCGTCGTTCGACCCGCTCATCGTCCACATCGCCGCCCGCGGCGACCTGCCAAGCGTCGCCATCGTGCCCGACGACATCGCCGCCACGGTGAGCCAACTCATCGGCAAATTTTGGCCTGGTCCGCTCACCTTGGTGCTGCCGCGCCACCCCGACGTACCCGATCTGGTGACCAGCGGACTGCCCACGGTGGCGGTGCGGCAGAGCGCGCATCCGGTGTTTCGGGCGATCAACAAAGCCTTGGGCCGCCCGCTGGCCGCGCCCAGCGCCAACCGGTTCGGCCGCATTTCCCCCACCTCTGCCTCCGCCGTCATCAAGGAACTCGACGGGCGCATCCCCCTCGTCGTCGATGCCGGCGCTTGTAGCGAGGGCATCGAAAGCACCATCATCTCCATCGAAAACCGCGCCGGCAAAAAACCCATCTTGCACCTGCATCGCGCCGGCCCCATCACCAAGGAGCAACTCCAAGAGTTTGGCAGAGTAGAAAAAGTCCGCGACCCCGTCGGCCTGCCACCCCAGACACCCGGCCAACTGCCCAGTCATTACGCGCCGACAACCCCGCTCATTTTACTGCAGGACCCCGCGGATTTCCAAGCAGAGGACGGCAAACGCTACGGCCTGCTCAGCTACACTGGTGCCGATGACGGCCCGTTCGTCGGCCTCCACGACTGGGAATGCATCGAGTCGCTGAGCCCCGGCAGCGGCAAGCTCGCCGAGGCGGCCATCCGCCTGTTCTTCGTCCTGCGCCGCCTCGACGAGGCCGGCCTCGATGCCATCATCGCCGAACCCGTCAGCGAAACCGGCCTCGGCGTCGCCATCATGGATCGCCTGCGCCGCGCCGCCGGCGCTCATTAACCTAACGAGGCTGCGCCTCAGACCCAACAAGACCCAACAAGACCCAAGACCCAAGACCCAAGACCCAAGATAGGATAAGAGAGCGCAGCGCTTGTACATCTGCTCTTCTCTTGGGTCTTGCCGTCTTGAGTTTTTTTAGCGTCTTTGCGGTGAGATTTTTGGCGGTTATTGCCCTTGGCACACCCGAGCACGCCGGGTCCTGGTTAGATCGCGGTGGTTTTGCATCTTCTCAGACGGCTCAGAATCCACGGATGAAGGAGATTGGCGGTGACGATGGTGAGGCAGCCGGCATAAAATCCCGGATGGAGATCACGGTGTTCGCCAAATATCACGGCAGCGGCCAAGATGCCGTAAATCGGTTCGCAGTTCATCGCCAGATTGCCAGTGTAGGCGCTGAGGTGACGCAGCAGGTGAATGTGATAGGCATGCGCAAACACCGTACACACCCAGGCTAGCAACAACAGCCAGAGCCAGTCCCAACCGTGCCAATCCAGCAACGCTGCATACGCCCCGGCCCCGTCGCTCCAGTGCAGACCGAGCAAACAAACGGCACAGGCGCCGGCCATTTCCCACACGACCATCACCAGCGGATCCTGCCGCCGCTGGCGCACCATGTGCTGGTTCAATACCGGAAACACCGCCGCCAGCAGTGCGCCAAGCAGCGCCACCCCCAGACCTAACAAACTATCCGATTCGAAACCCGCTACCAGCACGATGCCAAGGACCACCAGCAGACCGAGCCCGACTTCCAGCGGGCGCACCCGCCGCCGTTCCATGAGCGGTTCGGTAAAGGCGGTAAAAAATGAGATAGTGGCCATGCCGGCGAGGCAAATGGAGATATTGGCGAGCTTGATCGCGCCGAAAAAGCACATCCAGTGCAGGCCCACGATGCTGCCGATGCCCAGCAGCGCCGCCGCGCTGCGCCACGGCAACCACAACTTGCGCCGCAACACCACGGCCACGACCAGCCCTGCCCCCAGCGACGCGAGCAAAGTGCGCCAGACGACCAAGCCGGTGGCCGAAAGCGTGATGAGCCGTCCAAACACCGCGGTGGTGGCGAGTAACGCGACGAGCAGGTGCAGTTTCAGATAGAGGTGGCGCGGTGTGGGCGAACTCACAGTTCGCCCTCGATCAGGGCAGCGAGATCCTGACGCTGCCTGACAATTCTGGCGCTGCCACCCTCCACCAGCACCTCGGCGGGCAAGGGCCGCGAATTGTAGTTGGAGGCCATCGCAAAGCCATAGGCCCCAGCCGACATCAGCGCCACGCACTCGCCCGGCTGGAAGTCGGGCAGCGACCGGTCCTGACAGAAAAAGTCACCGCTTTCGCAAATCGGGCCCACCACATCCACCAGCACCCGCGCATCACTGGGCGGCTCGACGAGCGGCACAATCTCATGATGCCCCTCGTAAAGCGCCGGCCGGATCAGGTCGTTCATGCCGGCATCGACAATCTTGAATGTCTTGGCCGAACCTTTTTTCTCATATAGGCAACGGGTGAGCAACACCCCAGCGTTGCCGACAATGTAGCGGCCCGGCTCTAACAAAATCTTGAGTCCCAGATCCTTGAGTCGCGGCACCAGCGCCTTACCATAGCTCTCGATGGTCAGCGGCACGGCGGCGGCCTCTCGCTGTTGCCACCACTCGGGCGTGCCGGAGGCCAGCGAATCTTCATAGACGATGCCGATGCCCCCGCCGATGGACCAAAACTCAATGCCGTGGCGTTCTTTGAGCAGGCGCACCAGTGGAGTGACTTTTTCCACCGCCTCGATGAACGGCGCGATCGAGGTGAGCTGGGAGCCGATATGCATTTGCAGGCCGCGCAATTGAATGTGAGGCAGTTCCTTGGACGCGCGTTCGTAGAGGTCGACAATCGCCTCAAAGTCCACGCCGAACTTGTTCTCAGACTTGCCGGTGGAAATATATTTGTGCGTCTTGGCATCGATGTTGGGGTTGACGCGCACGGCGGCCGGGGCGATCAAGCCGAGCTCGCCAGCGACCTGGTTGAGGTAGCGTAACTCCCCTTCGCTCTCGACATTGAACGAGTAAATCCCCTGCTCAAGCGCGTAGGTGATTTCGGCGCGGGTCTTGCCCACTCCCGCAAACGTGCAATGCGCCGGATCGCCCCCGGCCTTGAGCACCCGGAATAACTCGCCGCCGGACACAATATCAAAACCAGCCCCTTGCGCGGCGAGCAAGCGCAGCACCGAAAGATTGGAGTTGGCCTTCACCGCGTAGGCGATGGCATGCGGCACTCCGCTGAGTGCCTCATCCAGCCGGCGAAAATGCCCGGTGATCGTGGCGCTAGAATAAACGTAGAGCGGCGTGCCGTAGGTGGCGGCTAATTCGTTCAAATCAACTTCTTCGCAGTGAAGCAAACCCTGCTTGTAGGAAAATCCGTGCATTGCCCCACCGACATACCCGCCGGATGCGCCGCGGTAAAGTCCGAAAATGTCCAGCCCCGCATTCGTCAATCGAAAGCGATGGCAGCGGCTGGACGAAGCGTTGCCGGTTCAGCCAATCGCCCTGCGCAATCGGCAGCCCCGCGGGCCATGCGCGACTATTGCCTACTCCCCCGGCTTGCCCGACGGCTTGGGCTTGGCTGCGCTGGGCGGGGTGACAATGACCGTGCCGGCCGCTGCGTCGGTTTTGGACGGTGCCGGATGGGTCGCGCTATATTCGGTATCCCGGGGCATCACCAGCAAATCACCCGTTCGAAAACCATCTTCATCGGGTGGCTTGGGCGGCGCTTCGGGAGTGACGGCAGCGGGGGGCGGCTCCACCGCGGTGGGCGGCGGCGCGGCGACGTGCGCCTTGTTGAACGCAGCGCAGCCGACCAGCGAGCAAGCACAGGCCAAGGCGGCAATAGTTGAGGACTGAATCATCATGGTGGCGGCACGCACTCGATCATGGGTTTGGCACAAAATGCGCTGACACGGCGCAACAAAGCGTTTCACGCCCGCACCTGCAAGGCAGAATCGCGCTGCAGCGGCATTCTCAATCCGCGACCATGGAAAAAATCCCCCACGCGGCACCAGCAGCGAAAATTGGCGGTCGTCCCCTCCCCTCTTGGCTTGCGTGTTGGAGTGTTCGCTCCCATCTTGCGCCGTGGCCGCACCTTTCACCCTCGTTTTGGAAACCTCCACCCCGCAGGCATCCCTCGTCCTCGCCGGAGCTCTCGATGGCTTGACGCAACGCGAGTTTGCCAGCGACCGCAGCCACCACGCAAGTTTGTTCGCTCCCCTCGGCGAGTTGCTGCAAGCCGCCGCCGACGGACGCCTGGAACGTGTGCTGGTGGGCAGTGGCCCGGGCAGTTACAGCGGCACCAGGGTGGGTATTGCCGCCGCCCAAGGCGTGGCGCTGGCCCGCGAATGCCCGACCGTGGCGCTGCCCTCGATTTTGGCCTTGCCCGCTGCGGCAAGCGCCGCCGGCTGCTTGGTCATCGGTGATGCACGGCGCGGCGGGTATTGGGTTGCGCAGATCACCGCTTGTCAGATGGAGGTGGGCCCGCAGCTAACAGATGCCGCTGGCCTGGCGGTGGCGGTGGCCGCGGCCGTGGAGTTAGGGCAAGCGGTGGTGAGTTTTGAAGCAGCGGAGCGGTTTCCCTTGCCGACGCATTTGGCGGCGGAGGTTGCGCAGGAGTTCCCCACTGCGGCGCGACTCTGGCAGGCCTGGGGCCTAGCCTCCGAGGCGACGCGTGCAGCGTGGGCCGCAGCACTGCCCCAGCCAATCTACCTCAAGCCACCACACATTACTCCGGCTAAACGGCCGTGGCTGGTGCCGGCGTGATTGGGCGACTCGCGGCGTGGGCGCTAGGCCAAGCGCCTGGCTGTCAGCGGCCTTCGGCGATGCGCTCGGCAAGCATCCGGGGCAGGCCGGCAGCGAGGATTTTCGCCTGGGTTTTGGCAATGTCGTATTCGACCCGCCGGTACACCACGAGATGATGATCGCTATCGTAAATGGCGTAACACGAGCGCCAGTCGCCATCGCGCGGTTGCCCCACCGAGCCGCAGTTGATGAAGTATTTGGCGCTTTTCTCGATGATGATCGAATCGGCCGGCACCTCGTTGACCTTGTCGGTCTTGGTATAAACCCGCGGCACGTGGGTGTGGCCGTGAAAACAAATCTGGGTGAATTGATAAGAAAAATTGGCCATTGCGTCGAAGCGGTTGGTCACATAGTTCCAGTGTGCCGGTTGATCCAAGGTGCTATGGACCACGGTAAAATCGGCCACTTGGCGCACCATGCGCAGGCGTTGTAACCACAGTCGCTGCTCGTCACTGAGTTGGGCGCGGGTCCACTGCAGGGCGGCGGCGGCTACCGGGTTCATACTTTCCAGCGAGTGGTTGCCCGCGGCGTCCTCGTCGTGGTTGCCCTTGATGGTAGGGCAATCTAACTGGCGAATGATTTCCAAGCAGGCCCCCGGATCGGCATTGTAGCCGACCACGTCGCCCATGCACACGTAATCGCTGACGCCTTGTTTGGAAGCGTCGTCAAGCACAGCCTCCAGGGCTTCGAGGTTGGCGTGAATGTCACCGAAAATAGCGATCCGCATGGTTACTGTACGATAGGGCTGCCACAAAAATGACGCCGAAGCTGGCTTGTGTCGAGACGAAATCCCGAACCTTGAGCCAATCGCGCACTAAACCCCAGAGCTAGGCGTTTCACGACTCGGTTCGGGGTTAGATTTATTTTTCATTCCACTCATTATAAGTTAGTTACAACTTTTTCGAATGAGAGAAAGACAATTCGGTGGCGATCTGCTACACTGCGTCCGATGGCCGAGGGAAACGTACCAACCAAGGAGGAACCAGACGCGCCGCTGGGGGACGTGATTCTTGGGGAGGCGTACGCGAAGACGCGCAAGAGTTTGATTGCCAAACTCGATAACTGGGAGGACCAGAAGGCCTGGGATGAATTTTACAAGATTTACTGGCGGCTCATTTATTCGGTGGCGATGAAGGCCGGGCTGCGCTCCGACGAGGCCTTTGACTGCGTGCAGGAGACGATTTTGTCGATCGCCAAGCAGAGCAAGAAGAACCTGTACGATCCGGCGCAGGGCTCGTTTAAAACCTGGTTGATGAACATGACGCGCTGGCGCATCAACGACCAATTTCGCAAGCGCAAGAAGGATACGGCGATGGTGGTTGGAGATTTGGATAATGACCGCAAGACGGCATTCATTGACCGGGTGGAAGATCCCAATGGCGAGGTGTTGTCGCGGCTGTGGGACATGGAGTGGAAAAAGAATGTGGCCGACGCCGCACTCACCATGGTCAAGGCCAATGTGTCGTCCAAACAATATCAGATTTTTGATTGTTACGTCATCAAGCAGTGGGACGCGAAAAAGGTGCAGGATCACTTGAATGTGAGCTTGGCTCAGGTGTACTTAGCGAAACATCGGGTGGGCGCGGTGCTCAAACGCGAACTCGCCAAACTCCAAGCAAATGTCGAGTAAGTTCCGCTTGGACCCGCTCATCCCGGATCATGAAATCCTCCGCAAAATCGGCGGCGGGGCGTATGGCGAGGTGTGGCTGGGCCGCGGGGTAACGGGTGCCTGGCGGGCAGTGAAAGTGGTATGGCGGGAGGATTTTGAGGATGCACGGACCTTTGAGCGGGAGTTTGAGGGAATCCTGAAATTCGAGCCCATCTCGCGCGATCACCCGGGCTTGGTCAACATCCTCCACGTCGGCCGCAGCCCCGACGGAATCTCGTTCTACTACTATGTGATGGAGCTGGGCGATGACGTGCGCAGCGGCCAAGATATCAATCCCATTGAGTACGAGGCACGTACCCTGCGGCCGGATGTCAAATCGGCTACCGCCGCCTGCCTGCGCCTGCCGCTGTGCATTGACGTCGGCCTGCGACTGGCCGAAGCGCTACATCATTTGCACGAAGGCGGGCTGGCGCATCGCGACGTGAAGCCGTCGAACGTGATCTTTATCAATGGCAAGGCTAAGCTGGCGGACATCGGCTTGGTGGCGGCACACGGTCAGCGGACGTTTGTCGGAACCGAAGGCTTTGTGCCGCCGGAAGGCCCCGGTTCAACCCAGGCAGATGTGTACAGCCTCGGCAAGGTGCTCTATGAAATTGTCACCGGCAAGGACCGTCTGGATTTTCCCGAACTGCCCGATGAACTGCCAGTCGAAGCGGAGCGCAAGCGCTGGCTCGAGCTCAACAGCATTATTTGCGACGTGTGCGAACCGCGTGTCTCAAAGCGCAAAATCACCAGCGCCGCGCAACTCGCCGTGGCCCTACGGCTATTGCAGCGGGGCAAACGCCGTCCGCGCCGCACCGCTGCCACGTGGTTCACCCTGCTATTGCTCGCCACCTTCAGCCTGGCACTGTGGCAATTGGCCAAGAGCCACGATTGGCTCGCGTTTGGGCGCAGCCACGCGGCAGATTCGGTGCCAGCGGTGGTGGGCATGTACCGGGTGGTGAGCACGCCGGACACCGCGGATGTACTCGATGCGACTGGCCGCTGGGTGGGTACCACGCCCACCGGTACCATGAGAGCAGTGGTGGGTGAAGACGTCACTTTCAGTATTCAAAAACACGGCTATCGCCCAGTCACGGTCACCGAAAGAATCGGTCCCGCCTCAGTGAACGAGCCGCAATCGATCTTCAAAGCGTTAGACGTGTATTCGCCCCCACTCTTCGGCGAGGACTGGCTCGACCAGCACGGCGTTGCCTATCAGCCGGTGGGGGAGGAACACGTGAGCATTGACTACGTGGTCGAGGAGGAGTGGAAAAAATTCACGCAAGAGACGAAGCGAGCGGCGGGAGCGGCGGAGGTATTGGATTATTCGCAGAACGGCCAGGCCACCAAAGTGGTGCTGTGCACCGCGGAAGACTCCACCGGGTTCTGCAACTGGTTGCGCAGTGGCGGCATCAAGGCGGGTTTTCTAACCGAGGATCACGAGGTGCTGCCGCACTTCGAGCAATTGTTCAAGCACGCAGGGTTGAGCACGCGGGCACGGCGCGACGGCCTCAGGCCGTTGCGGGTGATCGTGCGCAAAATTGCCTATGCGAGCATTGAATTGACGACCCACCCGGCGGGCGCGGAGGTGTACTTGAACGGCGCGACCGTGGGTTTCGCCAGCGAAGTATTGCTCATCCCCAAGGTCAAGCCCGGCGCAGTCGAGTTGATCATCGTCCACGAGGGCTACAAGCCCGATACCCAAAAACTCACGATCAAGCCGGGCCAGACGCTGCCACTCAGCGTCACATTGCGCGAGAACAAGGGGGTAATTTTCGGCCGACCTTGGCAAAACGGCATTGGCATGAAATTCGTGCCCATCGGGCGGGACCTGATGGTGTCGATTTGGGAAACACGCGTGCGTGATTACGAGTTATTTATCAAGGAAACCAAGCATCACCCGCCAATGGCCCCAGGGTTCGCGCAGACGCCGGACCATCCGGTAGTGCTCGTCACCCGCGATGATGCCGTGGCATTCTGCGACTGGCTGACCCAGCGCGAACGCAAACCTGGCGTCGAGCGCATCGGCGGCACCCACCTGTACCGCTTGCCCACCGATGTGGAATGGAGCCAGATGGTGGGCTTGGAGGAAAACCAGGGCCTCAGCCCGAGTTGGCGCGATGCCCGCAAGGAGCGAGTGTTTCCTTGGGGCAGCGAGTGGCCGCCGCCGAGCAAGGCCGGCAATTTCGCCGATATATCCGCTGCCCCGGAACCCGGCATGGCCGGCGAACGGACTATTCCTGGCTATAACGATGGCTTTGCCCAAACCGCCCCCGTCGGCTCCTTCACCCCAAATTCCGAGGGCATTTACGATCTGAGTGGCAATGTGAGCGAGTGGGTTGCCGACGCCAACTCGTCGGTTGATCACAACCGCCTCGGGGTCCTGCGCGGCGGCGGGTGGAGCACCTATCAGGCAGAAAACCTCTACTCCGGCGCACGCTATCCACAACCCCCCGATACCACCGCCGACGTCTATGGCTTCCGGGTGGTGCTTGCCAAAATCACGCTGGCGACCGAGCAGCCGCCAGCCCCGTCTGACACCGCCCCGCCCTGAAGCCGCTATCCCACACCCGCACTCTAATGGTTGAAATAACGATCGAATATGCCGGCGATTTACACTGCAACGCCACCCACGGCCCCTCTGGCAGCCATCTGGCAACCGACGCACCGGTGGACAACAATGGCCGCGGCGAGGCGTTTTCGCCCACCGATTTGGTGGCCACCGCAGTGGGCACCTGCATGGCCACGGTGTTGGGTATTGTCGCCCAACGCAAGAACATCGTCCTCGCCGGCATGACTGTGACGGTGCGCAAATACATGTCCGACGACCAACCCCGCCGCATCACCTGTTTGGAAGTAGACCTCCGCCTGCCGCTGCCGGCGAGCCATCCTGAGCGCATGATATTTGAAAGTGCAGCCTGCTCCTGCCCGGTCTATCACAGCATCCACCCCGACATCGAGGTGGTGATCAACTGGCACTGGCAGTAAACCTGGCGCAACGGCACCCAGGCGGCGCTTACTTTGATAGATAGCTGCTCACTCCGCTATGGTCGGGAGTCATGGCGGCGTCTCCCACCTTCCAATCCATCGGGCAGACCTCGCCGAATTGCTCAAAGTGCTGCAGCGCGTCAATCATGCGCAGGCACTCGCTGATCGAGCGGCCCAGCGGCATGTCATTGACAACTTGGTGGCGCACGATGCCGGCGCGGTCGATGAGGAATAAGCCGCGGTAGGCGACGAGTTCGCCGGTGACGCTGACCACGCCCTGGTCATCTGCGGACCACTCGCCTGCGAGCACATCGTAGGCTTCGGCGATGGTTTTGTTGACGTCGGCGACGAGCGGATAAGTCACCCCTTGGATACCACCCTGTTGGCGCGGGGTTTGCAGCCACGTCCAATGCGCAAACTCCGAATCCGTCGAGCAACCCACCACCGCTACATTGCGTTTTTCAAACTCGCCGAGCTCTTCCTGGAAACGGTGCAGCTCGGTGGGACACACGAAGGTGAAGTCCTTCGGATAGAAAAAAAGCACCACGTAGCTCTTGCCTTTATACTGCTCGAGCGAAAAATCCTCAATGATGGTGCTGACGGCGACTGCCTTGGCGCGGAACGAGGGGGCGGACTTGCCTACTAGGACTGACATGATGGTGGGAGTGGGGGGAGGTGGTGGTGGGGGGGTGGATTGAAAGTGGTACCCGGCCATAGCTGGCGAGTCAAGCTAATGAGTGACGGACTTTATGGTCGTGTCTTCGCCAGTGATGGATCGTGGTGCAAGCAACCCCGGAAAGACAAACTCTGAGTCCATCCCCCAGTGCGGATCCTCTTCGCATAGAAAGAGACGACCGCCGTGGCCGCAGCCTCCCGTCCGCCCTTGCCCGGGCGTTCCACCTAGAGTCCATTGGACTAAGCAATGCTGAAAAAACCGCCCACCGCACTCGTCCCTGCCTAGGGAAAGACGCCTTGCCGCAGATTCGTACATTTCCGTGTTGCCAAGACCATGGTTCGCGGGCTAGCTTCCGCCCGCCGCAGTGCCAACAGCCTCATAGTGTAATGGTAACACACCGGATTTTGATTCCGTTATTCCAGGTTCGAGCCCTGGTGAGGCTACTTTGCGCAACTCCGGCCACTCCAGAGTCATTTCCATTCAAAAGTCCCGTGGTGTAACGGTAGCACAGCAGATTCTGAATCTGCTTGTCAAGGTTCGAATCCTTGCGGGACTACCATGTGACAACTTCCTGTAATTCAATGCATCAGGATGCTTCTCACGGCTCTCGCCGCTACCTCTCCCTGCCTCTTGCATGCGCCACTGCGCTACCCTCGCTAGATCCAGCACCTCACCGCCATCAATCCGCATGAGCGCAAGTGCAACCTCGCTACGCTGAGCCTGCTGCAAAAAAACCATCCTGCCAGTCGCGACCGTGGCGCCATCAGTGATGGCCCGCCACTTGGCTTGGACCGATGCACTTAGCACCGTGGCCGCTGGGTCCAGGCATTTGAGAGGACAGGCAACACGCTTCTCGACGTCGCCTAGCGCCGGATTCTTCACGCCTCATGGATCTTTCTACATGGTGCGCGATACAGGGTTCGAACCTGTGACCCCCTCCGTGTCAGGGAGGTGCTCTACCACTGAGCTAACCGCGCATCTGGCCTGCCTTGCGGCGGGCCGAAACTAGGATAGCCGCCGCCACCGATGCAACCCCTATTTTCGCTTTTTGTGCGAAATCCGCAGGGCAACGTCCGACACGACGAACGTGCCGGACAGGTCTGCCGCGCTGCAGTGCGGCTCAGCGGACCTCGAGAGCCTCGCGAATGGAGGTGCAGAGATATTGGAGATTGCCTTCGGTAATGCCAGCCACATTGATGCGCCCGCCACCCACGATGTAAATGCTCTTGGCCTCCCGCAAAAACTTCACCTGCACATCGCTCAGCCCGCTAAACGAAAACATCCCCTTCTGCCGCGCGATGAACGAAAAATCCCCTTCCACTCCATGCCCGGCAAGCCCAGCAACAAATCGCACACGCGTGGCGGCAATGTGCTCACGCATCGCCGTAAGCTCACCCAGCCATTGATCGCGCAGCACCGAATCGGTTAGAATGCGGGTCACAATCAGGCCGCCGTGGGCCGGTGGATTGGAATAGTTGACGCGGATGACAATTTCCACGTTGCTGAATGCGCTGTTGGCTGCGGCCGCGGAGCCGGCTACCAAGGTGAGCGCGCCCACCCGATCCTGATAGAGTCCGAAGTTCTTGGAAAACGAACTCGCCACCAGCAATTCGGGACATGCCGCGATGAGCGCCAGTATCCCGGCGCGGTCCTCTTCGAGTCCATCGCCATACCCTTGGTACGCAAAATCTAAAAATGGCAACCAGCCACGGCGTGCCGCGATGGCCGCCACCGTTTGCCATTGCGCGGCGGTAAGATCCACACCGCTGGGATTGTGACAGCAGGCATGCAACAGGACAATGTCACCGGCGGGAATTTGTTCGAGCTTCTCCTGCATGCTGGCGAAATCCAGCCCGCGGCTCGTCGCATCATAATACGGGTAATCCGCAGTGGGCAAGCCCGCGGCACCAAATACCCCCTTGTGATTGGCCCAAGTCGGCGAACTCACCCACACCGTGGCCTTAGGCGCAACCTGCTTCAGAAAGTCCGCCCCGGCACGCAACGCCGCGGTGCCCCCGGGCGTGTGCGCGCTGCGGGCACGACCGCTACTGAGAATTTCATGCGTGGCCCCGAACAGCATCTCCTGCACGCAGCGAGCGTATTCGGGTGCGCCGCTGATGGGCATATACGACTTGGTGGTCGCCGCTTGCAAAATCGCCGCTTCCGCAGCTTTCACCGCCGCGAGAATCGGCGTGTTGCCAGAGGCATCTTTATACACCCCAACTCCAAGGTTAACCTTGAGTGGGTTTGGGTCGCTTTTCCAAGAATCGGTTAGACCGAGGATCGAGTCAGGTGGTGCGGGCAGAATGGTATCGAACATGGCGGCGGTTTATTCGTCGTGGCGGGCACAAAAGTAAAGCCAAAAATCGCCCCGCCAGCCACACTCACACAAAAATAGGCGGGAGGCCCGAAGACCTCCCGCCAATCACGAGACACTCAGACAACTTGGTCAGCCGGGGCGTGTAAACACCCACAAAGCCGACATCCTGTTGCCTATGTCTGGATTATTTCTTCGCAGCCTTCTTCGCGGCCTTCTTGGCAAGCTTCTTTGCCGGGGCCTTCTTCACCGCCGATTTGGCGACCTTCTTGGCCGGGGCCTTCTTGGCAAGCGCCTTCTTCACGGGTGCTGCCTTCTTGGCAACCGCCTTCTTCACGGGTGCTGCCTTCTTGGCAACCGCCTTCTTCACGGGTGCCGCCTTCTTGGCAACGGTCTTCTTGACGACCTTCTTGGCCGCTGCCTTCTTGGCGCTCTTTGCAACTTTCTTCACCGCCTTCTTAGCTACCTTTTTGGCCGACGCTTTCGGCGCAGCTTTCTTGGCGGCTTTCTTAGCCGGAGCGGCTTTCTTAGCCGGAGCGGCTTTCTTAGCCGGAGCGGCTTTCTTAGCCGGGGCCTTCTTGGCAGCTACCTTTTTGGCCGGGGCCTTCTTGGCAACTGGTTTCACCGTTTTCTTCGCAGCCTTAACTGCGACCTTCTTTGCTGATTTTTTTGCAGCCATGGTTGTGTGTTGTTCGAGTTTGTGTTCGATGTTTGTTTTCTCGTCCGGCGTCAACATGCCGGTGGAGAGGATTGCGAGAAGCGCCTCTTCAAGGCGCCCTCCAAAAGCGTTAGTAAGAAACTCAACGCTCACCTGCCGAATCACCTGCTCGCGCGGGCAGGCCGACTCGTACACATGAGCGCGGCCAACGGCTGTGCGCTTCACGAGTTTCTTGTGCTCCAAGTTTTGCATCACGGTGAGCACCGTGGTGTAGGCGCGCACCTTGCCATCCGGCAACTGCTCATGAATCGCCGCCACCGTCGAAGGTCCGCGATGCCACAATACCGTTAGGGCTTGCAGTTCAAGATTGGTGGGTTGTGCGATGCGCGCCATAGCGTAGGTCACTCGTTGCTGGAGACGAAGAAAACATTAGTCAAGAAATCCGTCAAGTACTAATGTACGAAATTCAAAGAAATGTTAATTTTTTATTTTTTAAAAAACCATCAACTACTATGCGCGTCGTAGTTAACGCGTCAGCGCGTAACGGGTCTGTCGGCGGGATGCTGGCGGTGGATGGCGGGGTTGACTTTGAGCAGCGCCTGCCAGAGTGCATCATCATCGGGATGACCGTTGAAAAGAACATGTCCATCGGTGGCGACAAGGACCATGGTTGGAAGTGAAAAAACCCGCAACTGGCGAGCCATTGGCTGGTGGGCATTGTCTACCAGCCAAGCGCCCGCTGGTTTGGCACCGAGTGTCTTGAGGGCGGCGACGGCGTCGGCTAGAAGCTTGGCAGAGGCTTGCGGCAGGCACGAAACCACCGCGATGTTGTTAGCCATAAGGACTTTCGCGGTAACGTTGAAGTCGGCCATCGCAGCCTCACTTTCGTCACTCCACGGCGACCAGAAATGCAGCATCAGCGCTTGGTTATCGCCTAGGAGTTTTTTTAGAGTTTTAGACTGGTTGGTGTTTATTGTTATAAACTGTGTGGCAAAGTCGATTTTGATAGAGCGCATGGCCTCTTCCAGATGCAAGCGTTCGATGTGCGGGGCGAAGGCCGCGCCCTGGCGCGGGCTGAGCCAAAATGCCTCGGTAATGTGTTGCTTGAAGGCGGGCTTGTCACCTTGGTTGAGAGCGGCGATGGCCTCTACGTATTCATTAACGGCCAACCAGTCGTCAGTGCAGGCGAAGGATTTTGAATCGTCGAGATTGAAGTTAGCGCGGCGCTTGGTGAACTCTGGCAGCAAGGCCGCGATGCCTGCATCGTCGTGCCTATCCACCAAGAAGAGGAAGCGTGCCTCAAGGATGACTTGCTCGTTGACGCCTTGCTTGCGTGCCTGGTCGATAGCGGTTTGCAAGGCTGCAGGAGATTTGCGCTCAGTGAGCAGATTCTCCAACGCCGCATCATGCGCACTGAGCGTGACGACAGCTGGCACGGCAGGCCGCGGGGGGCTTTCCACGGCATCAAGCCAGCCCGCACAGCTGATGATCCACAGGAGGGTAGCGGCGGAGCAACGCATGATTGAGCGGGTGTAGTAGCCGCACGCACACTGGCGGCTGGCGTGAATAAAGGCCAACTCAATGGGCAGGTATGATCATCTTCTTGCCAAGGATCACGGTGTCATTGGTCATGTTGTTGGCCTTTTTGATCGCGGCGATGGTCACCTTGTAGTGTTTGGCAATGCCGCCTAGCGTGTCATGAGCCACCACGATGTGTACGGTGGCAACCGCGTGGCTGACCTCCGCAGTGGTGGCGGCCGCGGCAGCTGTGGGCCGCTCCGGTGTAGTTAGAGACGGTGGTGCCACCGCCTCGGGATTCATTGGCGCGGCGGCGCTCTCCGGATAAGCGGGGGGGGTATCATAGGTGGGATTGGCTGGCTGGCCGGGAAGATCCGCTGCAGCTGATGGCTGGCCGGCATTGGGCGTGACAGCGGACGCTTGTGTGTCGTAATCGTTTTTCTGATTGGCACAGGAAACGAGGGCGATAGCAAGCAACGAGGCGAGTAGGATGCGGGTAGGCTTCATGATGATGATGGGCTAATCAGGTTAGATGGCGGCTTGAACAAGGCGGTGGGAAAGCATGTTGTGCGTCGCATCCCACCCGGCGGGGGCTATCTGCGACACATGCAGCTTAGTCAAATCTACTCAGAAGGAAATCGAAAAAAATCATTGGCCGCTTGATTCGTGTGCGCAGCCAGCTCGGCGAGTGATTCATCGCGCAGCGTCGCAATGCGCTCGGCAGTGTGACGCATGAAGGCCGGTTCGTTACGTTGGCCGCGATGTGGCTCGGGCGCTAAATACGGCGAGTCGGTTTCTAACAGAAATGAGCCTGTGGGACAGAGGGCGATGGTGTCGCGAATGGCGCTGGCATTTTTGAACGTACTCACGCCGCCGAAGGCCAGCAGGCCACCGAGATCAAGTACTCGTTGGGCATTGGCCCAGGGTCCGATGAAACAATGGAAGATGGCGCGCACCGCGTGGTGGAAGTCCGCGTAGATGGCCAACGCATCATCAAACGAAGCATCGCCGCTGCGGTCGCGGGTATGGATGACCAGGTTGAGATTGGCGGCGGCGGCGAGTTGGAAGTGTTGGCGCAGGAAGCGGCGCTGGCGCTCACGGAACGAGCTCTCATCCCAGCCATCGGGTGCGGCATGAAAGTAATCGAGGCCAGTCTCGCCTATCGCACACACCCGCGGATCGCCAGCGAACTCGGCGAGTTGCGAGATAGCATCGTCCGGGGCATGGTGGACATCGCAAGGATGAATGCCGATGCAGGCATGAATGTCCGGCTGTTGCGCCAGAGTCAGGTTGGCTTGGAGATCGTCCAGCGAGGTCGCTAGCGTCACCATGCGAGTGACGCCTGCGGCATGCGCCCGGCCAATCATTGCGGGGATTTCCTCAGTGGCAAAACGCTGCGAGGCCAGATGGCAGTGGGAGTCGGTGAGCATATTCATGCGGACAGTGCTGCGAGCAGAGCTTGGATTTTCGCAAAGTCCTTGATGCCGGGGGTGAATTCCGCACCGGATGCGACGTCGAGCGCAACAGGGCGCACCTGGCTGGCTGCAAGTGCGGCATTTTCCACCACGATGCCACCGGCTAGAATGAGCGGCAAGCCGGGATGTTGCTGGCGGAACTCGCTGGCCACATTCCAATCAAACACTTCACCGGTGCCACCATACACGCCAGGGGCATGCGCATCTAGCAAAATAGCCGCCGCTCCGTAGGCGCTGGCGTGAACCAAATCGCCGCGTGATTTCACGCCGATGGCTTTGATGAGCGGAATATGTTCGGCGCGATAGACCTTGGCATCGGCCGGAGTTTCATCACCGTGCAATTGAATCACGTCGAGCAAACCGTCGCGAATCAACTCCAACGGCATCTCCACCGGTTCATTGACGAACACCCCCACCCGCAGAATCTTGCCGGCGACTTCTTGCAACCACCTGGCATCCGCCGGTGCCAGGTAACGTTTGGAACCTGGCCAAAAGTTCACGCCCAGCGCATGGACGCCGAGCGTAACGAGTTGCTCGGCATCGCGCTGGCGGGTGATACCGCAAATTTTCAGCGAGACACTGGCGGGGTCGAGGAAGCGTTGAAGGCACGTCACGGCGGCAGCTTAGCTGATTTTTCGCAGTTTGGAACTTGGAACTTGCGGCAAAATGCATTCTTCTGGGGACGTGGAAGCCATTCGGATTCGCGGAGCCCGCCAGCACAACCTTCGGAACATCGACGTCGATATTCCGCGCGGCCAACTCGTGGTCATCACCGGGCCCAGCGGCTCGGGCAAATCGTCACTCGCCTTTCACACATTGTATGCCGAGGGCCAACGGCGCTATGTCGAATCCCTGTCGGTGTACGCCAGGCAATTCCTCGATCAATTAGAAAAGCCCGACGTAGATGCCATCGAGGGTCTCAGCCCGGCCATCGCCATCGAGCAACGCGGCGGCGGTCTTAGCCCGCGCTCGACGGTGGCCACCGCCACCGAAATTTATGACTATCTGCGGGTGCTGTGGGCCGCCGCAGGCATTCCGCATGATCCGCAAACCGGCGAGCGCCTGCAACGCATGAGTGCCGCGGATATCGTCAACGAACTCGCTGCCTTGGCGGAAGGCAGCAAAGTGGTGTTGCTGGCGCCCCTGCCGATAGAGGAAGCCGCCGAGCCCGCTCGCTTGTTAGCCGACTTGCAGCGGCAGGGCTACATCCGGGTGCGGGTGGCCGGCGAGGTACTGGAAATTGAGGAGGCTGCCAAGCGGTGGCCGGAGCAAGCCAGCGACGTGGAGATAGTGGTGGACCGCTTTGTGATACGCGCGGGTGTGGCATCGCGCTTGGCCGACTCGGTGGAAACGGCGCTGCGTCTGTGCGGCAGCGAGGCCCGCGCGGCGATCCAAGAACCGGGCAGCGAGGCATGGCGCGACCTGTCCTTTCAAACCTCGTATCGCAATCCACGCACTGGCTTTATGGTGGGCGAACTCTCCCCCAAATATTTTTCCTTCAACTCCCACCTGGGAGCTTGCTCCGCCTGCGAGGGTTTGGGCACCGAGATGTTCTGTGATGCGGGTGCCTTGAAAGGCGCGATGGCTCACCGCCCATGCCACGTGTGCGGCGGCATGCGCCTCCAACCCGCCTGGCTCGCAGTGCGCATCGAGGGCGCCGCAAATCACTGGTTAGGTATCCAGGATTTTTGCGCGCTGTCAGTCGCCGACGCCCTAACGTGGCTGGCTGGCTTCAAGCCGGACCCCGCCAAGGCCGTCGTTTGTCACCGGCTTGCCGCAGACGTGCGCAGCCGCCTGGCATTTCTCGAAGAGGTGGGATTGGATTATCTAACGCTCGAGCGGGGCAGTAGCACGCTCGCCGGCGGCGAGGCGCAACGCATCCGCCTAGCCACCCAACTGGGTGCCGGCCTCTCCGGCGTGATCTATGTGCTGGATGAACCGAGCATCGGCTTACACGCGGCGGACACCGCACGCTTGATCGGCGCGCTGACCCGCCTGCGCAATCTTGGCAACACGGTGGTAGTGGTAGAACACGATGAGGAAATCATCCGTGCCGCCGACTACGTCATCGATCTGGGCCCCGGCGCGGGCGCCGCCGGTGGCCAAGTGATGGGCGCGGGCCCGCCGGCGTTGCTTGAGTCCCCTACCGGGCAGTGGTTGCGCGGCGAAGTGTTACCACCCGTTAGAACCCCGCCCAGCGGCCCTAGCCTCGGCACGCTGGTAGTGCGCGGGGCCCACCACCACAACCTGCAGCAGCTCGACGTGGCTATTCCGTTAGGCCAACTAGTGTGCCTGTGTGGACCGAGTGGCAGCGGCAAATCTACCCTCGCCGATGATATCCTGCACCGCTCGCTCGTGCGCCATTTTAACGGCAGCGGCGAAACTCCCGGTGCCCATGACCGCATCGACGGACTGGAATTGTTGGGAAAATGCGTGGTGGCCGACCAATCGCCGATTGGCCGCAGCCCGCGCTCTAACCCGGCGACGTTCACCGGTGCGTTTGAGGTGGTGCGCGAGTTGTTCGCCAAGCTGCCACTATCCAAACAGCGCGGCTACGGGCCGGGGCGCTTCAGCTTCAATGCCGCAGGCGGGCGTTGCGAGCGCTGCCAGGGCAACGGCCGTCTCAAGATTGAGATGCACTTTTTGCCGGATGCTTGGGTGGCATGCCCAGCATGCAATGGCAACCGCTTCAACCGCGAAACCCTCGAGGTTACCTACAAGGGCAAATCTATTGCTGGCGTCCTCGATTTATCCGTCGGCGAGGCGCGCGAGATGTTTCGGCCGATCCCCAAGTTGCACCGCATTCTGGAGATTTTGGAAGACCTCGGCCTCGGCTACCTCCAACTCGGCCAGGCCGCCAACACGCTATCCGGCGGCGAAGCCCAACGCCTCAAACTCGCCGTCGAACTCGCTCGCCCCCAAGCCCCGCACACCCTCTATCTGTTTGATGAACCCACCACCGGCCTGCACTTCGGCGACGTCCAACGCTTACTCACCGCGTTTTGCCGCTTGCGTGATGCCGGCCACAGCGTGCTGGTCATCGAACATCACCTCGACGTGATCGCCGCGGCCGACTGGGTCATCGAGCTCGGCCCCGGCGGCGGCATCCACGGCGGCCGACTGGTGGCAGAGGGACCGCCAGCATCGTTAGAAAAGCTCGCCGCCTCCCCCACTGGCCAGGCGCTGGTCCGCCATATGCGGCACTAGAGTCCTTGAAAAGCCAAAGAGGTTGCCTTCTTGGGTCTTCAAGTCTTGCGTCTTGGGTCTGAGGCACAGCCTACGCCAGTAGATCCGGCCGGTTGACGCGGGTGCGGGCCAACGCCTGCTGGTGTTTCCACTCGACGATGTTCCCGTGATGGCCGGACACCAGCACCTCTGGCACGCGCAGCCCCCGATAGTCGATCGGCCGCGTGTAACTCGGCGCCTCTAACAATTTTGGATCGGAAAACGATTCATCCTCCGATGAGCGCGCGTCGCCCAGCGCGCCAGGCAGCAGCCGGATGACGGCATCGCACACGACCGCTGCGGCCACCGCGCCGTTGGTTAGAACATAATCGCCGATGGACAACTCCAAATCCACCAGCGCCTCGACCACGCGCTGATCCACTCCCTCATAGTGACCGCAGAGGATCAGCAGATGCGTTTGCGCCGCCAACTCCCGGGCCAGCGCTTGCTTAAAGGGCCGGCCTTGGGGCGTCATCAGCAGCACCCGCGTGTCCGGCCCGCGCAGTGCCGCCACCGCCGCAAACAGCGGCTCCGGCTGCAACACCATCCCCGGTCCACCGCCGCAGGGCGAATCGTCCACCCGCCGATGCTTGTCCAGCGACCAATCCCGCAACTGATGCGCACGTACCTCGACGATGCCCGCCGCCCGTGCCCGCTGGATGATCGAATCACTCAGCGGGGCGAGCGCCACCTCCGGAAACAACGTCACTATATCAATGCGCATGCCCGAGCTTGCCTCATCCCGCAACGCAATGGAATCGGAAAAATCATCTGTTGGCTAGCAGTGATTGCCAGCATGGCGGTGGGGCTCAGGCGAGTTCGCAGGCGAGGCGGATGGCGGCGAGCATGGATGCTGGATTGGCACGGTGTTGGCCGGCGATGGCGAAGGCGGTGCCGTGGTCGGGGCTGGTGCGGGGTTTTGGCAGGCCGAGGGTGACATTGACGGCGGAGTCGAAATCGAGCAATTTGAGCGGGATGAGCCCTTGGTCGTGGTACATGGCGATGACCGCATCAAACTCGCCGTGGGCAGCGTTACGGAACACGGCGTCGGGTACCGCCGGGCCGGAAAACACGCCTGGCAGGAGCTGGTTGAGTTGATCGATGGCAGGGCGGATGATGCGGAGCTCCTCATCGCCGAAGGCCCCGTCCTCGCCGGCGTGGGGATTAAGGCCGGCCACAGCGATGCGCGGGGCGGCGATCCCCCGTTTGGTGAGGAAGGCGGCGGTGAGCAAGCCGATGCGCCGGATGCGTTGCTGGCTGAGCAGGGCGGGGACCTTGGCAAGGGGTTCGTGAATAGTGGCAAGGCCGACGCTGAGGGTAGCACCGGTGAGCAGCATGCCGTAATCATCTACGCCCATGGCCGCAGCAAAAAATTCGGTTTGTCCGGGAAAGGGGAAACCGATGGCTTGCAGGTGATGTTTGGAGACCGGGCCGGTGACCACGGCGTCGGCCGTGTGGCAAGTGAGGCGCTCCGCGGCCTGATGGAGGGCATCGAGGGCGGCCTGTGCGGAGCGGGCGTCGGGCTTGCCTAGGGTGCCGGCACGCCGGTCGCCGAGGATTTCAAACTCAAAGCCTGCGGGCAAAGCGCCCGAGGCGAGGGCCATATCGATGACTTCGGGGCCGATGCCGGCGGGGTCGCCCAAGGTGATGAGGATGCGGGGCATGGCCAGAGCATGCGGCGGCACGGGGAGCCTGACAAGGGTGGAAATACGGGATATCGAGCTGATCCAAAGCGAGGCGAATCTGGCAGGCATTCCCTATCAGTCACTGATATCGAGTGTCCTGCATCGCTGGGTGACAGGACAATTCAAGGACACTAGTTCCCATCAGACTATGTCTTGGCGGACCAAACCCCGGCAACCATGCGTCATTGTGCGCTCCGCTCACCTTATCTCAGTCACGATTTGTAATCCGACGGGAAATCTCCGAAAATCCGCCCAATTTGCCAGTTTGGGCTTGCTAAGTCGGCAAATTTCTGCTTTGTCCCCCGTCCGGACTTAGCTCCGCACTCTCCCTACTCACCAATTTTTTGCGACCAGCGCCCGTCGATGCTTCCTGACAATACGGTTTTGTCCGGAGCTGCGGCGGTCTGGTTCGCAAGTCCCCGGACCCCCCCTATGAAAAGCGAGCTCGTCGAAAAGGCCTCTGAAATTGTCACCGACCCCCTGGTGCTGGTCAATCTGATATCCCAGCGCGTCAGACAATTGAACAGCGGGCGCTCCCCGCTCATTCCCACCCGCCCGAGCATGGGCGCGGCCGACATTGCCCTCACCGAACTCATCGAGGGCAAAATCCGCCTGGTGCCACAAATCCCGCTGTAAGCCGCCCGGCAACGCTTGCCACAACCTCATGAGTGCGGACATCGCCACCAACCGGAAAGCCGGCCGCGATTTCCACATCTTGGAAAAATACGAGGCCGGCCTTGAGCTCAAGGGCACGGAGGTGAAATCTATCCGTGCCGGCAAGGTCAATGTATCCGACGCCTTTGCCCGCGTTGAAAACAACCAGGTGTTCCTCTATGGCTGCGACATTCAGCCGTGGGAAACTGCCAGCGCGTGGTTCAACCACCCGGCCAAACGACCGCGCCGACTGCTGCTCAACAAGCGCGAAATCCTCAAGCTAGCCACCGCCACCACCATCAAGGGCTGCACCTTGCCGCTGCTGCGTATGTATTGGAAAAACCGCCGCGTCAAAGTGGAACTCGGCGTCGGCAAGGGCAAAACCCACTCAGATCAACGCCACGACTTGAAAAATCAGGTCGAACTGCGCGAGGCCCAACGCGAAATGGCCCGCTTCAACCAGCGCTAAGCACGCGCCGGGCCAATGGCGGCGAGACGCCATCCCTCCTTGAGTGCGGTGGCTCGCCACCGCCCGGCCCAGCCAGCTTGCTGGCGCGTGGCGGCATCAAGGAGCGGGGGCAGCTTGCCCCCTAGCCCATGGGACGCGCAAGAGCAAGCCGCCATGCGGCTACCCTTGCTCTATCCATGGCCCATGGCGGTTGGCAACCGCCGCTCCTTGAGTGCGGTGGCTCGCCACCGCCTGGCCAAGCCAGCTTGCTGGCGCGTGGCGGCATCAAGGAGCGGGGGCAGCTTGCCCCCTGGCCCATGAGATGCGTAAGAGCAAGCCGCCATGCGACTGCCCTTACTCTATCCATGGCCCATGGCGGTTGGCAACCGCCACTCCTTGAGTGCGGTGACTCGCCACCGCCCGGCCACAAGCCAGCTTGCTGGCGCGTGGCGGCATCAAGGAGCGGGGGCAGCTTGCCCCCCCTAGCCCATGAGACGCGTAAGAGCAAGCCGCCATGCGGCTACCCTTGCTCTATCCATGGCCCATGGCGGCGGGACGCCACCCCTCCTTGAGACTGACTCACGACACCTGCGGCGGGGCGAAGCCATCGCGGTAGGCGCGCCGGACGAGGGTGGCGGAAGCTTCCGGGTGATTGGTGAAGCTCAGACTGGCTTTGTCCCAGCGGAGTTCCTGGCCGGGAAAGCGGCCGGCCTTCACGGCGAGTTGGACCGCCTCGGTGATGCGCAGCGCGTCGCGGAACGGGCTGCGCAATTCAGTCGCTTTGCCGAGGCAATTGTCCACCCAGGCATGCCAGTGGTTGAGCGGCCCAAACTCCGGCAAACCCGGCATTTTCAACCCGGCAGTGAGTTTGCCCTCGCGCCAAATCTCGAGCCTGCCCGGCGCCGTAAGGGTGAGTACTCCACCTTCACAAACGACCACCGTCATGTTGTCGTCAGCAAACTGTCCGGCAGGCAGGCCCAGCGCGGCACGTGAAACAGCCTGGGCGGAATCGCTGTAATAGATGGGAAATTGTTTGCGCACAAACTGCGGGGAATCCACCGCATAGGTGATGGTGCTGCGGCACGGATGGGGGTGAAAGTCGGGCTTGGGTGACTGCTGGCAGTGGTTTAAAACGGCAATGGGTGAGCGCAATTCATCATAGGCATAGAACAGGACATCGAGCACATGGCAGCCCCAATCGCCCAGCCCGTTGCTGCCGTAATTCCACCACGAGCGCCACACCACCGGAGCCATCCCGGCGCGGTACGGCACCTCGGCGCAAGGGCCGAGCCACAGGTTCCAATCGAGGCCGGGCGATGGCGGCGTGGGCTCGGCGATGACCCGGTCGAG
Organism: Verrucomicrobiota bacterium; assembly: GCA_008932935.1. Taxonomy (GTDB): domain Bacteria; phylum Verrucomicrobiota; class Verrucomicrobiia; order Verrucomicrobiales; family Akkermansiaceae; genus Luteolibacter. The sequence continues at coordinate 37,699 of WBXD01000005.1, forward strand.
GTTAAAATAAGCGCGGTCATTGGGCGAGCCGATCCAGATGTGGGCCTCCAGCGCCTTGCCCAACATCCCATGGCGCAGAATTTCCACCGCCGCCCGCCGCCCGGCCAAGGCCATGCGCTGGTTGCCGAGTTGGGTGACTAGGGCGGGCCGCGCGGCCAACGCCCTTTCCATCATGGCGAGTTCTTCCAACTGATGGACCAGGGGTTTCTGGCCATAGACGTGCTTGCCACACGCCAGCGCGCTGAGCATGATCGGGGCATGGCTGTGATCAGGCGTAGACACGATCACCGCATCGAATTGGTCGCCTTTGTCGGCAAACGCCTCCCGGTAATCCCGGCACTGGAATGCCTGCGGGTGATCCTTGGCGGCTTGGGCCAAGGCCCCAGCATCCACGTCGCACAACCCCGTAATGTCCACCAGCGGATGGCTCGCCACCTGCCGGCGATCCTCGCCGCCGATAGTGCCCACCACGCCAATGCACAGCACCCGCAGCCGGGTGGCGGGTGCCACCGCCGGCGCTTGCGCCCGTACCCCGGCGGATAGAGCGAGGCCACCGACACCCGTGGTCCACAGGAAACGGCGGCGATTGATTGAAGGAGGCATGCCCGGGGTCATACTGACGAGTCGCTGCATCTATTTCAACAAAACCGCGTTGCGCTCACGCCGGGTATTGGCCGCTGAGGTAGCCGGTGAGTTGTTGGATCGCATGGCGCTGGGCGTGTATGATCCAATTGACGACGTCGCCAATGGACACCAGGCCGACGAGGTGCTCGTCCTCCATCACCGGCAAATGGCGAATCCGGTGGAGGGTCATGCGTGCCATGCATTCCTCGATGCTGTCGTCCAGCGCAATGCTGATGACCGGACGCGAGAGGATTTCGCCGACGCGGGTGTTGCGCGAGGTTCGCCCTTGCAGAATGACCTTGCGGCTGTAGTCGCTCTCGGAAAATACCCCCGCCACGCTCCCGCCTTCCATAACGACGAGAGCGCCGATATTCTTTTCGCCCATCAGCGTGAGAGCGTCGAAAACCAGCGTGTCTGGGGTGGTGGTGGTAACCTCGGAGCCCTTGCTGGCGAGGATTTGACGGGCAGTACCGGAAATTTCCATGACTTGATGGGTTGGATTAAGATGCAAACCTAGGCAGCATTTCCCACAGTGGCAAGCAATCTCGCCGGAATTCTGACAAGACTCAAGATACCAGACAGAAGACCGCTGCGCTCAAAGACACAAGACACAAGAGAAGAGCCAATGAAGAGGCGAAGCTCTTTTGCTTGTCTTGCGTCTTGCCGTTTTGCCGTCTTGCGTCTTGCCTACGGCTGCAGCTAGAGTCGGGCCGTGAACGATTTGATTCAATCCACTCGCAAGCTGGCCGACGCGCTGCGGGGCCTGGAGTTTTCGCCACCGGTGGCGCAGGTGTACCGGCCCTTGGACTACGCCTGGCAACCCCATCAGGTGTATTTGCAACGTTTTGGCAGCGGACCCAAGCGAGTGCTGTTCCTTGGCATGAATCCAGGCCCCTTCGGCATGGCGCAAACCGGCGTGCCCTTCGGCGAAATCGCCGCCGTGCGCGATTGGATGGGCATCCAGGCCGCAGTGGCCAAACCGCCCTGCGAGCATCCCAAACGGCCCATCGACGGCTTCGCCTGCCAGCGCTCGGAAGTCAGTGGGCAGCGGCTGTGGGGCTTGTTCGCCGCCCGCCATCCGCTCGCCGCAGACTTTTTCGCCGACCACTTTGTGCAGAATTTCTGCCCGCTGGTGTGGATGAGCGCTAGCGGCGCCAATCTAACACCAGACAAGCTCGCCGCCGCTGATATGCAACCGGTGGAGGACGCCTGTCTGACGCACCTAACGGAGGTTATCGAACTACTACGGCCCTCGTACCTAATCGGCGTGGGCGGCTTTGCCGAAGCCCGGCTGCGCCTCGCCGCGGCGGCGTGTGGCAGTTCGGCCGCCATCGGGCGGGTGCTGCATCCCTCGCCCGCCTCCCCCGCCGCCAACCGCGGCTGGGCCGAGGCCGCCACCCGCCAGCTCCAAGCCCTCGGGGTGTGGCCGATTTAAGACTCAAGACTGGAAGACGCAAGACACAAGACACAAGACACAAGACACAAGACACAAGACACAAGACACAAGACACAAGACACAAGACACAAGACACAAGACACAAGACACAAGACACAAGACACAAGACGAACATTGAACGCCGA
>WBXD01000006.1 GCA_008932935.1 Verrucomicrobiota bacterium
CAGAACAGTATATTCTGCGACGGGTGGTTATTGATCGCGACGGGTCGCCTTACGTTGCGAATACTGGAGTATGCGAGGGCAAAGTGTGTGGTTCCGATGCCCTTTACAAGTCAAAAATTGCAGATGGCATGCGGGTTCATCCGGGATTTCAGCGTCACGCGTTTGGGAGAGCAGCGGAGGCTCGAGGCAGGCTGGCCGACCGTTTTTCTCAATATCAGAGGACTTGTCGGGACCAGTCCGTTGCGGAGTGGGGTTGCGTGCGTTACAGCGTGGTGTAGGGGGAAAGTCTAGGGCGGGCTGGAAATTGGAGTCCGCCCAACCGTGGGATCAGGAGTCGAGAGGGCTGCGGACGCTGAGGCCGGGTTTGTTAAGGACGTGGGTGTAGATCTGGGTGGTGGTGACGTGGGCGTGACCTAACAACTCCTGGACGGTGCGCAGGTCGTAGTGGTCTTCAAGCAACCGTGTGGCGAAGCAGTGACGTAGGGTGTGCGGGGTGGCGGGCTTGGTGATGCCGGCGGCAATGACAGCGTCGTGCATAGGGCGCTGGATGACGTGCTCGCCTTGGTGATGGCGGCGGACGATTTTGGTGCGAGGATCAGTGGAGAGATCGGCAGCGGGGAAGAGCCAGAACCAAGGCCATTGTTTGCCGGCGTTGGGGTATTTGGCGTCCAAGCCGAAGGGCATGAAGACGCCGGGAAGGTTTTGGGCGCGGTCCTTATCGAAGAGTTGGCGGGCGTCAGCGAGTTGATGGCGGAGTGGGTCAGCCAGCGAGTCCGGGAGCATGGTGACACGGTCCTTGCCGCCCTTGCCAAAGCGGATGTGGATGGAGCGGCAGGCGAAGTCGAGGTCTTTGACGCGAAGCGAAAGCATCTCGTTGAGGCGCATGCCGGAGCCGTAAAGAAGCCGGGCCATGAGGAGCGGGAGGGATTCGAGGTGCTCAAAGACGCGGAGGGTTTCGTCTTTAGTGAGGACGAGGGGGAGGCGTTGCTGGTATTTTGCGCGGACGAATGGGTCGAGCTCGCCGACTGGGATGTGCAAGACGTGGCGGTAGAAAAAGACGATGGCGTTGAGAGCTTGGTTTTGGGTTGGCGGGGCCACATTGCGTTCCATGGCGAGGAAGGAGAGGAACGGGGTGATGGCTGCGGGCACGAATTCGGAGAGGGAGCGGTTTTGGTGGAAATCGCAGAACCGGTTGACCCAGCCGAGGTAGGTGTTTTCGGTGCGCAGAGAATAGCCGCGCATGCGGATGGCAGCTCGTGTGGACTCGATGAAACGGGCGACTTCGGCGGTGTTCTCCGGCAACGGGTGGATCGGGTCGGATGGCAAGAGAGTCGGCACAGTCCCGGCGGCGTGCGGAGCGGGGGTGTTGAGTTGCCCTGTAGAGGACGGGTCGTGGCGACGATGATCGGCTTCCAGGTTACGGGATTGATTGGCAAGGCCCCGCCAGTCATAGGCAGCGGCCCATGGAAGGTTGAGGATCTCACGGGCAAGAATACGCACGGCAGACACCGCCTGCCGATACTGCCAGTTGTAAATGAGGGGGGTACGGCCGAGATCGGCGAAAAACCCGGTGGTCGCTGCGGCACTTCGATCGCCACCAGCTTTGATCCAGTCCTCGGTCCAGCGGACGTAATAGCCACGGACGGCAGGTTTGATGGACCGCGCGGCAAGGAGCTGGAGGAACAGCAGGCGAGGCGGGGAGGGAGGCTGACCATCCGACGGGGGGACTGATGGCGAGTTCATGCGAACACACTAGGTGTGCATCGGAACAACACAAGGGGGAAGCTGGCTTTTTCTAGTGATAGTAAGCACGGGCTGAAGAATGCGCGGCAGGATGCCGCACACAGCGGGCGGGACGCCGGCGCTCCCCAAGGAATTGCCAGTCCTCAAGAAGGGCTGGAGCGGAAAATGTCGCGGTCCGGGGAGCGGTGGGAATGGTTCTGGATATTTCCGGCTGACCAATTGTCAAAGGATCCAGAGTCAGGGGTGACTCGGCGGCATCATTTGCTTCCCGATGGGTATGGAGAAGCGGTGCGGCGGGCGGCGGAGGCGGCAGGAATCGCCAAGAGGGTGACGACTCACGCGCTGCGGCATTCGTTTGCAACCCATTTGCTGGAGGGCGGCACCGATCTGCGGACCATCCAGGAGTTGCTAGGTCATGAAGACGTGCGCACCACGGAGATTTACACGCATGTGGCAACCGGGGTGAACGGTTGCGGGGCGCGCAGTCCGCTTGATGGGTAGGGACGGCGGCCACCATGGGCTGGTGTGACGTGTTCGAGGGTAAATTCCTCGGTGCCAAAGACCTTTTTGGTAGGAAGACAGAAGACACAAGACGCGGGATGCGAGACGCAAGATGGGATGCTAACATTGACTGGGCACGGGCTGAAGAGGAGGCCCGGGCGGGGTCTAAGGCCCGGGCAGCGGCACGACCCGGTGCTTGTTGCCCTTGCCATCGTGGACGATGCTAACATTGACTGGGCACGGGCTGAAGAGTGTGCGGCAGGATGCCGCACACAGCCGGCGGGACGCCGGCGCTCCCCATGGGATTGCCAGGCGGTGATGGAGTCGGCGCCGCGATGGCAGGCATATTCAGAGCATCTGCAACACCCGCGGCAGCGCCTCACACCAAGCGCGAGCGATGGCGGCCTGAATCACCGCGTCCTCATCATCGCTGCGGATGAAAGCACGGGCCTCGCGCAGGGAGCGTGCGGCGCGGCTGATGGCGCGCAATTCCTCACCCAGCGTGAGCAAACCAAACGCGGTGGCCAGCGCCGTGGCCGCGATGAAAATGGCGATGGCACCGGCCACCGGGATTTTTGCCAGAATCAAGGCAAACACCGCCACCATCGCACTGAACGGCGGCACCGCCAGTCCGAAGCGGCGGGTCGACTCGCGGGCGGCGGCACGTTTCGGGTCGTCGCGCTGCCACTGGGCGAGAGCGGCGAGCCGCAGCCGGTAGCCCAACTCGCCGGCCGGGGCGTCCTGGCTGGCGGGCATCAGCGGACCATCGCCGAGGGCGTGGTCCCAGCGGGCTTGGTCGCAGCGGCAGGGCCGGCCGCCCAAGGCCGTGAGCACGCGGGTGCCAAACCACCAGCGCAGCAGCAAGGCCGCGCCAATCGGCAGGATCGAAAATATCATCAGTAAGCGCCACATGGGGGGAGTATAAGTTATAGGTTAGAAGTTATTGGGAAAGACAGAAGACAGAAGACAGAAGACTGGAAAATGCGAACATCGAACATTCAACATCGAACGTCGAACAGAAGAGGCGAAAGAAACAGACAGAAGGCGTTGTCTTTCTCTCTTAGGTTCGACGTTGAAAGTTCGACGTTCGATGTTCGATGTTCGCGTTTTCCAAGAAATGCCATGCGCGGCCCGAGGGCTCTGATCTTGTCTTTGAGCGCAGCGGTCTTGGGTCTTGGAGCGCAGCGGTCTTGCGTCTTCTTCATGACTTTGGTTTTACCCATGTTTTTGGATCGTCGGGCCAGGGGTGGCGCGGGTAGCGGCCGGCGACTTGCTTTTTCATCTGGGCATAACCGCTTTGCCAGAAACCGCCGAGGTCCTTGGTCATCTGCCAGGGTTTTTGGCCGGGCGTTAGAATGTGCACCAGCAAGGGAACCCGGCCATTGGCGATGCACGGCGTGCTCCAAATGCCAAACAAATGCGAGATGCGGATAGAGATGAATGGATCAGCAGCATCGGCATAGGTGATTTTAGCGGTTTGGCCGTTGGGCAGAGTGATGCGCTCGGGGCAATAGGCGTCCAGCGCCGCACGCTGGGCCGCGCTGAGCCATTCGTGCAGCACCCGCCAGACGTTGGCCTCCTTGATTTCCTTGTAGCTAACAGATCCGTGGCAGATCTGGGCGATCGCGGCGCAGCGGTCGTCATCCGACCACCCAGGCATGCCGAGTTCGGGCATCCAGCGGCCCAATGACGCCAGGCGCGCGGTCCATTGCTCGACCGAGTGATCCCAGTTTTTGAGGGTGAGTTCGCCGGCGAGCACGCGGGCGGCGAGCAATTCCGCCGCCTGATCGAGATTGACGTTGTGATCGCTCTCCTTCGCCTCGATGACCAGATCACGGAAGCGTGTTTCCTTGCGCGCCACCACCCGCTTGCGCGGTTCGTCGTAGGCGGCACCGTTTGTTATAGTTAGATCAGCGGAAAACACCTCGGCGAGCCAGGCGGGGTCGATGCCGGTGGCGCGGCGCAGATGCACGATGACCTCGCGGGCCTCCACCTCGGTGATTTCCGCGGCGACGAAGGCCGGGGCATTTCTAACACACGAATCATCGTCGAGCTTGCCGCGACGGTTGCCCACCAAGCGGCAAGCGAGTGAGCTTTGACTCGAACGAATGGCTAGATGATCACTGAAGGCGGCGAGCATCGCTTTGCCGACATTTTCACGATGCGCGTGAAAGTCGATAGGTTGGCAGCGCCAGCCGAAGCGTTTGGCCAGGGCGAGCAGGCGCTCGAAGCCTTGGGCTATTTCGCGGGCACCGCGGGAGAGTATACCGCGCGGGGCGCACCACACGGCGTCGAAGGAGACGGCTTGGGCTGCATCAAAGGCGCGCCACTCGCCGGCAAAATCGGATCCGTCATCCGGATAGATAAACTCCTTGCGGCCACCACTGCCGGGTTTTCCGGTGAAAATTCCTTCGCCCTGCACCGCGGCAGCGATGAAGGCCGTCTCGCTCACGCAGCCGTACTCGTGGCCGGCAAGCATCAGGCGGGAAAACCGCGGTTCGAGCGGCAGGGCGGCCATCTGGCGGCCTTCGTCGGTGGGCTCGCCCGCTGCGTTGAGCGCGCCGAGGTCATGGAGCAGGTGTTCGGCGCGGGCCAGTGCGGGTTCGGCGGGAGCATCGAGCCAGCGGAAGCCCCGCAAGTCCCCCACCCCGGACGTCTTAAGCAGCAGCGCCGCCTCTGATAGATCGACGCGGTGGATTTCCGGTGCCTCAAACTCGGCACGGCGCGCGTGTTCGGATTGGCTCCACAAGCGGAAACAACGGCCGGGAGCGGTGCGCCCGGCACGCCCGGCGCGTTGCTCGGCGGCGGCCCGCGAGATTTTTTTGATAAGCAGCGTATTGATGCCACGGCGCGGCTCGAAGGCGGCGATGCGAGCCATCCCGGAATCGATCACGGTGCGCACGCCATCGATGGTGATGGAGGTTTCCGCCACGTTGGTGGCGACGATGATCTTCGGCCGCGGACCGGGCGTGATCGCCGCCTCCTGGGCGGCCGGCGGCAAGGTGCTGTACAACGGATAGATATCCCACCCGCGAGCCGCGGAATTGTTTTCCAACAATTCGATGGTCCGCCGGATCTCATGAGTACCAGGCAGAAACATCAAGATGTCGCCAGCATCGGTTAGACTCATTGCCTCGCGACAAACCCCGGCCATGCGCTCCCAGATAGGCAACTCCCGCGGCGGACCGCCGCGGCGGTCGTTAGTTGCTGGATACTCGGGGCGGTAAAGAACATCCACCGGATAGACCCGGCCGCCGGCTTCCAGCGCGTGCACCGGAGCGAGAAACTCGGCCAGCCCGGCGGTTTCCAGGGTGGCCGACATCACCACCACCCGCAGTTCGGGTCGCGGGCCGTCCTGAAGGTTGAGGCAACGGGCCAGCGCCATATCCACTGCCAGCCGCCGCTCGTGAAACTCATCGAAGATGACCGCGCCCACCCCGTGCAATTGCGCATCGTCCTGCAACCAGCGCTGGAATACCCCGTCAGTTAGATAGATGATGCGCGTGTCGTCGCGGTAACGACTGTCGAAGCGCACCGCGTAGCCGACGTCATGACCGAGCGGCGAGCCGCGTTGTTTGGCAACCCAGCCGGCCAGCAAGCGTGCGGCCATGCGCCGCGGCTCGATGACCAGAATGCGACCCTTCAGCCCCGCGTCGAGCAGCATGCCGGGGACCGAGGTGCTTTTGCCGGAGCCGGTGGGTGCTTTGAGCAAGACCCGTGAGCGAACGTCGCTGCGCACGACGGCACGCAGGGCATCGGCGATTTCAAATACGGGAAGCATGGGGTGGCATCGGTGAGCGGGTCGACGCCGCAAGCTCGCGGCGCTGAACGACTGATGGCAGAAGCACAGTATATTTGACAGGAAAATTGGGGTGGCGGCACAGGATGGACTGGCGATGCGCAGGGGCAGCTGATGCCGGCACTCGCTGCAGAAAGTCGGCGTGGATATTGCCCTGTGCTGACCGACTGCCAGGATGCGGCGAGAGAAATTATGGCGAAGGGTTGACGCCAACGGCACGATGGTGGCAGTTTTCGTGCATGCACGCCGACGCCGACCCCGCCGCCCCCGCCGAAATTCCCGACGATGCCACCGAACTGGACCTTCGCCCCAACGGCGAAACCGCGGTGGTCGAGGGACCGGACCCGTGGGAGGAACTCGAACAGGAGGCTGCCAAATGGCGTGAAATGGCCCTGCGCACTGCCGCGGAGATGGAAAACCTGCGCAAACGCACGACCCGCGACCGCGAAGACGCCATCCGCTACGCCAACCAGCGCCTGCTCGAGGAACTCTTGCCGGTCATCGACAACTTTGAAATGGGCATGCAAGCGGCGGCGCAGGATCCGCAGTCGATGATTTTCATCGGCATGGAAATGGTGCGCCGCCAGCTCAACGAGTTTCTCAGTTCGCAGGGCGTCGAGGACATCCCCAGCAGCGGCACTTTCGACCCGAACTTGCACGACGCCGTGGCCGAGGAAATCTGCAGCGCCGGCGAGGAAGGCCGCGTCCTGCGGGTGACCCGCCGCGGGTTCCGCTTGCGCGATCGCTTGTTGCGTCCGGCCAGCGTAGTGGTCTCCAAACTGCCCGCCGCCACCCCGCCACCCCTAACCGAAGGAGCTGAAGCCTGAGTCATGTCTGCCAAACGCGATTACTACGAAATTCTGGGCGTTGCCCGCAATGCCGCCCCGGAGGAGATCAAGAAAGCCTACCGCAAGCTCGCGGTGAAATTTCACCCGGACAAAAACCCCGGCGATCACACCGCCGAGGACAAGTTCAAGGAACTCGGCGAAGCCTACGAAGCCCTCAGCTCTCCCGACAAACGCGCCGCCTATGACCGCTATGGCCACGCGGCTTTCTCCGGCGGTGGCGGCGGCGGCGGTGGTGGCGGCGGTGGCGGTGGCTTCCACGATCCGATGGACATGTTCTCGCAGGTGTTCGGCAGCGCGTTCGGCGGCGGCTTCGAGGAATTCTTCGGCGGCGGCAGCCGCAAACAACAACGCTCTGGCAAACAACGCGGCAGCGACCTGCGCTACGACCTCGAAATCTCCCTCGAGGAGGCCGCCAGCGGCGTCGAAAAAGAACTCGAAATCGAGCGCAATGTCCCCTGCGATGCTTGCGCCAGCAAGGGATCGAAAGGCAGCGGCGGCGTCAAAACCTGCCAATCCTGCGGCGGCCGCGGCGTTGTCACCCGCCAAGCCGGTATTTTCCTCCAGCAAACCACCTGTCCCGAGTGCCGCGGTGCCGGCGAGACGGTGGCCGACCCCTGCCCGGTATGCCGCGGCGATGGCCGCGTCCAGCGTCCCAGCCGCATCAAGCTGCGGATACCCGCCGGGGTGGATACGGGTACGCGGCTGCGTTCCTCTGGCCACGGTGATGCGGGAGTGCGCGGCGGTGAAGCCGGCGACCTCTACGTGTTTCTGCACGTGCGCGATCACGATGTGTTCGAGCGCGATGGTGCCGACCTGTTCTGCGACGTGCCGCTGCCCTTCAGCGTCGCCGCGCTGGGTGGCGAGTTGAAGGTACCATGCCTCGATGGGCGCTCATCTATCAAAATCCCGGCTGGCACCCAGGGCGGGACGGTATTTCGGCTGCGCGAAAAAGGGATATTGGCGTTGTCCACCAAGCGCCGCGGCGACCTGCATGTCCGCGTGCAGGTTGAAGTGCCCACCCGCCTCAACAGCGAGCAGCAAGACAAGCTCCGTGCCTTTGCCTCCTCCATCGGCGATCACAACTCGCCCATGCAGGAAGGGTTTTTCCAAAAAGCCAAGCGCTTCTTCGATTTGTAAGGAGACAAGAGGAGATAGCGAATCCAACAAAGGCGAACCATCCAAAAATTTGCGGCCGTATCAATATGGACTTGGGCAATTGGGCTGTGTTTTCTTGCCGGTCTCGCGTGGTTGGGAATCAGGCAAACGTCAGACCGGATGCCCGATACTGTTGACTTAGCGCTCTTGATTGTTTGACAGAGGCTCCTGGCAGGATGCGTGTTCTCCGGCTAGACCGACCGTATTGGCCGGCGCGGCCTATCCGAGGCAAGAGCAAGCGCCGGAGCTGACGTTGGCGGCCGCTAGATCGGCGGCAAACTGGTCGGATAGAAGATAGTTCAGTTCCGCCTGGCGGCAGTTGGCGATGGGATCGGCGGGATCGTCAGCCGCCAAACCCGGATGACACATCACCAGGGTGGAGTCGCCCGCGCCTGCCAGAAGGTGCCGGAAAAATTGGGCGACGTCGAAGTCGCTGCGGAACGGCCGGAAGCCTGCAAAGCGCGTGTTGCTGGCAAGGCCGGCGTGTCTTGCGCTGGCGGCGAGGCCGGCGGTCATGGCACGCAGCACCAACACTTTGGGCAGAAAGCCGCAGGCATGCGGCACGCGCAGCCAGGCTGCGGGATTGCGCCGACGAGTTTCCTCGATGACGATACGCCGGATCTGCGGGAAGGCATGCACATGCTGGTGCCCATCGACGAAGGCTGGAGGCTGGCCGTAATGAGCTTCGAAAGCTTCCCATTGTTGGACAAAGCGCTGGCGCACCGCGGCGGCGTCCAAGCGGTGGAGCAGCGCGCGCAGTATCAGAGGCCCCACGGCTTGCGCCGGGGCATGGGCTTTGTCAGTCGCACGACACTTGGCAAGTGTCGTTCCGGTGCCCACGGCTTGCGCCGGAGCATGGGCTTCGTCAGTCGCACGACACTTGGCAAGTGTCGTTCCGGTGCCCACGGCTTGTGCCGGGGCATGGGCTTCGTCAGTCGCACGACACTTGGCAAGTGTCGTTCCAGTGCCCACGGCTTGCGCCGGGGCATGGGCTTCGTCAGTCGCACGACACTTGGCAAGTGTCGTTCCGGTGCCCACGGCTTGTGCCGGCACCTGAGCCTCGCCACACACAAGCGGCGCGGCGGCAAACCCATGGGTGAGATTGAAGTGCAGGCCCGTCTGGTGATGGGTGCCAAGGGCCTTGAGCTGTTGAGCCATGGCTGGCCAGGCCGGGGATTCCGTTAGGCAGGAGACCGCCTGCAAGCGTCCGGCGGCGACGAGTTGAAGGATACCCTTACTGATAGCCACGGATTGGCCAAAGTCATCGGCGCAGAGGGTGAGGCGTTTCATCCTAAAAGGGAAGATCATGGTTTGGTGAAGCCGTGTTTGGCCGCGACAAGATAGTTAGGCCGGCGTTTCACCTCGTTGAAGATGCGTGCGAGGTACTCACCTAGGATGCCGATGGAGAGCAACTGGACGCCGCCGAGAAAGGTGACGGCGACCACCAGGGTGGCCCAACCGGCCAATGGGTTGCCGAAGACAAGGGTGTGCACCAAGATGTAAATGGCGTAGAAAATCGACAACATCGAGATGAGTGATCCCACACCCACCCACAGCCGCAGCGGTATGTTGCTGAACGAGGTTAGGCCGGTGGTGGCGAGGTCGAGGAGTTTGAGAAAATTGAATTTGGAGCTGCTGGAGCGGCGTTCCTCAATAGTGAAAGCAATTCCGATGCTGCGGAAACCAACCCATGAGTAGAGGCCTTTCATGAAACGGTTGCTCTCCGGCAAGCGGCGCATGGCATGCACGACCTGGCGATCCAGCAGGCGAAAATCTCCCGCGTCCTCCGGAATGCTGATAGAAGACATGCGGCTCATGATTTGATAGAAAAGCCGACTCAATTGGCGGCGCAGTCGTCCATCGGTATTGCGTTCGCGGCGCACCGCATAGACCATGTCGTACCCTTGTTGCCAGTGCTGGATGAATTCGTCGATGACCGGAAACGGGTGTTGAAAATCCGCGTCGATGATGACCACCACCTCGCCGTCGGCTTCCTCCAGGCCGGCGCTGATGGCAGCTTCCTTGCCGAAATTGCGCGACAGGGTGAGCAGGCGGATCGGGCCGGGCTGGGCGATGACTTGCTGGCTGGTGGCGTCACTACTGCCATCGTCGATGACGAGCACCTCGAAGCGCTCGCTCAGGCCAGCGAGATGCTGGCAGAGTGCGCGCAGGAATTCCGCGATGCTTTCCGCTTCGTTGTAGGCTGGCACCACGCAGGTGATCCACGGGCGGGTTGTCGCACGCGGGGCGGAAACATCAGTAGACTGAGTCATGGTGAATCAATGGTTAGATTAGGTATGGCATCGCTTTGCACGTAGAGCCCGGATTGCTTGCCCCAGTGGCCTAGCAAGGTGAAGCTGGCCTGCACGGCGGGGGGCAGCAGTGCGAAGTGTTTTACGTCGATGGCTAGAAACAGCCTGCCGGGTCCTTGCATGCGTTGGCGCAGCACGGCTAGCGAGTCGGTGGTGGAGGCTTGGCCTTGGGTGTAGAATTCCGCCGAAAACTTCCGCTTTTGGAAATATAGCAAGCAGTCGTTGGGCGCGCGGTGGGCCTGATAGCAATAGACCAATTCGCGTTCAGTGGGCGGGGCGAAGGGCGGCGGGGCGAAGGCAAGCAACACACTCAACAGCACCACTGTGGCACTCACGCCCACTAGCGCCGGGTGCAGCGGGTGCCAGCGCGGCGGTTGCGCCAGGGCGCTGCGCCGCCAATAAATTTCGGTTAGGAGGAGGGCAATAGCTGGCAGTGCTGGCAGCGGATAGGTGGCGATGATATTGCGCGCCGGGGTAAAAAACACCAGCGGCCACAGCGCCCACAGCAGCAGGTATAGGCCGCAGCCGTTAGACGCCATCGCCCAACTGCAGAAGTGCCGCCATTGGCGCAGCGGGGCGGCCAACAAGCCGCAGCACCACGGAAAGGTGGCTAACAGTGCGAACAGCCAGATCGTGCCGATGGGTTTGGAATGGGCGCTGCCGTACTTATCACCGGCCCAAGCCGCCACGGTGAAGCGGCGGATGTGTTCGCCAACGATAAAATAATCGAGGAAGCCTGGTGTGTGGTTTTCCGCCAGCAAATACCATGGAACGGCCACCAGCAACATCAGCAGAGTGCCGGAAAGCCATGGAATGCGCTGCCAGACGTGCCGCCACTGACAGGTGAACAGGCAATAGACAAAGATTGGCGGGCCGGCCAGCACCAGCGTCAGCGGCCCCTTGGCCAGCAGGCCGATGCTCAGCCCCACAAAAAACCCGTAGCCCCACCCACGCGAGGAGGTTTCCAGCGCCATGCGGAACGCCACCATCGTCAGGGTGGTTCCTAACACCAAAAACAGGTCCGTCATCACCGCCGCCGAGCAGTAATAGAACAACGGACTGGCCATCAACAGCGCGGCGGCGACCCAGCCCATCGCAGTGGATCGGAACTCGTGGTGGGCCGCACGCGCCACCATGGCCAGCACACCCAAGGCGGCGAGGAAGGTGAAAATGCGTGCGCCGAAGTGGTTAGGGCCGAAGCAGGCGATGCCGGCGGCGGAGGCCCACATGGAGAGTGGCGGTTTGGCCCAAAATGGCACGCCTGGGGCGAATTGCGGGGTGATCCAATCGCCGGATTGGACCATCACGCGAGACATTTCGGCGTAGCGAGCCTCGGAGGGATCCCACATGGGCGCGAACAGCAGCAACAGCAAGCGACACAATACCACCCCCCCTAGCAAGAGCAGCACCCATCGACGTGATTTGTTATCGAGGGTCGGTCCTAGCGGTTCCATAACAGGGAGAAATGGGATGTATTGTGGCGGCGCTCTGTGAGCGCCGATGCGCATGGAATGGCGATTGCCGGAAACGCGGGTTCATTGGCGGTGCATGAGCTTCGGCGGTCATAGACGCGCCGCTACAATGCGGCAGATATTCTTGCGCGACTCCTTTGCGCATGCGGTTGACCAGGCGGCTCACAGACGCAGCGTGGCCGATGGCCGACGCTTTGCCAAGCCATTCCGCTGCGGCCATCATTGCCACTAAAACTAGGCGGCCTCACCCGAGCCCCAGGTCCAACAAAACACTCTGAACCGCACAATAAAAATGCGCGCGCATGCCCGCCGCCAGACGGCTTGGAACCAGCTCGTCCGGATCTATGGCCAAGCCTGAGCCAAAGTGGTGAATGGCCTCCAGCGCGAGCCGGGCATGGTTCAAGGCGCTGTACCAATGGCGGGCATCCTCACGGCCGATCCACACCTGACCCGGCCCGTCGGCAGCCACCAGGCGGGCGGCTTCCACAGCGGTGAGAACGGTTTTTAGATCCGCTAGAAAGCCATCGCGGAGGTCGGTGAGAACAAATTCTTCCCAATCTTGAGAGGCGTCGGCATGGTTCATGTGGCCGCCCACCTGGCTGGCCAGATCGAAGCCGCTGCCCTGGGCGTCGTGGAGAATACCGAGGAGCAATTGCCAATCGGAGCTGACCTCGGCCTCGATACAGAGGCCACCTGTGGGCGAGAGCACGAGTTTCATACGGCCTTTTCGAGCGAGGTAGTCAACTGGTGGCTCTGGAGTTGTTGGGCGTAGAACTCGGCTTTTTCGCGCTGGCCGCACCACACGATCGAGCGGCCCTGCTTGTGCACTTGCATCATCAAGCGCACCGCCTCCTGCTCGTTGTAGCCGCAAATTTTCATCAGCACCCAGGTGACGTAGCCCATCAAGTTGACCGGGTCATCGTGCACGACCACGTTCCACGGCAGGTCGAGGGCGGTATCTTCGCTGGTGTGGGTGAGTGTTTCAGTGGCAGCCATGGCGCGGGGATTCAGATAGGTTGGGTGGCGGCGGTGGCCGGCGCCTCGATCCATTTGCCATGGTCGCGGATCAGGTCGGTGAGGCGGGCGACGGCGTCGCTTTCCGGGATATTGAATTGGACTGGGGTTTTGCCGACATAGAGGTTGATTTTTCCCGGTGCGCCGCCGACGTAGCCGAAATCCGCGTCGGCCATTTCACCGGGACCATTGACGATGCAGCCCATTACGGCGATGCGCACGCCCTTGAGGTGGCCGGTGGCGGCACGAATCTTTTGGGTCGTGTCTTGCAGGTTGAAAAGCGTGCGGCCGCAACTCGGGCATGCCACATAATCCGTCTTGAAAATACGCGTGCCGGCGGCTTGCAAGATATTATAGGCCAGCCGCAACGAACTACCGGGAGCTGGCTCGCCCCTAACCAGGATGGCGTCGCCGATACCGTCGCACAACAGCGAGCCGAGGTTGCAGGCGGCGCTGAGGGTGGCTTGCAACGCCTCCTCAGCAGTGCCCGTGGCAGCGTGGGTTGGCGGGGGCAACAAGGTGTCCTTGAGCAGTATCGGATGGCGCGGGTCGGCGCTCGCGGCGAGCAAGCGGAAGGCATGGATGACTTCCATTGCAATGCCGTCGGCCACGGTGATGAGTTGGGGCTCGGCGGCGGCATTGATCCGGGCGATGGCGGTGGCATCGCGGGGATCGAGTTGGCAGACGCCGGATTGTTCGATGGTGGCCTCGGGTTTAAATTCGCCCATGGCGGCAATTTTGTGGGCGATGGCGTTCCAGCGGTCCTGGGTGGTGAATACGCGCACCGTGCGCTCGCCGCCGAGCTCATGCCCCATCACACTGATGACCGAACTCTTGCGGCGCTGGTAGGTAAAGGGATCGTAAGTGGCGGTGGCTGCGGCGTCCCGCCGCAGGCCGTGGTCGCGGCGTCTCGCCGCGAGTTCGGGATAAGCACAGCCCATCCACCGCGATCCATCCAATCCCGCCTTCCAAGGATTATCCAGCACATAGTCCAACTGGTTGCGCAGATCCTCGCCATCGCGGATGAGGTGGTCATAGCTTTCCTTCTGCCAAATCGTGCCGGCAACACCGAGGCGTTTATCGATTTCGTGTGCGGTGAAGCTTTTCCAAGAATGCAGGATTTCCTCCAATTCATGCCCCGCAGCAGGCTGGAGAACCACATGCACATGATTGGGCATCACACACCAGGCTAGCAACGTATAACGGGTGCCGTCAAAATGCCGCAAGGCCCCGGCTACCAGATCCGCAAAATCTTCATTGCGCAACAGGCAGGCACCGTGACCGCGGTCCAATTCTGGATCGATCACGGCTGCCTGCAACTGTGCTAGTTGGTTGCGCACGGAAAGCATTTGGTCCAGCACGCTGCGCGAGCCACCGGCTCGGGCATGGCTATCCAGCAGATCGAGGAGCGCCTGACGCTTCTGGCGGTAATGCTCCAAGACCCCGCTCGGCAAGGAATCAGCAAGGCGGAAGGTCACGGCGTACGTGCCGCCGGCGAGTTTCCAGTGCGGGAGGTAACTGGCATCGGTTTTTTGAACCTTTTCCCAGTCGATGTGGATGGAGGCGGCGTCTTCGGTTAGGGAACGGCTTGGGGAAGAGGGGGATTGAGAAGAAATGGCTGAGTCGCCGCGAGACGCGGCGACCACGGCCTGCGGCGAGACGCCGCAGCCACCTGCGCAGCCACTGCCACAGCTACGCAGCAGGGCCTGGGCGACGGGGATTTCGTGGATTGAGTCTTCGGTGAGCGAGACGCGGATGGTGTCGCCGATGCCGTCGGCGAGTAGCGAACCGATGCCGATGGCGCTTTTGATGCGACCGTCTTCGCCATCGCCCGCTTCGGTGACGCCGAGGTGGATCGGGTAATTCCAGTCCGGGCCCTCGGCGGTGAGGCGTGCGACGAGCAAGCGGTAGGCCTCGATCATGACCTTCGGGTTGGACGCCTTCATCGAAAACACCAACTGGTGATAGTCGTCCTCGCGGGCGATGCGGGCAAATTCGAGTGCGCTCTCGACCATGCCCAGCGGAGTGTCGCCGTAGCGGTTCATGATGCGGTCGGAGAGCGACCCGTGGTTGGTACCGATGCGCATGGCGCGGCCGAGGTCCTTGCAGCGGCGCACCAACGGCGAGAACTCGGCGCGAATGCGGGCGAGTTCCCCGAGGTATTGGGCGTCGTCGTACTCGCGCACCGCAAATTTTTTCTTATCGGAGTAATTTCCCGGATTGACGCGGACTTTTTCGACCCATTTGGCGGCCTCCATGGCGGCATCGGGTTTAAAATGGATATCGGCGACGAGAGGCACCTGGCAACCGGCGGCACGCACATCGCGGGCGATGTGGCGGAGGTTGGCGGCGTAGGTTTTGGTTTGGGCGGTGATGCGCACAATCTCACAGCCCACCTCGGCAAGACCGAGAATCTCAGCGACGCAGGCCGCAGTGTCGCGGGTGTCGGAGGTGATCATGGATTGGACGCGCAGCGGATGGCCGGCACCCATGCCGAGATGACCCACCATCACCTCGCGGCTGGGCCGTCGGGCGTAGCTGAGGAGATCCGGGCAATAGGCCAATGGTGAGAGCGGGGTCATCTGCAACGATGCATAACCGAAAAACCGCAGTCCGGCAACGCCAACGGCGCATTCTTTCCCTCGCCACGCCTCATGGGTCTCCAAACGTCAGCTCCCGCAACACTCCCCCAACGCTTCCGCTACTCCATACGACCTGGAAATTCGCCAGTCCATTCTAGTTCACTTGAAGCGGGTCATGTCGCTTGGGCCTTTCGCCCGCTCAGGCAACGAGCAATCAGGACCCAAATCTCTGACCGCTTCATCACTCCGTGCCCACCTCCGCAATGGCCCTGGCGCAGGGGCTGGATTTTTGTTTGACTTGTACGGGATTCCGGCTTATCCCAAGCTTTCCCCCCGGCTGGCTTCTGGGTGATTCTTGATTTTCGCCGCCTAGCGCGGTAACAATCAGCACCACGCAGGCGCTGCCAGACCTTTCAATCTTTCACAAGCCTTTGCTTTGCAACCCTTTTTCATATTAAAGAAGTTTTTTGGAAATTTTTTCCCGAATGACATCGGCATCGACCTCGGAACCGCCAATACGCTCATTTACGTCAAAGACCATGGCGTCGTACTGCGCGAACCGTCGGTCGTCGCGGTCAAGGCTGGTACCAACGAGGTCCTCGCCGTCGGCGACGATGCCAAACGCATGCTCGGCCGCACGCCAGGCAATATCGTCGCCATCCGCCCCCTCAAGGACGGGGTGATCGCCGATTTTGAAGTGACCGAGGCGATGCTGCGCCACTTCATTCGCAAGGTGAATAAAAACCGCCGCTCCAACCCCCGGGTGCTCATCGCCATCCCCTCGGGCATCACCGAGGTGGAACGCCGCGCCGTGCGCGAAAGCGCCGAACAGGCCGGCGCCCGCGAAGTGTACCTCATCGAAGAACCCATGGCCGCCGCCATTGGCGTGGGCCTGCCGGTGCAGGATGCCTCCGGCAACATGATCGTGGATATCGGCGGCGGCACCACCGAGGTGGCCCTCATTTCCCTCTCCGGCATCGTCTACGCCCGCAGCGTGCGCACCGCCGGCGATGAATTGGACGAGGCGATCGTTTCCTACATGAAGCGCGCCTACAATCTGATGATCGGCGAGCGCACCTCCGAAGATATCAAAATCCGCCTCGGCTCCGCCGCCCCACTGCCTAAGGAAATGACCATGGACGTCAAGGGCCGCGACCTGGTCGCCGGCCTGCCCAAAACCATCACCATCACCTCCCAGGAAATCCGCGAGGCCATGGCCGACCCGCTCAGCACCATCGTTGATGCGGTGCGCACCACTCTGGAACGTTGCCCGCCCGAACTCGCCGCCGACCTGGTGGACCGCGGCATCGTGCTGGCTGGCGGAGGGGCCCTGCTCAAGGGGCTCGACCGCTTGCTGCGCGAAGAAACCGGGCTGCCGGTGCACATCGCCGAGGATCCCCTCAGCGCGGTGGCCGAAGGCACCGGCAAGGCGCTTCAGGAACTCGCCCTCTTGAAGCGCGTCACCAACACCGACCGCAGGGTCGAGCGCTAGGCAGGTCCCGGCCATGAAGCCGCTCAATCTCATTGCCAGCCTGCTCTTTGTGAGTGGGGCCATCTGGGCACTCACCCGCAGCGAGCGGTCCGTGCGCGATATCCAGTGCGGCTATTTTTCCGCCATCGCGCCCTTCCTTAAGAGCGGCTCGCGGACCGAAGCCTATGCCCGCAGCTTCCTCGATGAGGTCGAGCATTCCAAGGTCCTGGAGGCCGAACTGACCACCATCAACAGTGAAATGGGCCGCCTGCGCATCATCGAGTCGCGCTACCGCGAACTCGAACGCGAAAACGCCCAGCTCCGCCATGCCCTGGATTTTAAAAAGGCCACCAGCTTCAATGTCGCCGCCGCACAAGTCGTCCGCCGCCAGCCGACCACCTGGTGGCAAACCGTCGAAATTGACGTCGGCGACGATCGTGGCATTGGCAGCCAGCTCGCCGTGCTTTCCAACGAAGGCCTAGTGGGCATCATCGACCGCCCGGCCAAGGACCGCTCATCAGTCATTTTGCTAACTGACGAGGCGTGCCAGGTCTCGGCCAAGGTCGAGGACAGCCCCGAGGTGGGCATTCTCAGCGGGCAGCGCGGGCAGTTTGAAGGCGCGCCGCTGCTGCGGTTGAAGTTTTTATCAAAGAATGCCGCGCTGCACTCCGGCCAGCGCGTGTTCACCACCGGCCGCGGAGGGATCTTCCAGGCCAATATCCTCCTAGGTACCATCGTGTCCGTCGAAAAGGGCGCCGAGGATTCCGAAGCTCTCGTTCGACCAGCGGTGAACTTCGCGGACCTGGGCACGGTGTTTGTCGTGCTGTCCAAAGAGCCCCCGAAGAAGTGACCCGCTACACCATCATCACTGTGTTGTTAGTGCTGGCCAGCTTTGTCGTCCAGCAATTCCTGCCCGCCCTCACCGCACTGCATCATTCGCGCGTGCTGTTAGTGCAACTCGTGTTCCTGTGCGCGGCGGTCACCGTCGGCCAGCCCACCATGCTGTTGCTGGCGTTTGTATGTGGCTTCCTGTGGGATGCACAGTGCACCCTCGGTGCCCACGGCGGCGACCCGGAAATCTACAGCCAGCCGGTCGAATCGCTGCGCTTCGGTTATTCGATTCTGCTGTTTGGGGCAATGGGTTTTCTGATGCAAGGCATCCAGCCACTATTCAAGCAGGGCAAGTGGTATTTCTCCGCGCTGCTCTCCGGCATCGCCATCTTGCTCTATCTCGCCGCCGAATTCCTCCTCATCACCTTCGCTCGCGGCAACTTCATTTTCGCCAAGGCCACCGCCTTGCAAATGGCTTATACCTCGCTGCTGACCATGCTGTTCTCCCCACTGGCGTTCTGGATGCTCTTCGGCATCGCCGGCTTGTGCGGCCACTCTATCAATCCAGAGGCCGCCAGAAAACGCCGGCGCCATTTCTAACGACCATGGAACCGAGCTACCGCATGCGCCTCTACCTGCTCACAGCACTCGTGCTGACGGGCTTCGGGGTGTTGCTCACGCGTTTGTATGATTACCAAATCAAACGCCGCGATGAGTTTCTGCAAATGGTCCCCGGCAACAGCACCGTCAGCGTTCGCGAACCGGGCATCCGCGGCGAAATCACCGACCGCAACGGCATCCTGCTGGCCCGCAACCTGCGCAATTACGAAATTTCCTTTAACCTAGATGAAATCCACAAGGCATACCGGCAGCAACATGCCGCCGACCCCTCGCTCAAACGCCTCAGCAAAAAGGACGCCATGGAGCGGGCGGATGAGGAAAGGGACATCGTGAAGATCGTCAACAACTGGACTATCAAACGCTTCGATCAGCTCGGCCTGACCAAAAACTACAACGCCGGGGCGTTGCGCACCCATTATCTAACGCACCGCGGGCTGGTGCCATTCAGCTACCGCACCGATCTGACCTATGATGAGTTTGCCCGCTGTGCCGAGCACAATCTCGAACTGCCAGGCGTCTATCTGAGCACCCGTCCGCTGCGCCAATACCCCTACGCCGCCCTCGCCAGTCACGTGCTTGGCTACATCAAGCAGTGGGAACCGGCGGATATTCCAGACAGCGCCAAACGCAAGTTCGACCATTACATCGGCGACGCCAAGGGCATCGCCGGCATCGAGCAAAGCATGGATGCGATCCTGCGCGGCCCGGAGGGTCAGAAAAAACTCCTCAAGGATGAGAAAGGCCATGTCATCCGCATGATCGACTACACCAAACCGGGCATCGGCGCCAAACTCACCCTCGCCATCGACGCCCGCGCTCAACTCCATGTCGAAAACGTCATCCGCCGCGCTGGCCGCGCCGCCGCCGTCGTCATGGACGTGAATACCGGCGAGGTCATCGCCATGGCCGCCATTCCAGATTACAATCCTAACGATTTCATCCCCTCCATCTCCAGTGCTCACTGGAAAGGCTATCTGGACAACCAGAAAATGGATCCGTTCTCCAATCGTGCGATCAGGCCCTTCACCCCGGGTTCGACCTTCAAGCCGCCCACCGCCATTGCCGGTGCCCTCGAAGGCATGGCCAACCGGGTGTTCTCGTGCGATGGCTACATCTTGTTTGGTAACATCAAAATCGGTTGCTGGATTTGGAATCAGCACCGCGGCAACCACGGCTCGCTCACCTTACCCAAGGCGATCCAGCAATCGTGCAATCCCTATTTTATGAAACTGGCTAACACCATCGGTTGGAAAGCCATGGTCACCGGCTTCCAGATGGTCGGCCTCGGCCAACCCACCGGCATCGAATTGCCCGACGAAAGCCCCGGCATTCTCCCGGGCTCCCGGGCCTGGCGCACCGCCAATCCATCCGCCTCGATGACTCCGGCGATCACCGCGATGCTCGCCATCGGCCAGGCCGATGCCATGGCCACGCCGCTGCAACTCTGTGCCATGGCTGCCTGCATCGCTAACGGCGGCAAATACTACAAGCCTCGCATCGTCAAATCTGCCACCGCCGCCGACGGCCATAGGGTCATTGAGGACAAGCCCGAGATGAAGGTCGATCTGATCGCTTCGGGGGTTAAGCCCGCCGATTTCGAACTCCTCCGCCGCGGCATGTGGATGGCCGTCAACGATCCCGGCGGCACCGCCTCGCGGGTGAAAATCCCCGGCCTCCAACTCGCCGGCAAAACCGGCACCGCCCAAACCATCGACGATGGGAAAAAATCCAACAATTCATGGGTTATTTGTTTCGGCCCATACGAGAAGCCCAAATACGCGGTGTGCGTGCTGGTGCAAAACGGGGGATCCGGCGGCAAGGTATGCGGGCCGCTGGCCAACCTGATTTTGCGCGGCCTCTTCGCCCAGGATGATGGCATCAAGCTGCCACTCAAACCGCAGAGCGCAGTGCCCGGCAACACCAACCGCATCGAGGAAATCGTCATTCCCAAGGATGACCCGCTCGTCAACCCAGGCAGCGAGGAGGCAGAAGGCAGCGGCGAAACCGGCGAGGAAGTCGAAAACCTCGAGGCTCGCACCCCACCCACCAGCGCCGCACCACTCATTCCCACGCCCGTCATCACTCCCGAAGTTGATGCGGATGGCACCGTCATCCCACGCGCCCAACCCGTCTCCGAACCCTGAAAGACTCACCCCAATCAAATAATCTAACATAATAACAACCATGATTCAACGCATCAAACGCCTCCTCGGCATCGGCAAGCCAGATCCCTCACGCGGCAACAGCATTATCGTCAACGTCGAAAAACTCGAACGCCGCGTCGCCCTCCTCGAAGATGGCGTCCTGGAAGAATACACCGTCGAACGCGAGGGCGACCAGAACATCGTCGGCGGCATCTTCAAAGGCCGCGTCAAAAATATCGAACCCGGCCTCAAGGCCATGTTCGTCGATATCGGTCTGGACAAAAATGCCTTCCTGCATTTTTGGGACGCCATCCCTGCCGCGCTGGATGCCGGCTTGGAGGAAATTCAACGCGAAACCAATCCCAAGCGGCATCAGAAAAAAGTCACATCCAAGGACATTCCCGATATCTATCCGGTGGGATCAGAGATAGTCATCCAAGTGTCCAAGGGCCCAATCGGCACCAAGGGCCCGCGGGTGACCACTAACATTTCCATGGCCGGCCGCTATCTGGTACTCATGCCCTTTACCGAACAATTTGGCATTTCGCGCAAAATTGAGGATCCCGCGGAGCGCCAGCGCCTGCGCAAAATCGTCCAGAAACTCTCCGTCCCCGAGGGCATGGGCATCATCATGCGCACCGTGGCTCAAGGCACCCGTGCCCGCCACTTCGTCAGAGATCTCGCCATGCTGCTCGAACAGTGGGACCAAATCGAGGAATGCCGCGTCAACTCCCCCACCCCGGCCTGCATCTTCCAAGAACCCGATCTGATAGAACGCACCGCCCGCGATTTTCTAACCGACGAGATCGACCAGATCATCTGCGATGACGCCGCCACCACCGAAATCATCCGCGAGATCGCCGGCAAAATTTCCCGTCGTGCCAAACGCCGCGTCCACTATCTGCCATCGGCAACCCAACCGATTTTCGAGCGGGTCAACATCCAGAAGCAAATCGACGAGGCATTCTCGCGCCAAGTGTGGCTGCCATGCGGCGGCTACATCGTCATCGACGAGACCGAGGCCCTCATCTCCATCGACGTGAACACCGGTCGCAACCGCGGCTCCAAAGATGTGGACCGGATGATTCTCGAAACTAACGTCGAAGCTGCCCAGGAAGTCGCCCGCCAACTGCGCTTGCGCAACATCGGCGGCTTGGTGGTCATTGACTTCATCGACATGCGCCACCGCAAGGACCAGCAGACGGTGTACAAAACCATGCGCGACCGTCTCAAAAAGGACAAGGCCAAGACCCAGGCGCTGCAAATCTCGCCGGTGGGTCTGATGGAAATGACCCGTCAGCGGCTCAACGAATCGCTGCGCGACTCGATGTACGAGCCGTGCCCGTATTGCCAGGGCCGCGCCCGGGTCAAGACCCCGATGACCATGTCGGTGGAGATTCAGCGCCGGCTCAACACGGTCATTCAAAAGCATCGCGATACGCTTGGAGATATTGTCATCGTGGTCAACAGCGATGTGCTCAACCGCTTCAAGAGTGAGGACGCCAAACTCCTCGTCGAACTCGAACGCTCCCACTCTGGCCGCCTCATCTTCCGCTCCGAACCGTCACGCAACCGCGAACGCTTCGCCATCATCGACGCCCAAACCGAAAAAATCATCGATCAGGCATGAGCCGCTCCGGCGGGGCCTCTGGCGTCAAGTCCAGAGCCCCGCGCAGCCATATGTGCAGCCTTGTAGCGGCGGTCTGTGACCGGGCTAGCGAATGTGGATAGCGCATCTCTTGCGCATCCACACTCACACAGCGCGGCAGTGAAGCATGTGGCGCGGGGCCTACTCGCCAGCTTCGGCGAGGCGCTCGTCCATTTCGGCTTTTTGCAGGCCAGCGGTGAACTCGGAAAAATCCCCTGCCATCACCCCGGCGAGGTTGTGGGAGGTGAGCGCAATGCGGTGGTCGGTGACGCGGGACTGTGGAAAATTATAGGTGCGGATTTTCTCTGAGCGGTCGCCGGAACCGATGAGGGAACGACGGTGTGAGGAATAGGCCTCCTGTTGGGAGCGGAGTTTTTGTTCGTAGAGCTTGGTGCGGAGGATTTGCATGGCAATCTCGCGATTCTTGATCTGCGAGCGACCCTCTTCGCAACGAACGTAGGTGCCAGTTGGCAAATGAAAGATTTGCACGGCGCTTTCGGTGCGGTTGACGTGTTGGCCGCCGGCGCCGCCGGCGCGGCAGACTTCGATGCGCAGATCTTCCTGTTTGATATCGATATCCACTTCCTCGGCTTCCGGCAGCACGGCTACGGTGATGGTGGAGGTGTGGACGCGGCCTTGGGTTTCGGTGGAGGGAACGCGCTGGACGCGGTGGACGCCCGACTCGTATTTGAGGTGGCGGAACACCTCGTCGCCGGTCACTTTGAGAATAACTTCCTTGAAGCCGCCTACTTCCGACGGGCTGCTTTCGAGGTGTTCGCATTTCCAGCCGCGTAGATCGGCGTAGCGTTGATAGGCACGCATCAACTCGGCGGCAAACAGCGAGGCCTCGTCGCCACCCGCCCCGGCCCGAATTTCGATTAGGGCATCGCGATCTTCGTTGGGATCGGCGGGCAGCAGGGCATATTGGAGCTGGTCGGCCAAGCGGGTAATATTCGCTTCGAGTGCGGGAATTTCCTCCGCGGCCATCGCTGCGAAGTCTGCGTCGTCGGCTTTGGCCAGTTCCTGGTTGTCGGCGAGGTGACGTTTGGTGGCCTGCAGGTTCTCCCAGAGTTCTAGCGTCTGTTGGAGCTTGCGGTGCTCGCGCAACAGGTCGGTGGCACGTTTGGGATCGGCGAACAAGCCAGGATTGCCAACCGCTTCTTCCAGTTCGGCGAAGCGGTCACGGCGTTTGGCAATGAGCGAGGAATAGTCCATGTGGGCGTTTAGCAAATCTCATCGGCAATCTTCCACTTGCCATTGCAGGCGGCAGCGCGGCGTGCGGTGGATGGCGGTAGTGGCCGACATGCCGGAGATTAGCGGGCACCGGGATGTGATTCAAGTCTTTCGATTGAATGACAGTTTGCCTGTCCCCATCTCTGCGTCTTTTTCAGGGTCGTGGTTCAATGGTAGTCGGCAATTTGACCTTCGAAGGTGCTGCCCTCATGCCAGCGGACAACCTCAATGTCACATTTTCAGCATTCCGGCTGCCGTCGCCATGATTTCCGCGAGTTGCTCGCGTTGGTGGGCAGCGCCACGGGCTTGGTCGGGCTTGCCGCCGCCTTTGCCGCCGGCAAGGGCGGCGAGGTCGCGCAGGAGGTCGCCGGCTTTGAGACCAGCTGCTAGGGCGGCGCTGCCGCAATGGGTGGCGAGGTGGAGTTTGTCGCCGTCATCGACGATGAGCAACGCGGGGCCGGCGAAGTTTTTCTTTTTGAGGCCGTTCTGGAGTTCTTGCAGCAATGAGGCATCCGCCTCGAAGCTGGCGATAATCGGCTCGCCCTTGGCGATGAGCTCGGCGAGCGCCTCGTCGGCTAGGCTGGCGGCTTGCGAAGCTTGAATTTTCTTGAGGCGTTTTTCGGCCTCGATGGCGGCATCTCGGGTTTCGCCAAGCGTGCGTTGGCCGTGGGCGAAGATGGCGTTGAGTTGGGAGATATCGGCACGTTCGACCAACATGGCGCTCATGATGTGCGGGAACTCATGGACCGTGACCGGTGGCTCGGCGAGGGCAGCGAGCTTTTCGTTAGCGGCATGCAGTTTGGCGGTGGCGGCTTTGAGTTCGTGATCCCATTTCTCTACCATCTCGTTGAGGTGGTTCCAGGCTGCCTCGCCGCAGACGGCTTCGATGCGGCGCACGCCGGAGGCGATGGCGCCTTCGCTTTTGATTTTGAAAAGCCCGATCTCACTGGTACGGCGGACGTGAGTGCCGCCACAGAGTTCCATCGAGTAACCGTTTAATTTGCTAGGATCGCCGCCCACCTGCACCACTCGCACCGTCTCGCCGTACTTGTCGCCGAAGAATTGCATGATATCCGCGCGTCCCTTGATCGATGCATGTGGCACTTCCGTCCATGACACCGGGACGTCGGCCTGGATCGCCGCATTGACCTGTTCCTCCATCGCGGCAACTTGCTCGGCAGTGACGGCGCCGCTATTGAAGTCGAAGCGCAGACGGTTCTCATCGACCGCCGAGCCTTGCTGCGCGGCATCGGGCGACACCACCTCGTGCAAGGCCCAATGCAGCAGGTGGGTGGCGGTGTGGTGGGCCTCGATCGGGCGGCGGCGGCGGGCGTCGAGCTTGAGGGTGACCGCGTCGCCGAGCTTGACCGCAGCAGAGGAGCTGACGATGTGGGCACGGGCTTTGCCGATTTGTTGGACGCCGGTGATGGGCACTTCGACGTCGCCGATCACGAGGGAACCGGTATCGCCGGACTGGCCGCCCATCTCGGCGTAGAAGACCGTCTTGTCGGTGATGATAAACAGCGCGTCCTCCTGCGGATGAATTTCCAGCACGCTCGCCGCCACCTCATCGCACTCGAAGCCAACAAATTCTGTGACCGCTTCCGAGGAAACATCCAGCGCTCTAACTATCGTGGATTTTTTCGCGGCACGGGCGCGGTCACGTTGTTGCTCCATGAGCTTTTCGAAACGCGGCATGTCCACCGTGAGGCCGCGTTCGGCGCACAGAAGTTCGGTTAGATCGACAGGGAAGCCGAAGGTGTCGTAGAGTTCGAAGGCGAGGTCGCCTGAGAGTTGCTGGGGAGCGCCGGCGGGTTGCTGGGGAGCGCCGGCGTCCCGCCGGCTGTCATGGGCATCCTGCCCATGACTCTGAGGAAATTGCGCGGCGCTGGAATCCGTGGGGAGCGCGTTTTGGGAAAGCGCGGCCGCTTTTGAAGGTGCGCCTGCGGCGGGTTTTTCAGAAGATTCCGGCAGGATGCCGGAATCTGCCGGCGGGACGCCGGCGCTCCCCAGCCGCATCTCTGCAAGGGATGTTTCGCTCCAGCCCCGCGACCAAACAAACGGATAGGGACCGTCCTTGGTGAGATCCGCACGCTGGGCATTGGTGGTGATATAGTCGAATTTCTCGCCGAAATCAGCATCCGAGCGAATCAAACGATCATGATAGTCGCGTTCCCAGACGGTTCCCGTGGCACCCTCTGCGGTGTTGATTTCCTTGGCGGTGAACGATTTGATGGAGTGCATCAGGCCGCCAAGCTCCCAGAAGATTGGGTGGCCCTCGGCATCATACTCCTTGGGCTGGGGCTCGATGAGCAGATGGAAATGGTCCGGCATGACCACCGCGGCAAAGAGAATGTAGCGGGAGCCGTGGAAATGTTGGATCGCGTCGAGAGTGATTTGGCGGGCATTGGGGGCAAGGATGTGGCGCTGCCTAGTTGTGACAGTTAGAAGGTACTTGCCCCATGGGCGCTCGAAGTGAGGCAGGCCGTGGGGTTTGGAATAGAGTGCACCTTGGGAGAGGGCGGCGGTTTTCTCAGAAGATTCCGGCAAGATGCCGGAATCTGCCGGCAGGATGCCGGCGCTCCCCACAGAAACGCTCCCCACAGAAACGCTCCCCACAGAAGCGTTCCCCACAGAAACGCTCCCCACCGAAGCACTCCCCACAGAAGCGTTCCCCAGCGCCTCCTCGAAGCGCTTGAGCCCGCGGTCGAGCGTTTGGTTGAAGCTGGCCTCCTCTTGTTCGAGGGTGGAGCGGATGGCGTCCTGGCGAGCTAGCAACTCAGGAAAGACCTCACCCATTTGTGCGACGAGGGTTGCGACCAGAGCGCCGAAGAACGGCTTGTCGCCGGAGAAGCCGAGTTGGCGGCCGTATCTAACGGCTCGGCGGAGGATGCGCCGCAGCACGTAGTTGCGACCGGTGTTGCCGGGCAGGATGCCATCGGCGATGGAGAACGAGAGGGTGCGCAGGTGGTCGGCGATGACGCGGAAGGCGATGGCGGTTTTGAGATCTTCGGCGAAGAGGGCGCGGTCGGCACCAGGTAGCGGATAGGTATCGGTATAAGTCTTGCCGCTGAGGGCCTCGAGTTGGCGGAACAGTGGCTGGAAGACGTCGGTGGAGTAGTTGCTAGGCTTGACCGAGAAATCAGTGAAGCCCTTGGTGTTCTGGATGATCGAGCAGGCGCGCTCGAAGCCCATGCCGGTGTCGACGTGCTTAGCGGGCAATTCGCGGAAGCTGCCATCGGCCTCGGCATTGTACTGGATGAACACGAGGTTCCAAATTTCAATACACAGGTCGGAGTCGTTGTTGACGAGCTTGCCCTGGGAATCGCCATCGGGTGTTAGATCGACATGGAGTTCGGAGCAAGGGCCGCAGGGGCCGGTTTCGCCCATCATCCAGAAGTTATCCTTGACGCTGCCGTGGACGATGTGGATGGCCGGATCGCAGCCTTTGGCGCGGAACAGGGCGGCCCAGATGTCCCACGACTCTTGGTCGAATTCACCCGGATCGCCGGGCTTGGGACCATAGACGGAGGCGTAGAGGCGGTTGGCAGGCAGGCCCCAGCGCTCGACCACCAGCTCCCAAGCCCAGGCGATGGCTTCCTGTTTGAAGTAATTGCCGAACGACCAATTGCCGAGCATTTCGAAAAACGTATGATGATAGGTGTCGTAGCCGACGTCTTCGAGGTCGTTGTGTTTGCCGCCGGCGCGGATGCATTTCTGGGTGTCGGTGGCGCGCGGCGGATTGAAGGGGGCTTTTGCGACGCCGAGGAAATACGGTACGAACGGGTTCATGCCGGCATTGGTGAAGAGCAAGCCGGGCGACTGCGGCAGCAGCGAAGCGGACGGCACAATGGAGTGCTGCTTTTCACGGAAAAAATTCAGGAAACTCTGGCGGATGGCGGCGGCGGTCATAGACGCACCTGTCAAACCATGAAACACGCCCCGTGGCACGCTAAATTTTTCCCCAAAACGGCCGCAAGACTTAATACCGCGGTGATTTCCGCCGCCGCTATGCCACACTGGCGAAGCCACGAGAGCAAGGTTGAGGCTCCATACTTGACGCCGCCCACTAGAGCGGGCGATAATCAGGTCATGCCCGAGCGATTCACGAACCCTTGGCCAGCTCACATGCCCAGCCTCAAGGACGTGCTGCGTTGGAAACTCGGCTTCGGCGACAAAATGGTGCCGGACTTCCCTGCCGCCCATGCAGCTGCACCTTGGCAGGCCCTCACCAAACAACAACTCCACGAGATGCCGACGCGCGGGTGGCGCGTCAGCTGGCTCGGCCATGCCTCATTCCTGCTTAGTGGCTGTGGCGTGCACCTGCTGATTGATCCCATTTTTGCGGAATTCTGCGGCCCGCTACGCTTGCTAGACCTGCAGCGCAAGGCTCCCCTGCCCTGTCGCGTGGATGAATTGCCACCCATCACGGCGGTCTTGCTCACCCACACGCATTACGACCACTGCGATCTACCGACCCTGCGCGCCTTGGGCAAAGCCACCCCGCTCATCGTGCCCGAAGGCCACGCGGAGTGGTTTGCCAATGCTGGTTTTATTCGCGTGCAGCCAGTTGTCTGGTGGCAGTGCATCGATATTGCGCCGGGCGTGTCGGTCACTGCCACTCCGGCCCAACATTTCACCGCGCGCAGCTTGGCCGACCGCAATCGCGGCCACTGGTGCGGCTGGTGCGTGGCGGGCGGCGGGGTCAAACTCTGGCACTCGGGCGACAGCGGGTATTGCCCCGCGTTCCGTGAAATCGGCACCCGCCTCGGGCCGCTGGACTTTGGCATGATCGGCATCGGCGCCTATCAACCGCGCTGGTTCATGCGCCCCTTGCACATGGCTCCCGGGGAGGCTGTACTGGCATTTCAGGAGACCGGATGCCGCCACGCCACCGCCATGCACTGGGGCACCTTTCAACTGAGCGACGAACCGCTGGGCGAGCCGCCGCTGTTGCTCGCCCGCGAGCTGCACGACCGGGGCGTGGCAGCCGGGCAGTTCGACGGCGGCCGCATCGGCCAACAATGGAATGTGGTAGCCGCATCCTGAACCACCGCCGATGAGCGACCTCACTGAACAAGCGACTCCAGTGTAAGGCGCAGCCTCCCTAGCGTCATGGCAAACAACCCTTGCGCTTCAGCGCTGGTGCATGATCTCCGTGTCGGTAAGGCCGGTAATCCGGCGCAAGCCGGCGAGCAGGCGCATGAGGGTGAAAAACAGGAACACCAGGATTGGCAGGCCGATGACGGCAAAGCCCCAGCCGGTGATTTTGGCGATGATGCTGTTATAGACCTCCAAAGCATCGACAGCGTGCGGCTCGAAGCCCCGGAAAAACCACCGCGCCAGCACCACATTCATCATCGCGCTGAGGAAAAACGACGCAGCGAACAACCGCGTGGCCGCCGTCAGCAACTGCGCATAGCCGCTGTGCACCTCCAATTCGGCGACACGGGCCTCGATTCTCGGGATATCAAAAATGCTGTCGTTGTAGAGGAATACCCGGATGAGCGGCGTGGCCGTGCGCTGCGAGAACAAAATGCCCACCCCCAGCACCAGCGGAATGAGCGCCTCCTTGACGCCAAACAGCAGGCCCGCTTGGTCTTTCACCGAGCCGTCCTTATTCCACAGATAGAGAGTCAGCCCGCCGGTTAGAAGCACCGACAGCAGTCCCAGGCCGGAGAAGAAGTTGGGTTTGCGGTTTTTTACGAAATACCACAGACCATAACCGATGGGCAGGACGAGGGCGATAACAATGGCCTTGAGCGGGCCGAGATACCAGAACCTAACCGCCTTGCCGAGTTTCTCCTGCAGCTCCGGATCCTTGCTGAAGAGGCTCAGTATCATCACCGGCACCAGCACATTGATGAGAATATTGGCGAGCGGGTGTTCGTCTTTGCGTTTGGAGTCGGCCATTGTTGCGTGGATTGGACAGCGCACGACTAAGCCTTGACGGGGCCGTTGACAAGGCAAAGCAGGTAATAAATCCGTGTTGAGTCCCCCCTCTGGAATGCACGTTAGCCAGATGTCCGCGCAATTATAACGGCCGCAAGGCATCATGAGATGGTTTGTAGCGGCGGCTGAGATGGATTGTAGCGGTGGTCTGTGACCGCCGATGTGCTTGAGATGGTGCTTGCTGACAATGCGGGTTCATTGGCGGTTCATGAGCGTTGGCGGTCATAGACGCGCCGCCACTATGCGGGAAAATCGCCCTTGCGAAGGCGCGGTGGAAGCGCCACTCTGCGTCTGTGACAACCCGCCATCGCCCAACTGGATGCCGCCACGGCGCGAATATATTACGCCCGGTGGCGGGAGCTTCGCAGCAATGACCGCCGACCTTGGTGCGCTCGCCTTGGCCATGTTTGCGGCCCTGTGCGTGGGGCTCTCAAAGGCGGGTTTCGGCGGACTATCGATGATTTCGGTGGTGGTGTTTGCCGAGATTTACGGCGCGCGCCTGTCCACCGGGTTGGCGCTGCCCTTGCTGATTGTGGCGGACCTCACCGTCTATCCGGCGTTTCGGCGCTTCGGGTCATGGCGACCGGTATGGCCGCTGCTGCTGCCCACCGCGGTGGGTTTGCTGGGCGGGTGGTTCTTGCTAGGTCGGATCGACGACGCGGTAGCGCGGCGGGTTATCGGAGTGGTGGTGCTGGCGATGGCGGCGGTACAACTCGGGCGGCGCTGGCGACCGCAAGCCTATCAGGAAATGGCGGACTCACGCGGCTTCGGACTAACCGCCGGGGTGGTGGGCGGATTTGCCACGATGCTGGCCAACGCGGCGGGGCCGATTATCCAATTATTTTTATTATCGCGGCGCTTCGGCAAGATGGAGATGGTAGGCGTGGGGGCGCGGTTTTTCCTGCTGGTGAATCTGGCGAAAGTGCCGCTGAGTGCAGGCTTGGCGTTGATTAGCCCGGCCAGCTTGCTGGAAAATGCCAAGTTGCTGCCGGCAATGTGGCTGGGCGTGTGGCTCGGCGGCAAGTTGCTGCAGCGGGTGCCGCAACGGCTGTTTGAGTGGTTGGTGGTCATTTTTGCCGTCCTCGCGGGTCTGCGCCTGACGCTGACGTGATGTGAGGATGCGCCACGCCCAGGGTCGTGAAAAAACAGCTGATACTATCGAGATGCTCCGGTGCAGTCGTCGACAACACCGCCGAGGCCTCGCTGTTAGGTCACCCCATCTACAAAACTCAAGTGCCGCCCGTGCGCCGGCGTTTGCGGGCCAGCGGCACAGCCAAGGCAAGCCGGGTGCCGTGGTCTGGCTGGCTGGCGATGGCGAGGGTGGCACCGAGGGCTTCGGCGCGCTGGCGCAAGGCGTGGAGGGTGGCGGGCCGCGCCATGCGATCCGGGGCGATGCCCACGCCATCGTCGCTAATGGTGAGGCGGAATTCGCCGGCAGCCACCTCGACATGCACGTCCACCAGCGAGGCGCGGGCATGGCGCATGATGTTGTGCAGCGCCTCGCGGAAAAATAAAAACAGGTGGCGGGTGGCCTCTTCGGGCAATTCCACCTGCCAGGCGGCCTCGTTGGCGGTGAAATGCCACTTGAGCGACTCGAGCATGATCGAGCTGGTTTCGCGCAAGTGTTCGAGCGTGCCAATCCGGTGATCGCCTTGCGGGCGCAGCAGCCAGACGATGTCGCGCACAGCACTGACCGTCTCGGCGGCAATGCGCTGGATACGTTTGAGGTCATCGGAGGGTCCGGCGCGGCCCTCGGCGAGATCGGCGAACATTTGGATACTGCCGAGGTTGCTGCCGACCTCATCGTGGAGGTCCCCGGCGATGCGTTCGCGCACTTTTAGCAACTCCCGGTTAGCGTGCAAGCGATAGCGAATCGGCAATACGATGATCAAAAAACCACCGGCTAAGCCCAGGATCGTCAGGCCGACCAACCCCGCCTGCCGCCACTCGCTTACCAACAATCCAGCCTCGCCGCGCAACTCGTGGCAGCGGGTTTCCAACTGCAAGCGCCGGTCGAGTTGGATGAGCCACTCGCGGGTGGCCACCAGCCGGCCATCGGGCCCGAAGCCATCTGTCAAAGCCGCGCTGCTCCAGTAGGTGCCTCCGGTGGCAAACAAGTTGGGCATGCCGTCGGGAGAACTGGCGACTTTCCCCAACGCCAGATTTTTATTACCAGCCAAAATCTCCACCTCACTCAAGGCGAAAAACGCCGGGTAGCTCTCGAAGTCCTTCCACAACTCGGTGGCCTCCAGTCTAACATAACGACCGCGGCGACTGGCAAAGTCGATGCGTACCGGATTGTGGCCGGGATTGGGACTATCGCGCTCGGCTACGACCGCCTCCTTGCCGTTGCCAGCGGAGTCACTTGTATCGCCGACCGAGATGACCAATTTGCGAGGAAAGCCAAAACCGCTGGGCAAGTCCGAGGTCGGTCGCTTGGCCGGCAGCAAGCGTACTGCGTCCACGTCCAGTGCCTCGCCGAGGTCCACGGTCAGCGCGGCAGATTGGCGCGAATTGGCGCGGCCTTGGGAGAGCCAGCCGATATTGCGGTGCTCGCCGGCGGGCATTTCCGGCAAGCCCAGCGGCGTCTGGCCATCGACGAGAAAGGCGTTGTGCCAGTGCCAGGGTGCCGATGGGGCCGCCCCGCCCAAGCTGCAAACCTCGCCGCCCGCCGCGATGTTGCGCTCACCTTCAAACGCGAACACCTCGGCCCAGGCATGCACGAAATCCCCCTCGCCCTCGGCATCGGCAACCAAGACCTCGGCGGAAATCCTCAAGCCAGCGGCAGCCAGCGGCGGTGACACCGGATAGACAAACGGATGCCCGTGGCGCAGCGGATGACCGTGAGTATTGCGTTCCCGGGCCACGCAGCGCAGCACCTCGCCCTTGGCATCGAGCAACTCCACGGTGAACCCATCCGGCATGCCGTACTGGGCATCCAAGCCCTTCACGCCGTAGCGGCGCGCCGGCACCAGCGCCACCAAATCCACCAGCGCGGTGGTGGGCCAGCGCACTTCCACGGCACAGCGGTCGCCCTGCGCAGGCCGCGACTGGGCGTGAATGCTGGCATAGCCGCCGGTGCCGCCCTGATCGTCGATGGGGATGCGCGGCAGGTCCACCAACTCAGGCGCGATGCGGGCCAGCTCATGGTCCATTTGCTCCAGCCGGTCGGAAAACGTCCGCGCCAAGCGCTCCTCCCAGCCGATATCCGCGGCGGCGGCGGAGGTTTTTACCAGCAAGAGCGCCATCCAGAGCGATATTAGAAGTTGGGGGCGCATAGCTCTCGTGGTTCGATGAGCGCCTGCCTCCCGGCATAAAACGCGTGAAAATGCGGTGGCTGGTGATCGCCGGAATACATCTGGATCACGATACCGTAAAATCGAGCAAGCTCAGGCATGTACCGGCAGTTGGCGTAGGGTTGGAAAAACTGCTTCCGGACTCTTCCCGGTCAGTAGCATGTACAGCGCGTCAGGACACAGGTCGATTTCCCCTGGCCATTGAGGATGCCCAGCCTCAGCAAGGGTCACTTGCTCAAACACTCCGGGCTGCAACCACGCGGCAAACACTCCACGCCCAGCATAGCCAGATAAATCCACCTCGCCACAAGCTCCGTCGTCGTACCGGAGGAATAGCCTGTAACCATCCCTAGGAGAAATCTCGCTGAGTTTCATCAGCGGCAGGCTACCTTCGCCTCACCAGCTTGTCGAGGCTCATTTCCCCGCAAGCGGAGACTCAAAACCGCTGCGCTGCAAGACACAAGACCACTGCGCTCGAACATAAGAGCAGAGCCGCTGGACAGCGCATGGCACCTCTTATTCCAGTCTCCTGTCTTCTACGACGGAGCGTCTCAGCGGCTCGTCACGCGTGCCAGGTACTTGGCGGCGGCCTCGCGGGTGGCGTCAGCGACGTTGGCCTCAGGCCGGGCAAACGGCGGGACGAACCACGGAAACGAGCCGAGCAGATCGGTGACCACCGCCACTTCGCCGTCGCAGGTGCCCTCGCCGCTGCCGATGCCGATGGTGGGCACGGCGATCTGCTGGGTGATGAGGCGAGCGGTGGCGGCGACCACCGATTCCAACACGATGGCGCAAACCCCAGCGGCCACCAGGGCCTGCGCGCCGGCGAGAAGTTCCGCGGCTTGGTCGGGAGTCTTGCCGGTTTTGCGATAGCCGCCCTCTTCGACGATGCTTTGCGGCAGCATGCCGAGGTGGCCGACCACCGGGATGCCGGCCCCAGTGATGGCACGGACTTGCTGCGCTTGGCCACTGCCGCCTTCGAGCTTCACCGCCTCGGCCCCGGCGGCCACCAGGCGCCGCGCGGTGGCCAGCGCCTGCGCCGGCGTGTCATACGTGTGGATCGGCAAATCCCCGAGTACCATGGCACGCGGCGCGGCCCGCGCCACCGCCGTAATATGGTGCAACATGTGGTCGAGGGTCACTTGGGTGGTGTCCGGCATGCCGAGCACCACCATGCCTAACGAATCTCCCACCAGCAACACGTCCACTCCGGCCTCATCGAGCAAGCGCGCGGTGGGGTAATCGTAGGCGGTGAGCGCGGCAATCGGGCGACCGCCTTTGCGGCGGCGCAGGGCTTCGGCTTTGTCGGTGGCGGTCACGGTGGTGCGGCGAGGCTAACGCGGAAAGTCGCCCCCGACCACCCGCAATTTTTGTGGAGTGACGGATTGTGACGGCTGCCGCTAGCTAGCAATAAAAAACCTCCGCAGAGGCGGAGGTTTTTTTTCGTTGCACATGGCGACCCGTAAGGGAGTCGAACCCTTCTTGCCAGGATGAAAACCTGGAGTCCTAACCGATAGACGAACGGGTCGTTGATCGCAGTGCGGGCGGAAAGAAAGCGGAGGCACGGGAACTTGGCAAGGGAATTGTGCAAAAATAATTCACCCCGGATCATTCCGGGACGGCTCGCGCTAAATTTAATGAATCACGGCTTGTCAAGCGCGCTGGAATTTTTAGGCTAGTTGCTGTGTTGCACCCGGCAGCATTGCGCAGAGCTGCGAACTTTCCCCTTATTTATGAATACCCCCCTGCTTACCCAAGCCGCGAACGAGGCCCGTGGTCTCGCCATTGATGCGATTCATGCCTGTTCCTCCGGCCATCTCGGGCTACCACTGGGCAGTGCGGAGATCGGCGCAGTGCTATTTGGCCAGTCACTGCGCTTCAATCCGGAGGCACCCAAGTGGCTCAATCGCGACCGCTTCATCCTCTCGGCCGGCCACGGCTCGATGTTTTTGTATGGCTGGCTGCATCTGGCGGGTTACGCGGTGTCGCGCGAGGCGCTGAAAAATTTTCGTCAGTGGCATTCGATCACGCCGGGGCATCCGGAGTTTCGCGAGACGCCTGGGGTGGAGGCCACCACCGGGCCGCTCGGTCAGGGAGTTGCCAATGCGGTGGGTTACGCCCTATCGGGCAAACGCGCCGCAGCGCGTTTCAACACCGCCGCGCACACGATTTTTGACCACCACGTGGTCTCTTTGTTAGGCGATGGTTGCCTGCAGGAAGGTGTGGCGCGGGAGGCGATTGCCTTTGCCGGCCACCAGGGACTGGACAATCTGATTTTGATTTATGATTCCAACGATGTGACGCTTGATGCGATGGCGGCGGTGACCCAGAGTGAAAATGCCGAGCAATTTTTTCATTCGCAAGGGTGGGATGCGGTGACGGTGGACGGGCACGATCTGGCGGTGTTGGCGGTAGCGCTGGAAAAGGCCAAAGCCGATGACAACGGCCGGCCCAAAGTGATTATTGCCAAAACCGTGATTGCCAAGGGGATTGCCGAAGTGGCGGGCACCGCCAAAGGCCATGGCGAGGGCGGAGCCAAATTCAGTGCCGCCGCGCGTGCCGGCCTCGGCTTGCCAGCGGATGAATTGTTTTATGTCTCGCCAGCCGTACAGGCGTATTTCGCCGCTCAGCAAGTTGCCCAGCAACAACTTTTCACGGCCTGGCAGGCGACCTTCGATGCCTGGAGCGAGGCCAATCCCGAGCTCGCTGCGGAACTCACCGCTGGGGTGGCACAAGCCGTACCGAGCGATTTAAGCGAGCGCATCCCGGCGTTTGCCGCCGATTACAAGGATGCCACTCGCGCCGCCGCTGGCGTGGTCATCAACGCCGTGGCCAAGGCCATGCCACATCTTCTCACCGGAAGTGCCGACCTTTACGGCTCCACCAAGAACTATATCTCGGGAGGCGGGGATTTATCACGCGAAAACCCCACCGGCCGCAACCTCTGGTTTGGCATCCGCGAACATGCCATGGGCGGCATCTGCAACGGCATTGCCTACGACGGCTTATTCCGCCCCAGCGCTGCCACGTTCCTGGTGTTCGCCGATTACATGCGCGGCTCGATCCGCCTAGCCGCCCTCGCCGGCCTGCCTGTAACCTATATCTTCACCCATGACTCGGTGGGCGTCGGCGAAGACGGCCCCACTCATCAGCCGGTGGAAACCGTCAGCGGCCTGCGCGTCATCCCCAACCTCGATGTCATCCGCCCTGCCGATGCCGAAGAAACCGCCGGCGCCTGGGTGGTGGCCATGCATCGCACCAACGGCCCGACCGCCCTGATTTTAACCCGCCAGACACTGCCCCTGATGAACGAGCTGCCGGTCGCCACGCGCCGCGACGGGGTGCTGCGCGGCGGCTACATCGCCCGCCAGGAAACCGCCCCTCTAACCACCATCCTGCTCAGCTGCGGCTCCGAACTGCAACATGCGCTCGCCGCCGCTACCCAACTCGGTGCCGGCGTGCGGGTGGTGTCCGTGCCCTGCTTCGAACGCTTCGACCGCCAGAGCCCCGAGTATCGAGAAAGCGTGCTGCCACAAGCCTGCTCCAAGCGCGTCGCCATTGAGGCCGGCGTGAGCGGCTTGTGGTGGAAATACGTCGGCAGCGCAGGCAGGGTGTTAGGCATTGACCGTTTCGGCATCAGCGCCCCAGCCCATCTGGTGATGGAGGCACTGGGCATGACCCCGCAGCACGTCATCACGGCGGTGCAGGAGTTAGGCTGAGTGGTTCCGGCGGCGGCGCTCGATGAGCGCCGATGTGAATGAGGCGCCTTGTAGCGGCGGTCTGCGACCGTCGCCAGCGAATGCAGACGTGCCTCCGCTCTCTTCCATTGGCAGCGACGCGCACCCGGCGCCGCTACAAGCCATCGAACCACTCATCCTCACCAGCCTCGTCGCGCTCAACCACGAGCGTGCGGCGAAACAACAGCGCGGCCTGATCCGCTAGAGACGTTGAAGTACCAAAGTTTTTTCGTTAGATCAGGCTTTCCTTCTCTTGCGTCTTGCCGTCTTGGGTCCGAGGCCCCGCTAAGGTTCGCGCAACAGCTTGTCTAACGCATCCAGCGTGACGCGGATGGAAATGTCCAACGAGTCGGCGGAAAGAATACGGCGGTTGTCGGCTGGAGTGTGCCACCACGCCAGATTGCTGAAATCCCCGATGATGTCCACCATCGGGATGCCGGCCCGCGTCAACGGCGAGTGGTCATCAGTGATGGCACCTGCAGCCACCCCGAAATGCTTGCCCGCACCTTGCTTGCCAGCCGCGCTTAGCACCGCCTCGCGCAAGAATCCTGGGGTGTCCGAGGGCAACTGGATGGCCAAGTCCTTGTGACCAATCATATCCAACAAAATACCGAATTGCGGTTTTGCCACCTCGCTAGGCCACGAGCTGGCGTAATACCGGCTGCCGTAAAGGCCGTCAAACGCGGTGATATCGCCGACCAGCGCCTCCTCACCATCGAAGAGTACCAGCTCCATGAGTTTGGCCTGCTGAGGCTTCTCCAGCGCCAGCACCCGGGCAATTTCCAACATCGCCCCGCAGGCCGACGCCGCATCATCGGCCCCGACAAACTCCCTGTCTTTGAACAGCTTCGAGTCCATGTGCGCACACAGCAATCCCTTCACCGGCCGCTGCCACACGTCTGAGCCCCCTCCCCCAAAACGCGCCCGCACGTTTGCAAATTTAACCGTCCCCTGCGTCGTACTGCGCTCAAACGTCTGGCAGATACTCACCCACCCGGCCGCCTGCATTTCGCCTTGCAAGCGCCCGCGCACCGCCTGCAACGCGTCCGAGCCAGGTGGCCGCGGCCCCAGCGCCAGAATCGCCTCAGTCTGGACCAAGGCGGCTTGGCCAAGCCGCGGCGCGTGGCGGATGCTCCACCAGCAAGCCCCCCCGCCGACTACTGCGGCGGCCCCTATTCCCATCAGTATGATTCTGGTGTGCACGGCCGGAGTTTGCGCAGGTACGCAGCGCCTGCAAAGCACCATCTCGCCAGCCGCTCCTCCGTCTGGAACTCACGAATCCTGAATTTGCGCTTCCCGCAGGCGCATTTTACTCTATGCTCCACGCCATGACCCAGCGGTTTATTCTTCCCTTGCTGTGCGGCTCCGCCGCCTTGCTCATGCTTGCCTGCAGTCCTTCCACCGATTTGCCGCTCATGACGACCAATAATGCCCAGGCCTCCGGTGAGGGCGAGGCCCTGTTTCAGCAGGGCAAACAGGCCGAAGCCTCGGGCCATACCCAGCGCGCCATCAAGCGCTACGATCAGGCGGCCTCCGACTTTCCATTCTCCCCTGCCGCACCGCAGGCCCGCTTCCGCCAGGCCCAACTGCTCGAACAATCCGGCGAAAGCCTCGACGCCTTCGAGGCCTATCAAAAATTTCTGGTTCGGTACCAAGCCAGCAACCTGTACTCCGCCGCGCTCGCCAGCCAAACAAAAATCGCCAACGCTGCTGCCGACGGCAGCATCAAAAAGAACTTTCTCGGCCTGCACTCGAGACTCGCCACCGAAAAAATCGTCGAAATGCTCGGCCAAGTCCGCGACAACGCCCCCAAAACGCCCACCGCAGCCCACGCCCAATTTACCATCGGCAGGATCTATCAAGATGAACACGACGTCGCCAAATCCATCGCAGCCTACCGCCAACTCGTGCGCGACCAACCCGACAGCAGCCAGGCCCCGGAAGCGCTCTTCCGAGTCGGCGGCGTACTCACCGCAGATGCCAACCGCGGCAACCGCAACCAAGCCACCCTGGATTTGGCGCGCGAGGCATACAATGATTACCTGACGCAGTACCCCGCCCACGAGCGCAACGCCGAAGCCCGCCAACTTCTAGCTAACCTCGGCTCCCGCGAACTCCAAGGCTCCTTCAACATCGCCGAGTACTACTACAAAATCCACCAGAACGCGTCCGCCAAAGTCTATTATCACGATGTCTTGAAACGCGCTCCAGCCGGCCGCCTCCACGATGCCTCCCGCGCCCGCCTCAAACAACTCGGCGAGTGATGCCGTGCGCCCCCCGCCGCACCTCGCGCACATGAACCTTTTGACTCACTTGCAGATTTACCGCAAAGCCGCAAAGGGCACTAGGGCAGCACAGGGATATGGTGTATTGATAGATCGCAGTCATCTTTTGCGAGTGAACCTCTTCAATCTGTGAACCCGTGAAATCCATGGTGAAAATCGCCACCTCTAGCGTTTCCTTTTTTATCGTTAGGTTAAAGCTGCTGCTGCTGCTGCCGCTGCTTGCCTCCTGCGCCGGCTACCGCCTCGGCAACGCCAAGCCTACCACCCTGGCCCGCGTCAAGACCATCGCCGTGCCGATGTTCGCCAACGACACCCAGCACCCCAAGGCCGAGGTGCTGGCGACCTCCGCTGTGTCCAGCGCCGTGAGCCAAGACGGCACCTTTCGCATCACCAACAGTGAACACGCCGACGCCATCCTCTCCGGCCGCATCGAAAATATCGCTTACTCAGCCATCCGCGGCTCGCGCCTCGACACCGTCCACCCCGACGAACTTAGCAACACCGTCACCCTCACGTGGACTCTAACCGATTCCACAAATCCCCGCCACATCCTCGCCTCCGGCGCGTCCATCGGCATCAGCCAGCTCTTCGTCGATCCCGATCTCCAATCAGCCCGCAACAACGCGTTGCCAGACGCCCTCGAACGCGCCGCCGAAGCCCTCGTCTCACGCCTCGCCAACGGGTTCTAACCCCCGGGACAACTCGGCTTCACTCCATGCCTGACGGCTGGTCGCTTCCGTCCACACGCGCCAGCAAGCTGGCTTGGCCAGGCGGTGGCGAGCCACCGCACTCAAGGAGCGGCGGTTGCCAACCGCCATGCCCATGGGTAGAGCAAGGGCAGTCGCATGGCGGCTTGCTCTTTCGCGTCTC
>WBXD01000007.1 GCA_008932935.1 Verrucomicrobiota bacterium
CTGGCCCTTTTCGCCGAAGAGTTCCTTGAACATATCTTGGAAGTTGAGACGCACCTGGGCAAAGGTCTCGGAGAACAGGCGCTGGGTTTCGGTGTTGATGCGCTCGATCACTTCGAGCAATTCCGCTTTGGAATTGACGAGGTCGTCGTGCTGGTTGCGCAGAAAGGTGTGGCGCTCTTCGAGTTCCTCGAATTCCTC
Organism: Verrucomicrobiota bacterium; assembly: GCA_008932935.1. GTDB lineage: Bacteria > Verrucomicrobiota > Verrucomicrobiia > Verrucomicrobiales > Akkermansiaceae > Luteolibacter. Next base: position 199 of record WBXD01000007.1, read on the forward strand.
GATGGCATCGATGTTGACCGGTCCCATGGCATCTAGGCGGCGCTTGATGTCGCTGACGATGGATTCAACGAAGGCCCAGTCCGGCGCGCCGGTCATTTCACCGGGCAGCTCCGCGAGGTCGTCGGCGCGGGTGGCATCGACGACCATGGTGGGCATTTCGTCGTCATGGATGTCCTCGGATTCCTCGCCAGTGACGAGCGTTTGGCGACCGCTGCGGGATTGCAGGGCTTTTTGCGAGGCAATGCTATTGAGTAAGGCATGGGAGTCGGGCTCGAAGCTAGAGAGGTCCGTCTGATGGCGCTCGCGGATCGTGTTGCTCAGGTGTTCGAGGTGCAGGTCGAGCTTGGTCGCGGCAATTTCCTCGCGGCCTTTTTGATCGGAAACCCGGGTGTGGTCACGACGCAAGGTGGCGAGGGCGATTTCGGCGCTTTCGATGGTGTCCATCAGAATACTGCGGCCGCTGGAACGGATATCGATTTCGGCCTGGAGGTCATCGGCTTCGGCGCGGTGGGTCTCGCATTCCTCGGCCAGGCGGGCGTTTTCGGCGATAGCGGCTTCGATGCGTTGGTCGAAGGAGGCGATTTCGGTTTCGCGGCGGATCGAGATTTCGCGCAGTTCGGCCAGGCGCGCCTCCATCGGCTTCTGCTGGGCTTCCGCGGCTTGTTTGGCGCGGCTTTCCACGGCGAGGACGGTGCGGATTTCGTTGAGGGTTTCGGCGAGTTCGCGTTCGCGGTGGGCAGCGGAGTCCGCCTCGGACTGGCAGCGGCGGCTCTCGGTTTCGAGGGCTTCGAGGCGTTCGCGGGCCGTTTCGAGTTCGGCCTCGAGGTGGAGGCGGCTGGCGCTGGCGGCGAGTTCGCGTTGCTCGAGTTCGCCGCGTTCCCAGCGGTTGTTTTCCAGCTTGGTCTCAAAACTTTCCACCTCGCGGGTGGCGAGGCTGAGTTGGCCTTGCAGGGTGGACATATCGACTTTTTGGCGTTGCAGCCGTTCGCGGGACAATTCGACTTCCTCGCGGAGCTCCTCGAGGCGCGCTTCCAAGCGGAGCACCCGGGTGCGGGCGGTTTCGTCAGCATCGCTTAGATCGGCGACTTCCGCAATGAGGGCGCGCACTTCGTTGCCGCGCTCCAGCACCGAGGTGCTGCCTTCGGAAGCCACGCCGCCGCGCAGCATGCCCTCGCCGCCTAACAACTCGCCTGCAGTGGTGGCGAAGGTCGTGCTGGGAAGGCTGGGGCGGAGGCGCAGGGCGGTGGCCAGATCGGGGACGATGAGGACGTTGTCGAGCAGGCGGGTGATGACTGCGGCGACGCGTGTATCGGATTTGACGCGGTCCATGGCCCAGGCGATGGCCCCGTCGGGGAGGGTTTCGACCTGGGTGGCTTGGGCATGGCCGACGAACGTCTGTGGCAGGACTGCGGCGAGGCCGAGTTTTTTCTCGGTGAGGCGTTGGATGATGGTCTCGGCGACCTCCTCATCGCGGACCAGCACGGCTTGGAGGTGGGCGCCGAGGGCGGCCTCGATGGCGCGGGCGCAGGTGTTGTCGGCCTCGATGAAGGAGGCGAGCACGCCGTGGATGGCGGGCTTGAAGTGAGCGGGTTGGTCGAGGCCGGCGAGGACCTTTTGGGTGCCCTTGGCGAAGCCTTCGCCGCTTTCGACGAGTTGGCGCACCGCGTCGAGACGTGCGGCGCGTTGGGCGAGGATTTTATTGGCGGCGGTGGCGGCGCTACGGGCGGCGTCGAGGTCGCCGCGGGTGTGTTGGTAGGCACGTTCGGCGGCATGGAATGTTTCCTCGAGGGAGCCGAGTTGGGAGGCGGTCACTTCGACGTCACCGGCGATGCGGGAGTGCTCGGAGCGGAATTCTTCGAGTTCGAGGTTGAGGCGCTGCTCTTCGTCGGCGAGTTGGCGGGCGCGGTCGCGGCTGCCTTCAAGTTGGGCGAGAGCGCTTTCAATTTTCGCCTGCATGGTGGCGATGAGGGTTTGGCAGCGGGTCGCCTCACCGCGGTTTTCGCGCAATGAGGCTTCGATGCGATCGCGTTCGTCGCGGGTTGAGCGGGTGTGGGATTCCTGGCCGGCGAGCAAAATCTCCTGTTCGGCAATGCGCCGGGTGAGTTGGTCCAGCGCCTCAGTGGCGGAGTTGACCTCCCATTGCTGTTGCGCGAGCTTTTCGCGGGTGGCGTGGATTTCCTCGTGGTTTTGGCGGATGCGCGACTCGAGTTCGGCTTTGCGTTCCTCGTTGAAGGCGGCGCGGCCGGCGGCGGAGTTGAGGGCGTTGCGGTGTTCGTTGAGGTGTTGGCGTAGCTCGGCGAGTTCGCCTTCGAAGGTGCGAGCGGCAGCGCGGGCTTGGGCGACGGCTTCCTCGCGGGCTGGTAGCTGGCGTTCCAACTCGCTATCGCGTACTTCCAAGCCGCGGATCGACACGGTCAATTCGGCGCGCTCGGCGCTCAGTTCGGTGAAACGTTTGTGGCCCAGATGGGTGTCGAGCACCCGCACATCGGCGGCGAGCGCTTGGTAGCGGCGGGCTTTAGCCACTTGGCGGCGCAGCGAATTCATGCGTCGCTCCTGTTCGGCGAGCACATCGGACACGCGCAGCAAGTTCGCCTCGGTGTACTCGAGTTTGCGCAGGGCCTCCTTTTTTTCGCGTTTGAATTTGGTGATGCCGGCGGCTTCTTCGAACACCGCGCGGCGCTCCTCGGGTTTGGAGGAGAGGATTTGGTCGATTTGGCCCTGGGCCATGATCGAGTAGGCGGTGCGGCCGATGCCCGTGTCCATGAATAGGTCGTGGATGTCCTTGAGCCGGCAGAGCGTGCCGTTGATCCGGTATTCCGAGCGGCCATCGCGAAACACCCGCCGGCCAATCGCCACTTCGTTGAACGCCACTTTGAGCAGCGCTTCGCAATCCGCCATGGTGAGGATGACTTCAGCCATGCCCATGGGTTTGCGCTTTTCGGTGCCGTTGAAAATCACGTCGGCCATTTCGCCACCGCGCAGGGCTTTGGCGGAGGTTTCGCCCAGCACCCAGCGGATCGCGTCCACCACGTTGCTCTTGCCGCAACCGTTGGGGCCGACGATGCCGGTGACACCTTGGGCAAATTCCAGCACCGTTTTATCGGCGAATGACTTGAAGCCGTGAATTTCCAGAGTCTTTAGATACATGTTGAGGGGATGGGTTGGAGGGGAAAAGCAATGGGCCTGCACAACGCTAGCCAAGCCCTCCGCCTCCGCAATCCGAAATGACAATTTTAACCAAATATCGCGTCATCACCTCGCTAGTGATACAATATGTGGTAGTTGGTGGTATTTTGGAAAACTGAAGGATGTTGCGTTTTCCAATGATCATTTAGGCTAATCCTCGTGTTCCGAGGCGAGCAGCTTGCGTTTTTTTTCTGCGAAGAGGGCGCGGACGATCCCGATGAGCAGCAGGATGCAGGGGATAGCCACCGCCGATTGCAACAGGGGTGCCGGCCCGGGCGGGCCCTTGTCTAGCAAAACGGCCGGCAGTGCAGCGAGGTTCTCGATGCCGCGGGAGCTGCCCATCAGAGCCATGACGCCGGCGCCGATGATGCCGTGCCAACGATTGCGCAGGGCAAACAAGCCGCAAATGAGCAAACCGCCACCAAGGGTCAGTGCCTCGGTTAGGAAAGCGTACGACGCGGGTTTCTCCAAAAGCAGTGTGGCGGCGAGGCCGAGCGCGATAATGACGAACCCGGCGAGGAAAATTGGAATGCGCATGGGCAAAGGGGGCTTACGGCAGGGTCACCTGCAGGATGCACGCGGATTGTTGGGCAAGCAAGGGCGAGGCCTTGCGCGGCAGCAACAGGAACTGGCCTTTGGTGAAGCGGCGGCCGCCGGCACTCACCAGCACGCCGTCTACTAGCACCACGATGGAAAATCGCGCGGCCTGGGGATTGGCGATGGAGTCGCCGGGGGCGAGCATTTTGCGCATGGTTTTAAAATACCGGCAGGTGGCCAGCGTCTCGCCCTGTGGCACATCCATGGTGGGTTGGTGGTCGTTGAAGTCGATGCTAGCGAGCGATTCTGGGAGGTGGAGTTGGCGGGGTTTGCCATCGAGGCCGCAGCGGTTCCAATCGAACACGCGGTAGGTGGTATCGGAGTTTTGTTGGATTTCGTGGATGAGAAACCCAGCGCCGATGGCATGCAGGCGGCCCGATTCGATCAGGATGGAGTCGCCGGGCCGGGGCGTGAGAGCGTGGATACAATCCGCGAGCGAGCCCTCGCCGATGGCCCGTTGGAAGTCCTCACGGGTCACTCCGGCCTTGAGTCCGACGTAGAGTTTGGCCCCTGCGGCGCAATCCGCTATGTACCACATCTCGGTCTTGGGTTCACCGCCGAGGCTCGCGGCGAGTTGGGCGGGCGGATGGACCTGTAGCGAAAGGTCATCACGGGCATCGAGTACTTTGATTAGCAGCGGGAAGCGCGGCTGCGCCTCGTAGCCCTCGCCGAACAACTCCTCGCGCCGTTCACTCCAGAGTTGATGCAAGGACCGCCCGGCCAACGCCCCCTCGTCCACCACCGATTGCTCCGAGGCACGGTCTACAATCTCCCATGACTCGCCATACGGACGCTCCGGCGCGGGCAGCACGCGGCCATAGACGCGCTCCATTTCGCGTCCTCCCCACACCCGTTCCATATAAATGGGTTTGAATGTCAGCGGCTCCATGGCCCACTTGATATCTCACCCGGCCGCCTCTGACAAGCGGCGAAATAATCCCCGTGATGGATGAACTAATTCTTGAGAACCCCAGCCCAGCCGCTTGGGGCGCTCAGCCTAACGCGCGGGCCGTGGCCTCACAATACCGAAGACGGCCTGCCTTTGATCAGCAGGAGCAGGGCCGGCAGCACAATGAGTGTGAGCGGCAGTTGGGCGAGAAGGCCGGCGGTGATGGCAATGGCGAGCGGTTGCTGCATGGCGCTGCCTTGGCCGATACCGAGGGCGAGAGGTAGCAATGCCAGGATGGCGGCGAAGGTGGTCATGGCGATTGGCCGCATGCGGTTCTTGCCGGCGAGCACGAGGCATTCGCTGAAATCACACTCCCGGCCCACGGCGGCGCTAGCCAGTTCGCTGACTTCCGAAACGAAGAAGATGGCCACTTCGCCGACGATGCCGAGCACCATGGTCATGCCCATGATAGAGGTGATGTTCAGTTCGGTGGCGGTGAGCCAGAGGCCGAGAAATACGGCGGGCAGAGCGAGCAGAGGCGTGGCCAGCATGGCCAAGGCGACGCGGAAACTTTCATACAGGAAGAGCAGCAGCAGGAAGACCAGAACGATGGCGGCGATCATCACCACGAGCATGCCGCGAAATGCGATGCGCTGCTGTTCATACAACCCGCCCAGGCTGTAATAGACTCCGGTGGGAAGTAGGTCGCCATTATCTAACATGAGCTTGACGTCGGCGAGCGTCGAGCCAAGGTCGCGTCCGGTGATACGTGCGGTCACTGCGGCCATGCGTTTGAGATCCTCGCGGTTGATTTCGGGCTGGCCGGTGACAGTTTTGATAGTGGCAACACGGCTCAGCGGCACGAGGTGGCCGTCGGGAGCACGGAGTTGAAACTCCCGCAAGTCGCGAGCGCTGCGACGCGTGTTTTTCGGCGTCCACACCCGGACGCCAACCAGCTTCGGCCCGCGCAGGACGTTGGTGGTGAGGTTGCCAGCAAGGAAATCGTCCAGCCAACTGGTGATTTCCGCGCTGTCGAGGCCATCGAGGGCGGCCTTCACGCGGTCCACCTCGACGATGAGAGCGTCCCCGGCGGGAATGATGCCATTTTTCACGCCGACGACGCCGTTGATGCGGGCGAGGGCCTCGGCGACCTTCGGAGCGGTATCGAGCAGGAGTTGTGCATCGTCGGTGAAGAGCTTGATCTCGATGGGCTGCGGCACGGCGGTTAGGTCGCCTATCAGATCTTCCATCAATTGCAGCAGCTCGACCTCAAGCCCCGGTACACTCGCTCCGATCTGCCCGCGCACGTCGTTCATGATCGCGTCGATGGAGCGGCGGGGCAACGGCTTGAGCCGCACGAAAAAGTCGCCGATGTTAGCCTCGCTCAAGCCACCACCGAGCTGCAGGCCGGTGCGCCGCGAGTAGGTGGCCACTTCCGGGGTTGTTTGTAGGATGGCTTCGATTTGCACGAGCCAGCGGTCCGTCTCGGTGAGCGAGGTGCCGGGCGCCGCGACGTAATCGAGAATGAATCCGCCCTCGTCCATAGTCGGCATGAAGCCGGAGCCGACGCGAGACGAGGCGAACCAACCGGACCCGGCAAGCAGCAGCATGCCGATAACAATGAGCCATGGGTGCGCGAGAACCCGGCGCATGAGCCGCTCGTAGCCGCGATGCACCCAGCGGGTGAACGCGCCGCCCTCCGCCTGCTCAGCGTCCTTTTTGCCCAACAATTTTCCCGCTAGGATCGGCACTGCGAGCCAAGCGATGAGGAACGACAAAATCAGGCTGGCAGCCATCGTGAGCGAGAGGGCTTTGAAGAAAGCGCCGGTCACGCCGCTTAGAAACGCGAGTGGCAGGAAAATGATAATCGTCGAGGCGGACGAGCCGGCGAGCGGCCGGGTGAACTCAGCGGTGGCGAGGATGACCCGCTCGTACTCATGGCCGGAGCCGCCGCGCAGACGCCGCACGATGTGTTCCACCATCACTATCGAGTCGTCGATGATGAGGCCCACGGCAGCCGCCATACCGCCGAGGGTCATGATGTTAAAGCTCATGCCGAGGACTTTGAGCAACAGAATGGTGGCGGCGAGCGATGCTGGTAGCGCCAGCAACGCGATGAGGGTGATCTTCCAGTTGCGCAGGAACGCGAAGAGAACGAACGCCGCGAGTGCCGCGCCGATGAGTACGGCATCACTCACACTTTTGGCGGAGGCTACTATCAGGTCGCTCTGGTCGTACCATTGCGACAGCTTGATACCCGCCGGAAGTTTGTCGCCGAGGCCGGCGAGTTGTGCTTTCGCGTCGGCGGCGATTTGCACCGTGTTGGCACCGGGCTGCTGATAGATCTGGAAAATAACCGCGTCGCGGCCATCGGCGGTCACTCGGATGAATTGCGGTGCGGTGTCGTCGCGAACCTCGGCCACATCTTTGACGCGCAGCACCCCGTTAGTGCCCGAGCGCAAGATGCAGCCGGCGATTTCTTCCAGGCTTTTGAAGCGGGTGTCGGAAACCACCAGGTAGAGTTTGTTGTGATCCTGCATGTGGCCCACGGCATGCAGCACGTTAGAGGCGGAGAGTTCCTTGGCCACCTCGCCGATCGTTAGGCCGAACGACTGGAGCTTGGCCGGATCCACGATCACCCGGTATTCCTCACTTGCGCCGCCCTGCACCGTGATTTTAGCGACGCCCGGGATGGTCGAGAGGATCGGGCGGAGCTGGTAGAGCGCAAAGTCGCGCAACTCGACGAGGCAGCGGGATGGCGACGTCAAGCTGTAGGCAATGGCCGGAAACACCGTCGGGTCCATCCGCGCCACCTCGAAGGTGGTTCCCGGCGGCAAACTCGGCAGCACCCGGGTCAGCTCGCTCTGCGCCTGCAGCAACGCCTGCACCATGTCTGCGCCCCAGTCGAAGGTCACCGAAATCTCGTTGCTCCCGCGGCTGGTCGTCGAGCGGATGTGGCGCACGCCTGGAATGGCTCGCAAGGCCTCCTCGACCGGATAGGTCACTTCCACTGCCATGCGCTCGGCCGGCCGGTTTCCGGCATCGACACTCACCCGGACACGCGGGAAATGGACGTGCGGGAAAAGCGCGACGGGCAGGTTCCAGCCGCTCACGGCGCCGCCAATGGCCAGCACGATGATGAGGAAGAGAATCGAGCGTGCGTGAGACTGCGCCCAGCGGGTGAAGTTCATGGCGGGGAGAAATTTATCACTCGGAGCGGCGGACGAGCATGCCGTCCTGGAGTTGATAGTTGCCGGTGGTGACCACCTCGTCGCCGCCGCGGAGGGTGGCGCCGGACACCTCGGTTAGGACAGCGGTCTCCAAGCCAGTGGTCACTTGGTGTTTCACGGCGTGGCCGTCGCAAACGGTGAAAAGAACCGGGCCGTCATCGTCGGGCAGGATGGCCTCGCGCGGAACGACGAAGGCGTCCTTTTCCTCGACGCGGATATTGCCGCACACATAGCCATTGAGGAGCAGCGGCAGATCTGGAGGCACGGTCACGATGGTATCCACCAGCCGGGTTTGCGGATTCACCCGCCGTGTGACCAAGCGAATGGCACCGCGGCCATCCACCCCATCCTGATTGACGGCGTGGAGGCTGACAATTTGTCCTGCATGCAGCCGTGCGGCATTCGCGGGTTCCACTCCCAGGAGAACTTCGATCTTGTGGGCCGGCACGAGTGCCAGCAGCGGCGCACCAGCCGGGACGATCTGTCCGATGTGCACGTCAACCGAGGCCAGTAGACCGCTGAGCTCGGCCTTGAGGGTGCTGCGCTCGCCAGCGCCGCGAGCGATGAGGCTGCTGAGTTTTGCGGCGGCGTCGCGGGCGGTCTGGCGTGCCAGTTGCAGGTCCTGGTTGATGGCCAACTGCATCTCAAAGCGCCTTGCAGTTTGCTCGAGCTGGCGCTGCGCAGACTCGGCGGCGGATGTGGCCTGGGCGAGCTGCAATTGCGTGTCAGGGCTGGGCTCGACCACGATGAGTGGCTGGCCCTCCTGCACCGACTCGCCCGCCGAGACGAGCAAGCGCATGACCGTGCTTTCATATTGCACCGAGACGCCCACCAGTTCGCTGGGTTGCGCCACCACCGTGCCGTATGCGGTTAGAGTCGCGGCGATAAGCTCCTTGCCGAGCTTGACGGTCTTGACAGTGGCGGTGGGTGTGACCTCGTCCGCCGCCTTTTCCGCAGAGGGTCCGCTGCGGTGGCAGGCGCTTATCGCGAGGACGAGGGCGAGGAGCGTTAATGGAGATCGTGTCATGGGGAAAGAGGCCGGGCGGCGGTGGTTTCTAGGGCAATGCGGGCTTGGGCGAGTTGCTGTTGGAGTTTCAGGAGGTCGAGGGCTTTGCGGGTGAGTTCGTTGTGTGTGGTGGAATAGCCGAGAATGCCGGCATTGCCCTCCGCGACGGCTTTGCCGGACATCTCGACGACCCGGCAGAGAGCCGGCAGCGCCTTTTGGGCATGGGCGATTTGGGCGTTGAGCGAGTGAACGTCGGCAAGCGCCGCCGCGATGTCGGCCCGGGCTGCGAAGACGCGGTTGGTGTATTCGTCGAACAGGCGCTGGCGCGTGGCGTTTGCCACTGCGATGCTGCCTTGGTTGCGGTCAAAAAACGGCAGAGCCATGGTGATGGCGGGGCCCAGTGTGCGAACGTTGCCGGTATCGGTGGCGCGGTTGAACCCGATGGTTATGTTAGGAAACTGGGCGAGGATGGCCGCGCGCAGTTTCGCATCCTCGCTCTCGTAGCCGCGCTTGAGGGCCAGCAAATCCAAGCGGCGCTCCTCCAACCCATGCAGCAGCGTGGCGGCCGATGGCGGATCGACGCGCGAGGGCAGCTCGGTGGCGCTTTGGAGCCGCAGATTGGTGGCCGGCGGATAGCCGATGGCGCGGTTGAGGGCGATGCGGCGCTGCTCGAGTGCCTGCTGCAGGCCAAGCAACACGGCGCGGGCGTCGTTGGCAGATACCTCGAGCGTGGCGGATTCGAGAAGCGGCATTTCGTGAATATCGGCGGCTTTGCTGACGAGGTCGGCATTGCTGGCCAGGCGGTCTGAAATCTCCCCGGCCAGGGCCACCTGAGCACGCAGCGCAATGAGATCATAAACCGCAGTTCGAGCGGCAAGCGCCGTCTGCCATTCCTCCCACGCAATGTCCAGACGCACGGCCTGCTCGTCGGCGCGGGCACTGGCGACATCCTGGCCCCGGGTGACCACACCCTGCAAGTCCCAGTTCAAGCCATAGCCGGAGCCGGTCCGGGTGCCTGCGGTGGCACCACCGGTGACGAAGTCGAGATTGCCGCTGAACTGGGGGTTGGGGAGGATGCCGGCTTTGAGAAGCTGCGCCTGCGCCTCACCGGCCTGATCACGCAGGGCCCGCAGCGCCGGATTGAGCAACACCGCGAGCAGCGCCGCTGCATCCGGCGACAGCCCGTCGCTGGCATCCAGCCGCAACGGGTGGAGCAGCGGGTGATTGATTTGGCGGGCGGCGATGGCAAGTGCGTTGCTGTTAGGTGGGCGGAGGCGGCGTTCAACATTTGCGGAGTTGAGGGCCAGCGCATGGTACGTGGCGCAGCCGCTGAGGCAGAGTGTACCCGCCAGAGCGTAGGCTGCTCCTTGAAATCGTGAGTGGGACATATTGAATCGATGGTCGAAAGCTCATGCCACAACGGCTGCATTCAGGTCGAACTCCACTAGAGTCATTGAAAAGCTAAAGCTGCTGCGTTAGGTCAAGTTTTCTGCTCTTGGGTCTTCAAGTCTTGGGTCTTGCGTCTGAGGCACCGCCTCGCCAGCGATGGCGGCCTCTAGCCATGCGCACAACGCCGCGGCTGACGGGCGCTGCTGCAAGAGCCGTGCCCGCTCCAGCGCGTTCTCCCTGATAGACGCATCTTCAAGGCAGCGTTGCAACAGCGGCAGCAGCCGCCCCGCAGTGAGCCGGCCGATGCCAATGCTCAATCCCACCCCCAGTCTCTCGATCCGGGCGGCGTTATCGGGTTGATCCAACGACATGTGAACGACGAGTTGGGGGATTGCCGCGGCGAAACATTGTGCCACGGTGCCAATTCCTCCATGATGCACCATGACCGCCGCGCGAGGCAGCAGCAGACTGAAGGGGGCGTAAGCGGACACAAATATGGAGGATGGAAGATGCAGCGGCACTTGCTCGGACTTGGATGTTAGAAAAACCGCCCGGCATCCCAGCTCGCCAACCACCCGGCTGGCGATTGCGAAAAATTTGGTGGCATGATACTGGCCCGTGCCTGCGGTGAAGACTACCGGCCTCTCGCCTGCAGCCAGAAATTGCTCAAGCTCCGCCGCCATGCCGCGCTGTTGCACCATGTCCTCTAACGGAAAATCCCATTGCAAGGTATTGTCAGGTTGATCCTTCTCCACCCGGCTAAACCAGCTTGGAAAAAGCGCCAGCACGCCGTCGGGCGAATGATGCCATAGTTTCCACAGCCGGGTTGGCGGCGTCACTCCATGGACCGCGCAAGCCTCAGCGACCGCAGGAATGGCGAATGGGTCATAAGGACTCGGCAGGGAGAGGATGAACTTGCGCCACGCCAGCGGCAACAGTCGCAGCAAGCGGAATCCGGGCAGCACCAGCGGCACATCATCGGCGCTCATCATCGCCGCTGGATAGAGATGCACCGTAATCAAGGGTAGCCGATATTTTTCGCGGGCGATTCGCGCACCGAAGGATATCATCGGGGCCAGCATCAGGTCCGCTTTGCCAATCTCCTGCAGCACCCGCTCGATTGCTGCTACACACGGCCCGGTCGCGCGTCCGGCATAGGTGAAGGCCACCCGCTTGAACTCGCCTGGCTGCCACAAATCCGCTTCGGCAAGCATCAGAGGCAGCACATCGGTGTCAGGCGCGACAAACCCGATTCCCTCTGACTCCGCTGTTTGTTGATAGATCGAGGAGGCTATCATCGTCACCCGATGTCCGCGCTCCAATAGTTGGCGACCCAGCCAAATGAACGGAAAAATGCTCCCTGAAGTGCCGAATGGAATAAGAAGGATGTGACTCATGACATGTGTCCGGATATTCCGGCTTGGCTAACGGAACGAGGCTTGGAAAATGCGGTCTCTGGGGCAAGCAACAAATCCAAAATGTAAATCAAACCGATATCAAATCAATCTTAAAGTCTTACAATTCATTTTTTGACTCCTTGCAAGCCCTCGCGTATGGGTCACGACCCGTTTGTCGCCAGACACCTGTTGGCAGCAAGCGGCAATTCACCTCGCCATTATGCAACCCCCTAAATCCGTCACCGCAATTATTCTCGTACTCGCGTTTTTCCCAGCCTGCGGCCTCGGCTTCGGAGCGACTTTGGATGATCTTGTAAAACAAGGTGACGTATACGATCTGAAATTTAATCCGACCGAAGCGCTTAAGTTCTACCTGCCCGCCGAGCATATGGACCCGAAGAATGCGAGTCTGCTGCTGCGCATCGCCCGCCAATACCGCCATCAGATGGCGGATGGCCCGAGCGTGAATGAAAAGTCGCGGCAATCAGGCTTGGCATTGGACTACGCGAAGCGGGCGGTGGCCATTGCACCGAAGGATTCAGAGGCGCAGCTATCCATTGCCATTTGCCATGCGAAGTCGCTCGACCTATATGGCAACAAGGAAAAAATGGAGGCGCTGCGGCAGATCCGGACTCTCACGGACAGGGCGATTTCCTTGGATTCGGAGAATGATCTCGCTTGGTATATTCTCGGCCGCTGGCACCAACGCGTCGCGGAGATCGGCGGATTGAAGCGCAAACTCGCCGAAATGACCTACGGCGACCTGCCCAAGGCCACCAATGATGAAGCCGTCAAATGCTTCCGCAAGGCGATCAGCCTCAAAGCCAACCGCTCCGTTTACTATGTGGACCTTGGCATCACCTACGCGGCAATGGGCAACAAGGGGGACGCTAGGAAGTGCATCGAAAAAGGCCTCACCCTACCCAGTACGGGCAAAGACGACCCCGAAACGAAGCGACGTGGTCGCGAAACGATGAGTTCACTGAATTGAATTCTGAGGCTGCCTGCTAGGGCGCGACTTTATTTAACGCGCCTGAAGAAAACTTCTTGCCAAGCGTCTGGCCAAGGGATAGTCCTTATATTGTTAGTTTGGCGTCGGCCATTCTATCAGATTATCGGGACTTTAAACCCACAATCATATTATGGCAAAAGAAGGTATAGCAATCATCGGCATTGGCTGCCGGTTTCCCGGTGGTGTGAGTGACACCGCCACGTTTTGGCAACTGCTGGCCGAAGGACGCGATGCCGTGTCTGAGGTGCCCACGGATCGCTGGAATGTCGCTCGGTTCTACGACGCGGAAACGGGCTTGGCCGGCAAATCCATCGCTAAACGCGGGGGATTTCTCGAGCAAATCGACCAATTTGACCCGCAGTTTTTCGGGATTTCCCCGCGTGAGGCGCCCTACATAGACCCGCAGCAGCGGCTGTTACTCGAGATTGCGTGGGAGGCAATTGAAGATGCTGGGCAGGTTTTGGACTTTGCGGGAGGTAGCGACATAGGAGTGTTTATGGGAGTTTCCCATAATGATTACCAAAACATCCAAACAGGCAGCACGGATCGCAAGGGCATCAGCGCCCACTCGCCAACGGGCAGTGCCCACAGCATCGCCGCGAACCGGCTTTCCTATTGTTTCAATCTCAATGGCCCGAGTATCGCGATGGACACCGCTTGCTCCTCCGCTCTCACGGCGGTGCACATGGCTTGCGAGTCGCTGCGGGCTGGTCGCTGCAAGATGGCGCTGGCTGGCGGCGTGACGGTGATCATCACGCCCGACGGGTTTATCGGCTTCTCGCAAGCGGGCATGCTCTCGCCAGACGGCAAGTGCAAGGCATTTTCGGCGGAGGCCAATGGCTTCGTCCGGGGTGAAGGTGCCGGCATTGTCCTGCTCAAGCCGCTTTCCCAAGCTCTCGCCGATGGCGATCCGATCCACGGTGTCATCCTCGGTTCCTCGCTCAATCAAGACGGTCATACCAATGGCATTTCGCTCCCATGCCCTGCCGCTCAGGCCCAATTGGTGCGTGACGCTTGTGCTGATGCGGGCATCCTGGCGGCGGATGTCGGCTTCGTCGAGGCGCACGGCACCGGCACTGCGGTGGGCGATCCCATCGAGGCCATGGCACTGGCCGACGCTCTTTGCGGTGAGCGCGCGGCGGATTCCCCGCTGCTCATCGGCTCGGTAAAAACCAACCTTGGGCACTTGGAAACTGCGGCTGGCATTGTCGGCCTCATCAAGGGGATGCTCGTGCTCAAGCGCGGTCTGATCCCGCCAAGCCTGCACTTTGCCAATCCGAGCCCGCACATCGACATGGTTGGCCTGAAATTGCGCGTTCCGACGACCCTGGAAGTGTTTCCAAGCAATGGCAAACGCCGCATCGCTGGGGTCAATTCCTTTGGTTTCGGCGGTGCCAATGCGCACGTCATTCTGGCCGAACCGCCGCTGCAAGCGCCTCACGCACAGGGGCCATTTCCGACGAATCGTTCGTGGCCGCTGGTGATTTCGGCCCGTTCCGAAGTGGCGCTCAAAGCCACCGCTGGCCGTTTGGCGGCTTGGATCGACAGTCATGAATTGGCAAACGGCACGTCTCCGGTGCTGCCAAAGCTCACCTATATGCTCGGTGCCCGCCGCAATCATCACGCTTTCCGCTTGTCGCTTGTCGCCAAGTCGTCCGCCGAGGTGGTTGCCGAGTTGCATGAATTCGCGGCTGGCAATCCGGTGACTACGGTGCAGACGGCGTTTGCGCCGCGGCCTGAATTTGCGCCGCGCATTGGGTTTGTGATGAGCGGCCAAGGCCCGCAATGGTGGGGGATGGGTCGCGAATTGATGCGCCACGAACCGGTCTTCCGCGCCACAGTGGAAGCCTGTGCCGAGGCGATGCGTCCGCACGCCCAGTTCTCTCTGCTAGAGGAGCTCGGTCGCGACGAGGCGAGTTCCAGAATGCTGGAAACCGAGATTGCACAACCGGCGATTTTCGCAATGCAGTTGGCCTTCGTGGCGCTGTGGAAATCCATCGGTGTGGTGCCGAGTGCCGTCGTCGGTCACAGCGTGGGCGAAATCGCTGCGGCCTGCGTCGCGGGCATCCTCAGTCTAGCAGAAGGGGCCCGGATTATCGTCCTGCGGGCCAGCATGATGCATCAGTGTGCTCGCGGGGAGGGGACTATGTTGGCGGTGAGCTTGTCGGAGCAAGAAGCGTTGGATGTGATTGCCCGCCACGACCGCAGCGTCAGCATTGCGGCCTTTAATGGTCCTAGGTCACTTACCCTGGCCGGCATCGCCTCCTCGCTGGAAGCCATCCAAGGCGAGCTGGCCGCCCAAAATATTTTTGCACGATTTGTGAAGGTGCCTCATCCGTATCACCACGCGATGATGCAGCCCGCGGCGGATCAGCTGATCCAAGGGCTGGCCGACATTGCGCCGCAGGCTGAAACGTTGGCGTTTTTCAGCACCGTGACGGGTGAACGCTGCGCAGGCCAACACTGCGATGCCGCCCATTGGGGACGCGGTATCCGCCAACCCGTTCAGTTTGTCAAAGCCGTCGATGCCATGGCCGACTTCGGCGTGGATATCTGGTTGGAAATCAGCCCTCATCCGGCGCTGTCGCTATCGATTCAGGAATGCCTCAGTGCCCGTGGCCTTAAGACCCAAGTGACCGCCACGGCTCGCCGTGAGCGCGAGCATGACGGGTTTTTGGAAGCGGCACTTGCGCTCCACCGCGGTGGGGTGCTGCTTGATTTCACCGGGCTGACGCCCTCCCGCGAGCTGCTCTCGCTGCCCGCTTATCCGTGGGAGAAGAGCCGCTGGTGGCATGAAAGTAGCGAGTTGCGCGAGGCACGGCTTACCCACGGCGGCAAGGGGCTGCTCGATGCCCGCCAACCCCGTGCCACGCCAACCTGGACGACGCGCCTCGACAATAGGCATCTGGCGTTCCTCAAGGATCACAAGGTGGACACGCACGTGATTTTTCCCGCTGCAGCCTTCGTGGAAATTGCGCTTGAGGTCGGCTTGCAATTGTTTGATGGCCGGCCCTTTGCGCTTGAGGATTTCGAGATCCGTCGCCCGCTGATTCTTCCAGACCCGGCGTCGGCCCTCACCCTCGAACTGACCTACGAGCCCACCGAACGCAGCTTCACGATCCAGAGCCGCTTTGAGCAAACCAACACATGGTCGGTTCACGTCGTCGGCTCGATGCGTAGCGAGCGCACCGAATCCTCTTTCGCAAACTCCATCGTCGGCCCGCTCGATGCCGATTTGGCAGCAGAAGACGTCGGCGCTTTCTACGACCACATGAGCGAACTGGGACTGCGCTACGGCGACGAGTTCCGCCCGATCCGCGAACTGGCCGCCGGAGCTGGGAAATCCGCAGGTCGGGTTGCCTTGTCGGAAATCATCGCCGCCCGCGCCGAGGAATACGCGCTGCATCCGGTCCTCTTGGATGGTGCCTTGCAAGTATTCTCCGCAGGCGCCAAGACGGTCGAGGACCGCAGGGCAAAAATGAAACTGCCCGTGCGCTTCGCGAGGATTTTATTCCTTCGCTCGCCTGGCGCATCAACTCAAATCCGCAGCAAAGTGCTGCATTACAACGATGAGTTGATAGAAGGCCGCATCGGTATCTACGACGAGGCCGGCCACCCGTGTGTGCTGGTGGACGGCTTCCGGGCCATCAGCATGAGCGCCACCCGCCGCCCTGGCACCTCAGGTGACAGTCGTGATTTGGTTTATCATGTGGATTGGGAACGCAAGGCCCCCACTTCCGCTCCAGCGGTGCAAATTCCGCTGTCATTGGCCCGACTGCGGGACGTTGCCACGGCCGCATTGAACGAAGTGATTGACCTGCGTGGGCGAGAGCAACTGGAAGGCGTCATGGCAGCCGAGGATCACTTGGCGGCCGCTCAACTCGCCAAGGGTTTGCGCGAGATGGGGGTGGGCCCCGGATTTTCCGCGGCTTCGCTGGGTGTGACGCCCTTGATGCGCACAGTTTTCGGCCGTTTGATGGCCAAGCTCGTCAAGCGCGGACTGCTCACGAAGAATGGTGGTACTTACGCTCCGACGGCGGAATTTGGCAGCGCCGCAGACACCGCATCAGATCTGCTCCGAGCCTTTATCACCGAACACCCCGGCCACTTGCCCGAAGCCCTGCTCTGCGCGTCATCCTGCGGAGAACTCGCTGCCATCCTGCGCGGCGAAAAAGACGCCGTGCAAATCCTCTTCGGTGGTGCCAACGCCGAGTTGCTCGATCATTTTTACGGCGATGGCTTGTTCTCTAGCCACTGGATGATCAGCATCGCCAAAGCCGTGCAAGCAGCCGCCCGCCAACTCCCTGAGGGCCGTGGCTTGCGCATCCTCGAAGTTGGCGCTGGCACCGCGGGCCTCGCCGCGCAATTGTTGCCTCTGCTCGAGCGCGGGTTGCACAGCTACACGTTCACCGACGTTTCCGCCGGCTTCTTCTCGGCGGCTAACCAAAAGCTCGCGGCCTTCCCTGAGGTAGAATACAAGGTGCTGGATCTGGAGAAACCTGCCGCGGAGCAGGAGTTCGAACCGGGCACTTACGATTTTATTGTCGGCACCAACGTGCTGCATGCCGTCGCGGACGTCCGGGTGACGCTGGCAATGCTCCATGATCTGCTCGTTGCCGGCGGCACTTTGATGTTCATGGATTTGGCGACGCCGCAGCTGTGGACCGAATCGGTCTTTGGGCTGACGCAGGGTTGGTGGCATCTAACTGACCGCGATTTGCGGCCCGAGCAACCGCTGATGCAGCGCGCCCAGTGGGAATTCGCGCTCAAGGATGCCGGGTTCGATGAAACCACCTCAATGCCCGGACTGCTAGGCCCGGAAGGCGAAGGCCAAATTGGCATCCTCGGCAGAAAAACCGACCAGGTGCTAGCCGCCGCGGACGCTCCGCTCGAGACGGTCGGTTTAGCGCTTTCTAACGTCGCCGCCGCGGCCACTCCGCTCGAAGCCTGCTGGGTCGTTTTTGCTGACGAGGGGGGACTCGGCAGCGAAGTTGCCGCGCAAGTTGTCGCTGGCGGAGCGCGCTGCCGGATGGTGCGCCGGGGTGAGCGCTTTGCACGTGTGGGGGCCGACAGCTTTACGCTGCGAGACGAGGAGCCGGACGACTGGAAAGAGCTTTTGGCCGCCTTGCTCGAAGACACGCCACCAGAACGTTTCGTCTATCTCTGGACCCTCGATGAAAAAATCGGCACCGGCGACCACGACGCATTGATGGGCACCGACGCCCTGCTCCACCTGACGCACGCACTGGAAGCAACGCTGGCGGCGGCCAAACTCCGCTTCGATCTGATCACCCGTGGTGCCCAGCCGGCTGGCTCAAACATGGGTTCCACCAACGTCGCGCAAGCCCCCGCACTCGGGATGTTCCGCGTCATCCTTAGCGAACATCCAAATTTCTCCTGCCGCGGCATCGACCTGCCAAGCGGCGCCTCAGCAGCCGATTGCCACCTATTGTGGAACGAACTGATGCATGCGGACAACGAACGCGAAGTGGCCCTGCGTGGCGAGGCCCGCTACGTTCAGCGCATCAGTCATGGTCTGCCGCAGCGCATGCAACACCTTGATTCCTCTGTGCCGCTGCGGCTCGAATCGCGTGAACGCGGTCTGCTCGATAGCCTGCATTTCACGCCGTTCACACTGCCACTCTGCGGGCCGGACGATGTGCTCATCCACGTCAAGGCTGCTGGCATGAATTTCCGCGACGTGCTCAAGGCACTCGCCCTGTACCCGGCGGAAACCGCCGATGCACGGGTTTTTGGCGACGAAGTGGCAGGCGAAGTGCTTGCGATCGGTGCAGATATCAGCCACCTCGCCGTCGGCGACAAGGTATTTGGCCTCGCCGTTTTCGGTCTGGCGACCCACTCGCTGGCGCGTGGCTCCGACGTGCGCAAAATGCCAGACCATCTCTCCTATGAGGAAGCTGCGACGTTGCCGGTCGTGTTCATGACCGCGTGGCATGCGCTTGTGGACGTCGCCAGGATAAAGGCCGGAGAGCGCATTCTGATCCACGCCGGCGCCGGTGGTGTTGGCATGGCCGCCGTTCAAATCGCCCATCATCTGGGTGCGGAAGTCATCGCCTCCGCTGGTAGCCTGACCAAGCGTGAGCTGCTCAAAACCCTAGGAGTCCGACACGTCATCGACTCCCGCCGAGGGGATTTCGCGGAGTCCGTCATGGAACTAACCCATGGCCGCGGCGTGGATGTCGTACTCAACGCACTCGCCGCCGAAGCTATCCCGATGGGCTTGTCGTGCCTCGCCGAATCCGGGCGGTTCCTGGAAATCGGCAAGCGCGATATTTACCTCAATTCGCGCATCCCGCTGTGGGGATTGCGCCGCAATTGCTCGTTCCACGTCATCGCCATGGACGCTATTTTCGCCGGCGACGCCAACCAAACCCGCGATCTCCTGGCGCAAATCGCCACTCTCGTCGATCAAGGCGCACTCACTCCGCTGCCATTCCGCTCCTTCCCTGCCAGTCGCATCGACGCCGCGTTCCGCCTGATGGCTGGCGGCAAGCACACCGGCAAAGTGGTCGTTGGCTTTGCCGATGCCTTCATGCTGAGAAAAGGTGAGCCGCCGTTGCCGCCCTTCGAGGTGAGGGCGGACGGCGCCTATCTCATTACCGGAGGGCTTGGCGGATTCGGCCGCGTGCTGGCCGAGTGGTTGGTCGATGCCGGCGCCCGCCACCTGGTGCTCAGCAGTCGCAGCGGGGCCTCCACTCCGGAAACCGTCGAGTTCGTTGCCAGCCTTGTGGCTCGCGGCATTGAAACCACGGTTTTAATAGCTGACATCGGGTCGCCAGCGGACGTTAAAAGACTCATTGGCGAGCTGCGCACTTCAAAAATTCCACTCAAGGGGATTTTTCACCTTGCGATGGTAATCGACGACGCCCCGCTCTCGGCCTTGACCGCTGAGCGTCTGCGCACGGTAATGGCTCCGAAAGCGCATGGCGCATGGTTGCTGCATGCCAACACGCAGGGCATGGACCTTGATTGCTTCGTGATGTTCTCGTCGGTCTCGAGTATCTTCGGCAACCCCGCACAAGGGAACTACTCGGCCGCCAACGCGTTTCTGGATTCCCTCGCCTACCATCGCCGCGCCCTCGGCCAACCCGCCCTCGCCATCAACTGGGGCGTACTCGGCGGCCAAGGCTACGTCGCTCGCAATGAGCGCGTCGCAGAATTTTTGGCGCGCCAGGGGACCGGCGCGCTGACACCTGCCGAAGTGACCTCGCTGATGGAATCCTTCCTCACCGCCCACGCTACCCAAGTCGCCGCGATCCGTGTGGATTGGACGAAATGGCGGCAATCGTTCCGCGGCATGCAGGACAATCCTCTCGTCGAGCGCATCTTCGCTGCCGGCGTCGAAGTCCAAGATACCAACTCTGGCAGCCACGACTGGCGCGCCAAAATCCAAGCCGCGACTCCGGAAGATCTGAAAACCGTCATCGGTGCGGCCGTGCGCGACGTCGTCGGCACCGTGTTGCGTGTCAAGCCGGAGAGCCTGCGCGAGGATCAACTGCTCACCGACCTCGGCCTGGACTCGCTCATGGGCGTGGAAATCGAAACGATGTTGGAGGCGGCCATCGGCGTGGCGCTGCCACCCACCAGCCTGATGCGGGCGCGGACGATCGGTCAGATCGCCACCTTGATTGCGGAGCAAATGGGCAGCGATGGGGACAGCGCGGTCAAGCCTGCAGTGGTCGAACTAGCGGTCGACACTGCGGAGTTGGATCTCGATGCGATTACCGACGAGGACCTTGACCTCTTGCTCGGCGCTGGCATCGACGTGGAACCCATCCTGGCCGGAAAAATCTAATTTGACGGATGTCATCGGACCCGCGAGCGCAGTTCAAGCAATGGCTGGAGAACGGGGATGCCCGCCTCCAACCGCTCACTCTGCCACAGCGTGAATTGTGGGAGCATGCAGCGGTGCCGGTGGCGGACCCTGCAAACCACATTTGCGGACTCATCGAGATCAAGGGGCCGATCACCCCGGAGCAAGGTGCCGCGGCACTCCAGCGCGTCATCGAGCGGCAGGAGGCACTGCGGATTTCGTTTTTGCCGGGCAAGGGCCGCCCGTTGCAGATGATCCGAACAACGGGGACGGCGGTGCTGGGTTTTCGCGTGCTCAAGGCCAACGACGTACTGGAAGACGTGATGCAGCAAATCTGCCGGCAACCGTTCGACATGCTGCAAGGACCGCTGCACCGCATGGAAATGATCCGCCGCGCACCCAACGACCATGTGCTGGCCTTTGCCTTCCATCACGCCATTGCCGACGGATGGTCGCTGGGTGTGTTCGTGCAGGATCTATGCACGGCTTATGTCATGGGGCTCTCCGGCCTGCGCAAGACCATGGCCATGGGGATGATGGGTCTGAAAAACTCGCTGCTGCCGGTAACCCAGACGTACAGCGAATGGGCGACAGCCGAACGGGCCCTCTGTCAGCCTGAGTTGTTGGCCAGCAAAGTCGCTTTCTGGAAGTCACAGCTCGCCGGATCGAGTCGAATCTGGAGTGGTGCCACTGAGGCGGCGCCCTTGCAGCGCTGGGTCGCCGTGATCCCTTCGAACTTGGTGCGGGGCGTCAAGTCCTTGGCCGTGAGTCACAGCACGACGATGTTCAGCACGCTACTGGCAGCATTTCAGCTCTCACTGGCGAAATGGACCGGCAAGGATGATATCCTCGTCGGCACCCCGGTGGCCAACCGCAATAAGGTGACCATCCGCCAAACCATCGGCTACTTCGCCGGGGTGGTTCCCCTCCGCGCGCAGATTGATCCCTCACACAATTTCTCCCAACACCTGCAGGCGGTGGCCACAGCCGCCCTCGATGCCTTCGCCAACGCTATGCCCTTCGCCGAGCTCGCCGCCGCCCTTGGTGCAGACCACACGGCGGGCGAACATGCCATCTTCGATGTGCGTTTCGCGCTGCAGAACCACCCAGTGCCCGACGTGGTGATGGCGCGCATTTCCACCAAGCTGCGGATGCGTTCCACCGGCACCGCTAGGTTCGATCTCGGCTGCGAGATTACCGAAATTGGCAGCGAGCTGGAGGTGGTCTGGTTGTTCAAGCCTCGTCGCATTCCCGCGGCAACCATTGCTGCGTTGCACGAGCTTTTCCTCGCGATTTTAAAGCTTGTCTCCAGTAATCCACAACACCGGGTGACCGCACTAACTAATTAATCTCATGGCTTATCTAGCAACTAACAATAGCGACTGCGTGCCGCCTGTCGTGGCAGTGGATGACGATGACCACGGTAACACGCATTGGGTGAGCCGGGCGGCCTTTCCCCTGATCAGTGCCGCGCTGATGGTCACCCAGATCGCGCTTGGATTCGCCTATCACTATGACTTGATTTGGTTGTGTCTACCGCTGGCCTTTCTCGTTAGCCACTTCATGCATGGGCTGCTCATCGGCTTTCACGAAGCCTCCCACGGACTCTTGCGGAAAAACCGTTTTTTCAATGAATTTGACGGCATGCTCACCGGGACGCTCAGTTTCATGAGCTTCACGCTCTATCGCGCGGCGCATCAAAAGCATCACTCGCACCTTGCCACCGAGCGGGACGTCGAGTTATGGCCCTTCGTGATCGTCACTTCGCCACGCTGGCAACGGCGCTTGGCTGCCCTCATCGAACTGAACTTGGGCATTCTGTACACACCCTTTTTATTTATGCGGGTTTTCATCCAGCAGGATTCATTAGTTAGAAGCCGGAAAGTCCGCCGCCGGATCTGGCTCGAATTTGCTCTGATCCTCGTGGTCTGGTCAACGATCCTCATCACGGTCACTCGGTTCCATGTCTGGGACTATTTCGTCTGGGTTTTGCTCGGGCCGGCCGTAATCGCGGGCAATCTTCAGAGTTGGCGCAAATACATCGAACACGTCGGCTTGAGCGGCCACACCGCCAGAAGCGCCACCCGCAGCATCGTGGCTCATTCTTGGTCCGGCCGCCTCCTTGCGCTCACCTTGCTGCACGAGCCGTTTCACGGGATTCATCATCTCAAGATGGCGTTGCCTCATGACCAACTGCCATCTCACGCGGCGTTGCTGGATCCGACGGCGGAAGGGGATGTGGCGCCGTTCCCTAACTACCGCTCGGCGGTGATGGACCTGCTGCGCAATCTCTCCGATCCCAAATCCGGCAGCCATTGGCCCGCTGCGCCGCCACAATCACACACCTAGGTACTCGCCCCGCTGCGGCCCGTCTCTCTGTAAGTAACTCATCACCAAGGCTCCCCCCCAAATGGGGGAGGTTTTTTTGCTGGCGCAAACCGCCATATCTGCTACCTACTCACATCGACTCCGCTCAACCCCCCAGTTTCCAGCCTGTCAAAACCACCCATTCCTAGGTCCGAAATCGCGAAACCCACCGCCCCGGACCTTCCCCCCATCAAGGGGATTCCCTTCTTCTATCCACTATTTCCTCGCCTCTTCCGTTTGGAATTTAGTGCGTATCATTGATTGCTTAACTCACAATAATACCATGAAACCGCCCCGCCTCTCTCTCGCCCTCGCGCTCTGCGCCATCCTGGCCCTGCCGTCCGCACCGGCGGCCAATCAGATCAAGGCGAACACGACCACCACGTTGGCGGCAGCGGACTGGGGTGGAACCATGCCCGGTACCGCCGACATTGGTGAGTTCAACAACGTCATTAGCGCAGCCAATGCGTTGGGCGTGACCATTGATGCGGGCGCCGGCTTGTCCGTAGGAGGTCTAAAGTTCGACAACAACCTGCCCGGACCAGTCGTCTTCCTTTCCGGAGGGGGCATCCTCACCCTCAACACCCTCAACGGCACGAACTTGGACCTCTCGACGACCAATAACGACGTGACCATCAACGCCCCGGTAGTACTCGCCAACAACCAGATTTGGACTGTGAACACCGGCAAAACACTCACCATCAACGGCACCATTACCGGCACAGGCATCACCCTGACCAAGAGCAGCAATCCCGGCAATCTGGTCATCGCGAGTACCGGCAACGCCTTCGCCGCACTGACTCTCAACCTTGGTCAGGTGACCCTCAATAACTCGGCAACCATGACTCTGACGGGAGCGACCTATTTGGAGGGTGGTAACGCCAGTCCGATCATGCTGGACGTCAACAACGCCACGTTCACCACCGCGAGCATGACCACACGGGATGGTCAGGTTGTGGTGGAAGGCACGACGGGCAGCATCGTCATGGGCGGCACCTTGACCATGGGCACGGGGGATGGAAGAAAATCCGCTATCTACCTCAAGAACTCGGGTTCGATCTACGGCACCAGCTCCACCCCCAAGGCTCTGAGCATGGGTGCCGGATATACTCAACAAGACACCTACTTCAAGCTTCAAGATAACACAACGGCGAGCTTCAGTACTGCTGCAGTATTGAATTCGGCCAACTATTGCGATGGCCACGGTCATGGAAGCGTCCTGGAACTCCAGGATAGTTCGGCGCTGACCACCACCAGCGATGCGTTTGTGGTGCAAAACGCAAGTGACAACGGGAGGAGTGGGACACTTTACGCCTACGGACAGATCTATCAGCATGGCGGCACGCTGACAGTGGGCGGCAGCCTCAAGCTTGCCGACAACATCAATGCCCCCTCCGCGGGCAATGGCAGCGGGCCGACGATATTCAAAGTAGTTGCCGCCTACAACCTGAACAGCGGAACACTGAAGGTGGCCGGGCAAATCCTCGGTGGCAACTCTTCCGCAAACTATGGCCTGCCGTTTTTGAACTTTCATGGCGGCACGCTGGTCTATACTGGCACCACCACTCAGACCGACTTTATCAACTTGAGCAAGACCACCGGCGCATACGGTAAGAACGGCACCGCCAATGCCCGCATTTGGGAAAGCGCCACGATCGACACCGGTGCCAAGGACGTGACCATCGCGCAATCGTTGATGGCTCCCAGCGGTCAAGGGGTCAGTGCCATCGCCATCACCAATTTGCCCACTCCAAACTATGTCTATTACAACAATGTGCCGCCGTGGGTGTACATCGACGGCGGTGGCGGGACCGGTGCGACCGCGGTGGCCACACTCGATCCAGCTACGGGCAAAGTCAACGCCATCGTCGTAACCAACCCGGGCAACAACTATACCAGCAAACCGACCATCGAATTGGTCCGCAATGACCTGATCCAGACAATCTCCGCTGTAGATATCACGCTGACGACGAACACGACTGGCGGTTCGGGAGCTTATCACGGCGATCTAGCCAAACTTGGCAGTGGCACGCTGACCCTTTCCGGCGTGAACACCTACGCCGGCACCACCACTGTCAGCGTAGGCGCACTGGCTATTACCAACGGCTACAGCCTCGGCGCGGGGCCGTTGGTGGTGGCACCCGGCGCAACAGTCAGCTTGAGCAATGTTTCGCCCGCGTTTGTAGCTTCCCTCTCTCTTGGTGGCAACGCCAAGGCCAACGGCACCTGGGGGGCAACCGGCTCCGCTGCCGCAAATATTGATGATACCTATTTTGTCGGCACCGGTATCCTTACCGTCGGCACTGGCACCACCACCGCCACCACGCTTGTCACCTCGGGCACTCCCTCGGTGTATGGATCTTCGTTGACATTCACCGCCACAGTCGCGCCCACGCCCACCGGTGGCACGGTCCAGTTCTATGACAACGGAGCGGCTTTGGCCAGCGCGGTAACGGTCAACACCAGCACTGGCCAGGCATCGTATGCGACCAACGGGTTGTTGGTGGGTTCTCACACGATTTCGGCGACCTACAGCGGCACGACGGGCTATGTCACCAGTGCCAACACGGGTATCCCCCAGACGGTCACCCAGAGGCCGGTGACCTTGACGGGCACCAAGGTGTATGACGGTACGGCGACGATTGCGGGTGCCAGCATGTCTGTTAGCAATGCGGTTGGCAGCGAAACGGTCAATTTGGGCAGCACCTTCGGCATCTTGAGCGGTGCCAATGTCGGATCGCGGACCCTTTCTGCCACCAATCCGGTCCTCCGGGTACAATCGGCCACCGGGAGCACCGGTGCCGTCGCCGACGTGACCCTGCCCGTGACGCTGGGTTCCGCCCCGCTGAACGGCAATACGCTCGTCGCGGTGATCTCGACGCGCGGCACGAGTGCCGGCCGGGTAAGCGGTATTAGCGGAGGCGGGGTGAGCTGGTCTCGCGTCTCGCAGTCAACCGGCACGGCCGGCACGACCACAGAAATCTGGTATGGCCCGAACGTCTCGGCTGGCACCACCGCCATTACCATCACACAGGGTTCACTGCTCTCAGCGGCGGTGGTGGTTGAATACGGCGGCTTGTTGACTCCGACCTCGTTTGATGTGGCGGGGAACAACGCTGGCAACAGCGCCGCTGCCGTTACCGGCACTTCCGCCAACACGCAACAGGGAAGTGCCGAGTTGTGTGTTGGCGGCATCGGCTTGGTCGATAGCACCTACACGCTCTCCGGCATCCTCAACTCTTTCGTTCCCGTGGCCAACGCGGCGTCAACCTCCGTCACCACCAATACCAACTCGGTGGTCTACGCCCTGGAGGGAGTGGTGACGACCAGCGGTGCGGGGTTGTCCTCGGGCGGCACGGTCAGCACCTCATCTCAGTGGTCGGGTGCCATCGCCACCTTCAGGGCGGTCCCGGTTTCCCCGGTTGTCCGCGTGCAGTCCGCCACTGGAAATACGGGTGCCAGCGCCAGCACCAGTTTTAGCGTGACCCTCGGTGCAACCCCGGTGACCGGCAATACCCTTATCGCCGTGATTTCCACGCGCGCCGTATCGACGCAGAACGCGGTAAGCACCATCACCGGAGGCGGAGTCAATTGGTCACGCCAGAGAGCCGCAGGTTCTGTCACCGTGAATTCGGCCGAAATCTGGTATGGCACGCCCGTCGCCACAGGCACCACCGCCATTATCATCACGACTGCCGCCTCCGTTTTCGCGGCGGCTGTGGTCATGGAATACACCGGCGTGTTGGCCGGTACCGAAAGCCAGGCGGACGCACAAAACGTCGGTACTGCCTTGCTCACCGGGGGCAATAATACCTCACAAGCAAATGAATTGTGGATCGGTGGCTTCGGCTTGGTGGACAGCACCTACACGCTTTCCACCTTCACTGCCGGCTTCACCCCAGTAGCCAACACCGCCTCCGCCAGTGCCACAGCCTCCGATAACTCCGCTGTTTATGCCATTGAAAAAATTGTTAATGCTACCGGCAATACCCAGGGCGGGGCCACACTCAGTACCTCGTCGCGATGGGCCGCATGTGTGGTGGCCTTCAAGGCCAAGCAACTGACGTTGGCGGGTGCCAATGCGGCCAACTACACGCTCGCCGGCATGACCGGCTCGGTTGCGGTGACGGCACAGCCGCTGTCGGTGACGGCACCCTTGATTGCCGACAAGCCATACGATGGTTCGCCCGCCGCTGCTGCGGTTACCGTGGGGACGCTGTCGGGATTTGTCGCTACTGAAACCGTCAGCACGACGGCAACAGCAGCGAATTATCCGAGTGCCGCCGCCGGAACGTATCCCGGCACGGTTATTACCTACACGCTCCACGATGGAACCAATGGCGGATTGGCCGCCAACTACAGTTTGGCCAATGGGACTGCAACCGGGACGATCACCGGGGGGAATTCCTACATCACCTGGGCCAGCACACACGCCGGTGGCCAGGCGGCGAATCTTGATTTCGACAAAGACGGCATTCCCAATGGTGTGGAATACTTCATGGGCGCGCCGGTCGGCGTCACCGCCAATCCTTCGGTGGTGACCGCCTCGGGAGTTAGAACCGTGACCTGGCCTCGCAATGCTGCCAATGGAGTCACGTCTTGGTTGGTTCAGGTCTCAGATAACCTCGTCACTTGGACAAATGTCGTGCCGCCCAACTCGAGTATCGACACGGCTGATCCCTCCAAAGTGGTTTTCACCTTGCCCAGCGGCCCAACGAAATTCTGCCGCCTAGTGGTCACCCCGTAAGCACGATCCAAATGCCCATCATATCCTAGACGTTAAACCCATCCCTCTTCAAACTGATCGCTTTTTTTACCCAACGCTCCTGCACCAGCAAGGCTTGAGCTTGGTTAAACATCTGGACGCAGGCCGGCTTTTGTGCAAAACTGCACTGTGGCTCTCGATACTGCAACACCCCCCGGTAAATTGATCTATCAGGCGATCGGCCTGCAGAAGCAATTCGACAATGGCAA
This sequence comes from Verrucomicrobiota bacterium, assembly GCA_008932935.1. Classification (GTDB taxonomy): domain Bacteria; phylum Verrucomicrobiota; class Verrucomicrobiia; order Verrucomicrobiales; family Akkermansiaceae; genus Luteolibacter. The sequence continues at coordinate 28,080 of WBXD01000007.1, forward strand.
GGTGGCCGCCTTGCGCGGCTTGGATTTGGAGATCCGGCAGGGGGAGTTTGTGGCGATTGTGGGCCAGAGCGGCTGCGGCAAGAGTACCTTGTTGCAGATGCTCGGCGCACTGGACAAGCCCAGTGCAGGCACGCTGAAGTACCGTGGCAACTCAATCCCCGACCTGCCAGATCCTGCGGCGTATCGCGCTCAACAGATTGGTTTCGTCTTCCAGGCGTTTCATTTATTGCCGACTTTCACCGTCTTGGAGAACGTCCAAATCCCCATGTTCGGCGGCAATTTATCACGCCCACAGCGCAAGGCTGGGGCCGCTGAATTGTTAGAATCCGTCGGCCTCGGGCATAGGTTCAATCATTATCCATCCGAACTGTCCGGTGGCGAACGCCAGCGCGTCGCCATCGCCCGCGGCCTTGCTAACAAGCCTGGCGTGGTCTTGGCGGACGAACCGACCGGCAATCTCGACAGTGAAAGCGCCCTCCAGATCATTGACCTGCTGCTGGATCTTCACCGCAAGTTAGGTGTGACGCTGGTGCTCGTCACCCATGACCTGAGCATCGCCGCACGCGCCTCGCGCATCATCCGGATGAAAGACGGTCGCGTGATCTCGGACCAAGCCACGCCCACCAACTAACACCTAACTGCCATGACGTTTTTTACCATCGTTCTCCGCAGCTTGACTCGGCGCCCTGTTCGCACTGGTCTGACCTTGGTTGGCATTTCCATCGGCATCGCCGCCGTCGTCACCCTCGTCGGCATGGCTTGGGGCTATGAAAAGGGCGTCGCCAACCAATTGGACGCCGTGGGGACCGACGTGGTGGTGAGCAACATGAGCGGCGGCTTGATGCCCAAGGTGTTTAATGAATCGCTGAAGGCAAAAGTCGCCACGCTGCCGCGGGTGGTAGATGCCACATCCATCTTGATGCAGATGTTGAGTGTGGAGGATGCTCCTATCATGATGATATCGGGCCGAGAGTGGGGCGGCTTCGCCTGGCAAAAAATGTCACTGCTCGAGGGCCGCATGCCCAAAAACGCTGCCGAAAAGGCCGTGGTCCTCGGCACCCTCGCCGCCGAGGTGCTCAAAAAAAAAGTGGGCGACACCGTCCAAATCGAGGTCGAGGAGTTGCCCGTCGTCGGCATTGTGGACGGACATGCATTGATGGAAAATGGCACCATCTTCCTGTCCCTGAAGGTGATGCAAGAGGTCACGGGCAATGACGGCAAAATCAATTTTGTGAACATTAGGGCAATTCCTAACACATCGAAAGCGCAAATCAATCAGCTGTGTAGGGACATCCATGGCATTTTTCCGGAAGGTCGGGCGATGGTCTCGACCGAGGTGGTTGGCACCAGCCAAGGGTTTCGTGTGATCCGGGCCATCAGTTGGAGTACCTCACTGCTGGCCATTATCGTGGGCGTGCTCGGCGTGATGAACACCATGCTCATGACCGTGTTTGAGCGCACTCACGAAATCGGCATTCTGTTAGCCGTGGGCTGGCGGCGGCGGCGGATTGTGGCCATGGTGCTGTGCGAGTCCGCGCTGTTAGGTTTGCTCGGTGGCCTCGTCGGCGTGGGTCTCGGGGTGCTTGGCCTCGTTACCTTGGGCGCCTCGCCCGGCGTGCGTGGCTTCATTGAGCCGGATCTCAACCCGCAACTGATGCTCATTTCCATCGCCATCTCCGTTGTTGTCGGCGTGATCAGCGGTCTGTATCCGGCGTGGCGCAGTTCACGCCTCACGCCGAGTGTTGCACTGCAAAGTTAACTCCAATTTGCTCATATGAAATCGCTGCTTCGTTCTATTCTTCACGCCTTGCCCGCTGCTGCGCTGCTGGTGGCAGTCGCGGGTGCCCAGGATGCCACGCCATCACCTCGCGAACTCGCCGCACAACTCAGCAGCAGCATTCAGGATGGGTCGTCAGTTTTGCGCGTGAAAATGGAGATTAACGCTGCAAGTGGCGGTGGCAAGACGGTGTTGCAGATTCAAGTGAAGTCGCTGCGCAGCAAGAATTCCACGGATTTAATTTATCAGATTCTCTGGCCCAAGGAGCGCAAGGGCGAGTCATTCCTCCTGCACAAGTCAGCCGGTCGCGCTCCTAGCGGCACACTATTCACCCCGCCTGCCGCGATGCTGCCTGTGACCGCAGCAAAAATCAAGGATGGCGTCTTCAGCAGCGATCTTGCGTACGAGGATCTGGTGGAGAATTTCTTCGCGTGGGAGAAGCAAGCCAGTGTCGGTTCCGAGGTCATTAATCGGGTGCCTTGCCAAATCCTCGAATCCAAGCCGGGCAAGGGGGATGATACTGGCTATTCGCAGGTGCGCAGTTGGATCGATACCAAGCTCATGGTCACCATGCGTGTGGAGAAATACAAGGGCGCAGGCAAGCTGGCAAAACGCATTGATACCACCCGGGTGTCCAAGGACGATACCGGCAAATGGATTGGCTCGAGCTTCTCACTGCAGCGGCCAGGGCAGAATTCCACCACGGCAATCGAAGGCTCCAACAGCAAACATGGCATGACTTTCTCCGCCACTGATTTCACCCCGGAGGCTCTCCGAACTCTCAAGTAATCAGATATATGTTAGATATTAAGCCAATGGATGCCGTGACGGCGCTGTATGCGGAAGATGAGCACGATTTGGCCGAGGCCATCGTCGCCAGCTTGAGCCGCGCCATTTTCCGCGGGCGCGACACCAAGCCGGCCGGCAGGGGAGGGGTTCTTATCGGACAGCTCTCTCACCAGGTGGTGAACTGGACTACCAAGGCCATGTCCTCGGTGGATGGGGATGCCATCACACTCTATAGGAATCCGCTGTTTGAGCGCTCCGGCCATCCCTACGCGAGGTCGCTGCTGGCATCATCCCAGCGCGACACTGTCGCGCTGGTGGAAGGCGGAGATCCGATGAATGGTCCGTACATGATGCTCTCACCGGAGATTCGCAAAAACAGCGGCTGGTGGGACCGGGTGTTTTTCGAGTCTGTCCAGAGCAAGGATGTGCAGTTGCGCTTCACACTGGAAACCCGGGCAACCTACAGCGCCGCCAAGCAGGTGTTAGACCAGGGTGCATCCATCCGCATCAAGGCGGTGGCCGCCGGGACCGGCCTGAGCCTGATTTTGGCCTACGACCAGCTCATACGTGAGGGTTGCGATCCGCGTGCGATCACCGCCGTGATCACCGACCGGGACCCTGCCAACATCGCCAAATGCAACCGTCTTCTAGCCAAATTAGCCAGCACCCGCAACCCCCACCATGTCGGCGGGCATGGCTATGGGATTTTCGCCATGACCGAGGATGTCTGCGCCGCGCCAGATCCGTTGGTGACGGCTCTCCATGCACCTTACAACATTGTCACTGCCATCGGCATCCTCGAGTATTTTCAAGGTGTCTCGCATGGCACGACCGAGCAGCGCTTGCGCCTCCATGAACCCGCAGAACCCTTCTCGGCCACCCATTTGGTCGCCCAACTGGCCGCAATGACCACCCACCGCGGCCATCTGATCATGAATACCTACCGCGATCATTCCTCCATCCGAATCCTCGAACTCTTCGGCAAACGCTTCGATTTTCGTGACCGCAAGCATCTGCGCAACTTGCTCGCGCCGCTGCATTTCCGACCATTCCATCTCGCGGGATCCGGTCACATTTATGACGTCGAGGTTTTTGAAAAATTCGCAATTGGCGAGTGATATCGGCTATATTCATGATTCCGAGGCTGCCTAACATTGTAATAAATAACTCTTCAATTGACCCCATCATGAAATCCGCCATCCCTCTGGTCCTCGGCCTCGTGCTCGCCACGTTAGCCTGTAAAAATTATTCCACCGTGACCCATGTCCAACCGGCATACCGATCCAAGACCCCCGCCGGTCAGATTCTGGCAACATCTCTCAAGCAACCCTCCACCCAATACCTAGTCCAGATGGGCCATTTCTTGGATGCCGCATCCGCCGCCGGCAGCGCCCTGCAACAAAACCCGAACGACACTCAAGCACGACTTGACTACAATTTCGCGGTGGCACGTATTTTTGGCCTCATCGACGATGCGGGCCTCGAACCGTGGAAAGCATCGCTACACTGCCCGGGAGCCCGCCAAGTCTGGAATTTATCACTCAAACGCAGTCCGCAGCCCCAACGGAACCCATCCAATTATAAAATCGAACCTGCCGATATCTATCATTTCGAGGGTTCCCTCGTTGACCGGCGAATCGTCAAGGACGGCCTCGGTGCACCGCTGGTAGTCATGAGTAAGGGCGCCAATCCAAAGCTGTTAGATCCTTTTGCCCAAGGCAAACACATTTACTACGGAATGACCGGCGTGATTGATTTTTCGGGCACCCAATGCGTTGCGCAATTCATCGATCCGCTCGCATCTGAGACGGTGCCTTTCGCAGGCCACACCTATCTGCTTGCCGCAGATTTCTCAGCACCCCTAGCGCTCGCCTTGGCGGATTTGAAGCCCCGCAAGACTGAAATTGAAGGCATGTTTAAGCCGGAGGAGTTTCAAACCAAGATCCGCCTAGCGCGCTTGCAACCATACGACCCGAATAAAATCCCCATCCTCTGCATCCACGGCCTCGGCGACTCCCAGGCAACTTGGGCACCCTTGATCCAATCCCTCCGCGGCGACCCCGTCATCCGCAAAAATTTCCAATTCTGGTTTTTCAGCTACCCCACCGGCTATCCCTATCCGCTAACCGCGGCAGTGCTCCGCAGGCGCATGGATGCAATCACCGCCTACTATCCGCAGCATAAGAAAGTCGTCGTCATCGGTCACAGCATGGGCGGCATGATCAGCCGAACCTTGATCACCGACAGCCGCATGACGCTGTGGAACGCCATCTACGACCGCCCGCCCGCAAAAATGCCGTTTTCCGTCGAGACTCGCCAAGTGATGAGCGAGTCCTTGATTTTCAAACACCGCAGCGATGTCTCCCGCGTCATCTTCATGTCACCCTCCCACCGTGGTGCCGATATGGCAACGAGCTTCTGGGGCCGTATTGGATCGATTATCATCGGCGACCCCAAAGACGTGGTTCCAGACGAAGCCAAAGTGCTGGCCATGGCCAAACCCAACTCCACCGGTGAACAACTCACCCGCATGCCTAACAGTATCGACATGCTCGATCCCAAAAACCGCTTCGTCACCACTCTTGCGGGTATCCGCCTAACACCTGGAATTCCCTTCCACACCATCCTCGGTGACCGCGGCAAAGGCGGCAATCTTAACCACGTCCCACCGGTTAGCACGGATGGCCTAGTGCCCTACTGGAGCAGCCATCTCGACGGCGCGAAGAGCGAACTGATCATCCCCTGTAACCATTGGACAAACCAACACCCGCTCGGTATCGCCGAAGTTGATAGGATTCTCCACGAGCATTTGAAAAAATTCGCCCCCCCGGCTTCGTAACCGAATCCTTCCAAGGCCCAGCCAGCGTGCTCTGCGCATGTAACCGCCCGAGCACCGAACCGCCAAGTACACTCCACGCCAGTACAGCACTGTGAATTGCCAGCCAATAATTTTTCATAACGGCCCGAGACTAAGCCGGCGACTATCCAGACGCAAGTGCCTAACCCTTCCCAACATGCAATGGCTTTCCTGGTGAAAGTCGTCGGCCGCCGGAGGCCGGACCCTGGGGCGAAAAAAAAGTGGGGTTGACAGCTATGCGGTGAATCAGCACAACCTCTGTCCGCAAGCCACGCAACCATGAAACTCACCAAGATGCTCACCCGCATGCCCTGCGGTACCACCGCTGTCTTGGGCTGGTGCCTTGCTATTGCATTGTCACTCCTCGCAGGCACAGTCGAGGCTGGTGCAAAGCCATCTGCGCCTAGCGCCAAATCTGAGTTTGAATATGACGGGGACTTCCTGCGCAACCTCGCAGGCGGCTTGCAACAGGGCAATGCGTATAATGGTTACCTCAAGCTTGGCGAAACACTCGCCTGCGGCAATTGGGAGGACCCTGCCGACTCTAGCAATCCAAGACGCGAGTTCGCCCTCCACGCGAGCGTGATCTATCCTCATGGTGAAAACTTGTCACGGGACAAGGTCGGCGATCTCAACGGCGTGAGCAATTATTATGCCAACACCGGCCTGCGACTCTTCTCATTCTGGGCGGAGAAGAACTTCTTCACCAGCCGCGTGTCGCTCCGCGTGGGACTCTGGGCTTTGGACAAAGGCAGTGGTTTTTGGCAGTCCGAGGGCGCCGGACATTTCCTCAACGGCGGCTTCGGCACGTTTCCCGTGCTGAGTAATGGTTTGGTGACCGCGGCCTATCCCGTCTCCGCCCCATGCATACGGCTTGAGTGGCAGCCAGTCGAGGCGCTGCCACTCACTCTGCGCACAGCCATCTGCAGCGGAGACGTCGGTACTCCCGCGGATAATCGCCACAATACCCAATGGCATCTGCGCAGCAGCGATGGCGTCGCGGCTTTTGCTGAGGCGGAATACAAGGCAAAATCCGCCGATGGCAGCCTGCTTGGCACCTACAAGACGGGCGGATTCTTCGATTCGAAGTGGTTCGACGACTTGAGTGGCGGCCACCAGCACCACGGCAACTGTGGACTCTACGCCATCGCCGACGAGGATGTCCGCTCAATGATCACCAGCGCCCCACAGGAATTGGCCGTCTTCGCCAAATTCGCGCTCGCTCCGCAAGATCGCAATTTCGTGACTTTCGATACCGAGGCTGGCATGAGCTACACGGGACTCATGGCAAAGGCCGCGGGGCGGGAAGACGTGCTGGCGCTGGGAGTAAGTCACTCCACGATCAGTGACAGCGCGCGGGATGGCGTTGGCAATGCGTTTCCATCTCATTACGAGACTGTACTCGAGCTTACCTACCAATCGCACCTCCCAATGCTGGAACGCAACGCCGTCTCCGTGCTGATGCAACCCGACCTCCAATATATCATCCATCCCGGCGCAGTGAACAGAACACCCAATGCGCTGGTCGGCGGAGTCCGTTTAACGGTTAGATTCTAAACTCAGAATCGGGCTTTCAGGACTCTAGATTCTCGATTTCAAACAAAGGTTATAGCAATCACCTATATCCCGTCCACACCGCTGCCTACGCGCAACACCGCGAGGCCCTCGCGCAGGCGAGTGAGCAACGCCAGTCACTGGCGGCCTCGCAAACCGCGATGTTGCTGAAGTGAATGCATCAGAACACCGCGCTGACTGAAGCTACACGCTGCTTGAGCGAGCCGATGGAATCACTCACCGAGGACGTTTACTGCCGGTTCTGAGGTGGCGTGCCTCTGGTGGAGTGAGGAAAGAATTGCCACGGGCGGGTGGCTCGGGCTAGGGTCCCGCCGATGTTAAACCGGTTTTACAGCGACTTTGATGTGGAACGCCGTGCGGCGACGGGGGCTGCCGAGGATTACCGAACTCCGTTTCAGACGGATCGGGACCGGGTGTTGCACACGCCGACGTTTCGCCGCTTGCAGAACAAGACGCAGGTGTTTTGGAGCGGCGAGTACGATTTTTACCGGACCCGGCTGACCCATTCGCTGGAGGTGGCGCAAATTGGCAAGTCCATTGCCTATTGGCTCAAGACGCGGCCAGGCGGATTGTTAGATGATGGGTTTTTCATCGATCCGGATTTGATCGAGGCGGTGTGTTTGTCGCATGATTTGGGGCATCCGCCATTTGGCCATGCGGGGGAGCGCAGTCTCAACCATTTGCTGTGCGGGCACGGCGGATTCGAGGGCAATGCGCAGACATTGCGCTTGCTCACCGAGCGGATTTACTCGGGGCGGCGCATCGGCATGGATCCCACCCGGGCGTTTCTCGATGGCGTGCTCAAGTACAAGTCGCTGTGGAGCGATCTCACCTCCGCCGCTGCCGGCAGCCCGCCGCAGAACCACTTCCTGTACGACGATCAGGCCGGCCATCTCGCTTGGGCCATGGATGGGCGCGAGTTTCCTCAGCAATCTACGCCGGGCCCGGCGCGCGATGCGTTGAAATCGATCGAGTGCCAGGTGATGGATTGGGCGGACGACACCGCTTATTCGCTCAACGATCTCTCCGACAGCGTGCGCGCCGGGTTTCTCAGCATCGAGAACATCGAGGCTTGGGCGGAACGCCACGGCGAACCACGCGGCGAGGGCTCTGCGCTCGGCGACCTGATGCGCGCGATCCGCCAGCGCCGGGTCGATCCGTTCGTCGGCAAACGCATCGGCCGCTACATTCAGGCCGCGGCCTTGCAGCCAGATACCAATTTCCTCAGCGACCTGACGCATCGCTACGGCTTCCGTCTGGTGGTCGATGAGGAAGTGCGGGCGGAGAGTGCACTGTTCAAGCGCTTAGCCTTTGATGTGGTGTTTCTCTCGCCGCAATTGAAACAACTCGAGTACAAGGGTAGCCGGATGTTGCGCCATCTGTGGGAAGTACTGAGCGAACGCTACATCGAGCTAGGCAGCATCGACGGGCAGGACTTCCAATTGTTGCCCGCCGATGTGGCTGCGGAAATTGCCGCAGCTCCCGATGCAGCGGGGCGGGCCCGGCTGGTGTGTGATGTTCTCGCGGGCATGACCGATGGCTACGCCGCACGCACCTACAAGCGCTTGTTTGTGCCGGATTTTGGTTCCATCGGCGACTTGGTGGGATGATGACGGGCATTGA
>WBXD01000008.1 GCA_008932935.1 Verrucomicrobiota bacterium
CTCGCAAACATGGACCAACGACGGCACGCTGAGCGTTGCCGGGGCTATCACTAACAGCGGCAATTTGCTAACAACAACCGGTTCGGGCGTCACCACCATCAGCGGCGACATCACCGGCGTTGGCGGATTGTCCAAGGCGGGCGCGGGCACCACGACCTTGTCGGGCACTGCCAACTCCTACAGCGGCCAGACCACGGTTGCGGCGGGAACACTGTCGCTAACTGGAACGCTCAATACCGGGGAAAACACCACATCGCAGGTGACCATCGGCACGACGAACACCGACAACGCTCTGATGAAATCCTCAGGCACGCTCATCGCCGGCACCACCACTGCGCCGAGTTTGCGCGTGGCGGCGGTGGCCGGAGCGGCGGGCGCTTTGCATATCTCAGACCAAGCCATTTCCACAACCTCCGAACTCTGGCTCGGAAGCGGTGCGGGCGCTTATGCGGGGTTGAGGATCGCTGGCGGATCGCTCACCTGCGGCGGCAATCTCGTCGCGGGCTTCGACAACGACCGCGCACTGGTCAGCCAGACAAGCGGGACCATCGGGATCACCACCAACCAGTTGATCATGGCATCCGGAGGTGCCGGGTCGATGGCCGTGGCCAATCTATCCGGCGGCTCGCTCACGGCGGCCAACCCCGCCACCGGCGGCGCCTGCGTGGGAGACTCGGGCACTGGCACACTCAATAATTTCACCAGTGCCGTATTTCTATCCGGAAGCGGATTGCTGGTCGGCAAAAACCCCGGATCCGTGGGAATCGTCAACTTGCTCGGAGGATCGGTCGCCACCAACCGGGTCGCCGCCGGAACTGGATCTTCCACCCTCAACTTCAACGGCGGCACGCTCACGGCCAACGCCTCTACGGGTGCCTCGTTCTTCACCGGCCTGGGAGGAACGTATATCTATGGGGCCGGAGGCACGATCAACGCCGCATCCTATAACAACACGGTGGCCCAGCCGCTGCTCGCCCCGCTTGGCTATGGAGTGAGCGCGACCGGTCTGACGGTGAGCGGCGGAGGGTATATCGATGCCCCGCTCGTCGTGGTTTCCGGCGGCGATGGCAGCGGTGCCTGCGCGGTGGCTAACATCGACGCCTCTGGCAATCTAACCGGCATCACCATCACCAATCCGGGCAGCGGCTACACCATCCCGCCCGTTTTCACACTGACAGGTGGCGGCATCGGCAACACCGGCGCAATCGGCGGCAGCGCGACCTTGGTGGCTAACACCAGCGGCCTGCTCACGCTGACGGGAACCAGCGGATCGCTGACGTTTCCATCCGCCGCCGCCAACACCTACAGTGGCGGCACGCTGGTCATCGGTGGCCTGCAGGTGACCGCGGCTTCCGCCACGGCATTTGGCAGCGGCACGTTGACCCTCAGGCAATCGGGCGCTACCGGCATCACCTGTCTGAGCGTCGCAGGCGGAGTCACTCTGGCCAACCCGCTCGCCATGAACCTGTCGTATGCCCGCAACGGGGTCGCTTCCACCGATGGCAGCAACACCCTCACTGGTCCCATTTCCCTCAGTGGCGGCTCGCAGATCGTGGCATTCCAGAACACGGGGGCGAGCGGATCGCTTTTCACCATCAGCGGCCCGATCACCGGCTACACCTTGTTCAACAGCCTGTCGTTCCGTGGCAGCGCGGGGGCGAAAGGGCTTGTCGCGTCCACAATCACGTTGGGATCGGGTTGCACGGTGGACAACAACGGTTCCGCTATCTGGACCTTCAGCGGCAGTGGCAGCAGTTGGCCAGCCACGGCCATCCTCGGATCCGGCAACATCATTGTGGCGGCGGACAACGCGCTGGCGACCAACTCGGTGATGGGTTCTGGTGGCTCTAGCACTGCGACGGGAGCCCTCGACCTCAACGGCTACAATCAGACTTTCGCCGGGCTCAACAGCACGAACGTTCATCTAAAGATCGGCAACGGGGGTACTAACTCCGACTCACTGCTCACGCTGAACAACCCGAACCCGCAGACGTTCAGGGGCTCCATCGTTGACGCACTGGGGTCCGGCACACGGAAAGTGGCGCTGGTGCTCACGGCCGGGACGCAGACGCTGTCAGGCGCCAACACCTACACGGGCACCACAACCGTTAACGGCGGCGTGTTGCAGGTCAACGGCAGCACCGCCGCTGGCAGCGCCGTGACGGTCATCAGCGGCTCGCTCGCCGGCACGGGCAGTGTTTGGGGACTGGTTAGTATATCTTCCCCAGCCACCATCAATCCCGGCGTGATGGGCGCGGTGGGCACGCTCACGGTGGGCAGCGCGGTCATCTCAGGCACCTATGTCTGTGACCTCGGGGATAGTTCATCAGACATGCTGGCGGTTGCCGGTGCCCTCGTTTTGGACCATGCCACCCTGGCGTTCAATCCGCTGGGCTATCCGGCATCCGACGGTTACACGATCGCGAGTTATAGCGGGGCCACTCCCGCGTTTACCACGGTGAAGAACCAGCCGTCGGGATATCATCTGGACTACAGCCAGGCGGGCTTGATCCGGCTGATGAAGACGGTCGGATACGAGTCATGGGCGGCGGGCCTCGGGCTCGACGCAAGCAACAACGGACCGATGCAGACTCCTGCTGCAGACGGCATCCCAAATCTGCTGAAATACGTCTTCAACGGGGATCCGCTGAGTTCCTGCCCATATGTGCTGCCAAGCCCGGCGGTGGGTGCCCAAGGGCGCTTGGTGTTCACCTACTTCCGCCGCGCGGAGTCGGTGGGCGAAACCACCCAGACCCTCGAATACGGGACGGACCTGTTGGGATGGACCAAGGTGACCATCCCTGCCACCTCGTCGGGCATGTTTGTCATCACGCCGGACACGCCGAGCCCCGGCGTTGAAGAGGTGGTGGCGACCGTGCCGCCGCCTGGCAACATAGGCCATATCTTCGTGCGGCTGAGGGTGAACCAGTAGGGACCGCATGGCAGCAGCGCCGCAGACTGTGCACGCACCGAAGAAAATACGTCCAAGACAGGCAGGCTGCCTGGCCTCCGGCGGCGATGATTGGCGACATGGGTAGTTTGGCCTTGGACATTGCGTCTAACCGGTACAAGCTGCGCGTACCCCGCGATGCTGCAATATTCCAAACAAGCTGATGAACGCCGCGAAGCCGGACCGCTGGAATGCTGGTGCCTGCACGGCGCCGTGGGGGTGGCGGCGGATTGGCGCGGGTTGGCCAAGCGGTTGGCGGCGGCGGCCATTAGCAGTCGCGCGGTGGATTTGTGGCGCTTTCTGGAGGATGGGCCTCAGCCATTGGAGGGCTTCGGCAAGGCACTCAACTCCGACGCGGGGGGTGAGGTGTTTCGCGGCAGCGGGCGGGCGTTGTTAGGATATTCGCTGGGCGGGCGGCTGGCGCTGCACGCATTGTTAGAAAAGGGCCACCCGTGGCAGGCGGCGGTGTTGGTGTCGGCGCATCCAGGCTTGGAAGCTGCGGTGGAGCGGGCGGCGCGCCTGGAAACTGACGCGGCGTGGGCGGCGCGGGCGTTCGGCGGGGATTGGCAGCAGTTTCTAGATGCTTGGAATGCCCAGCCAGTGCTGGGTGCCACGGCGATCCGCGAGGCGGCGGCGGCCCGCGCATTGGTCACCCGGAGGCGCGAGGTAGCCCGCAGTTTCATGGATTGGTCGCTCGGAGCGCAGCAACCGCTGTGGCAACGGTTAGGCGAAATCACCATTCCGGTGTTGTGGGTGGCGGGCGAGCGGGATGACAAGTTTCTCGCACTGGCCCGCCGCGCCGTTAGTTTGTCCCCGCACGCGCGGCTCGCCGTGGCCCCCGCCTGCGGCCATCGCGTGCCCTGGGAAAACGAGGCCTGGTTAGCCGAAACCACCGCCCGGTTTCTTAAGTTAGGCTACTTCTAACGAAATTTCACGCCGAGCTGGCTGGTTAGGGCGGCGAGCAGGCGCTGGTGGGCGGCATCGACCTCGTCGGATTTGAGGGTGCGTTCGCTGGCGCGATAGTGGAAGCGATAGGCCAAGGATTTGCGCTCCACGGCCAGCTTGACGCCGGTGGGATCGGTGAACACGTCGAAGCATTCACAGGCCACCAGCAAGGGCTCGGCCGCCTTGTCGATGACGCTTTCAATTTGCGCGTTGGCGGTGGTCAGCGGCAATTCCATCGCCGCGTCGCGCGACGAACCCGGGAACAACGGCAGATCCACCACATGCTGGATCCCGCCTAGCAACTTGCGCAGTTTTGCCAGATCAAACTCGGCCACATACACCGGCGCGGTGAAGTCCAGCTCGCGTTCGCGGGCCGGGGCGAGCCGGGCGAATACGCCGACGACTTGGCCGGCGAGCTTGATGTCGCAAGCGAGCACAAAGCCCGGGCGATCCTTGGGAGAGAAGCGGATTTCGCGCCCGCCCAGCAAGGCGGATAGAACGCCCTTTAGATCATACATGTCGGCATCGCGCTGGGTTTGCGCCCACCCGAATGGTTCGGTCGGTCCGGCTAACAGGATGGCCAGCGCGTCGCTCTCCTGATCGCGCGCCTTGCCGCCGCCGGCATTGCGAAATACCCGCCCCAATTCAAAAAACCGCAGGGACTTCACTTGTTGGCCGACGTTTCTAACTGCCGAAGCGAGCAGGCCCGGCACCAAGCTCGGACGCATCACCGCATGATCCTCGCTGAGCGGCAGCTTCACCCGGATGAGGTCGCCATCCAGCAGTGGCCGCGCCATCAGGGAATCGCCCACCTGGTGGCCGGCGATGAGTTTGATCGTCTGGCATTCGTACAATCCGAGGGCCGCGAGACGCCGCCGCAACACCATGTCCGCGTCATACGCCGCATCACTGGCGCTCGCCGGTACAAAGGTGCCTGCCAAGCGCGACGGCACCTTGTCGAGCCCGTGGACGCGGGCAATTTCTTCCACTAGGTCGATGTGGCGCTGTAGGTCGGCGCGGAATGACGGCACTTCCCAGGTGGCATCCGCCAGCTTGGTTAGGCCGAGCCGCGTGAGAATGGCCTCGGCGTCCGGCAGGGAAATCGAACTGCCCATCAGCTGGTTGAGCTTGGCGACGTCTAGGGCCACCGGACGGGTGAGTACGGGCGCCTCGCCCGCTGTTAGATTAGCAACCTCGGCGCTGCCGCCGGCAGTTTCCAAAATGAGTTTGACCGCAAGCGCGGAGGCGGCGAGCACGCCCGCCGGATCGACCCCGCGCTCGAAGCGGTAGGATGAATCCGAGGACAAGCAGCAGCGGCGCGAGGTGCGGCGAATGCCAGAGGGAGTGAAATACGCCGATTCCAACAAAATGTCGGTGGTCGCCGCGGTCACCCCGCTGTCGGCGCCGCCCATCACGCCGCCGAGGGCCAGGGCGCGGCCGGAGGCATCGGCGATGAGCAGATCATCGGTGGTTAGAATATGTTGGGAAGCGTCGAGCGCGAGAAACACCTCGCCCTCCACGGCGTGGCGCACCACGATGCCGCCGCTGAGTTTGGCGGCATCGAAGGCGTGCAGCGGCTGGCCGAGCTCGTGCAAAACATAGTTGGTGACATCGACGATGTTGTTGATCGGGCGCTGGCCGATTGACTCTAAGCGTTGCTTGAGCCACGCCGGGCTGTCTTGCACAGTCACGCCAGTGATGCGCACGGCGGTATAGAGCGGGCAGGCTGTAGGCGCTGCGATGCGGATGGCAGAGGTGGGCGAGACGCCCACGCTCCTTGAAGGGAGATCCAGCGGTTGGAGCGGGGTTTTGAGCAAGGTGGCCAGCTCGCGGGCCATGCCGCGGTGGCTGAGTAGGTCGGGGCGGTTAGGTGTTACCTCCAACTCCAACAAAACATCGGAGTCGAACATTTCCATGAGCGGTTTGCCGATCTGGGAATCCGGCGGGAGGATGAGCAAGCCGTCCTCGCCAGCCTGCAGGCCGAGTTCGGCGGCGGAGCACAGCATGCCGCGGGACTCCACCTTGCGCATCACCGTCTCACTGATGGTGAAGCCGCCGGGCAGCGCGGTGCCCGGCAGCGCGCAGGGGACCTTGTCGCCCACTTGGTAGTTTTGCGCGCCGCACACGATCTGCCGCAAGCTGCCTTCGCCCGCGTCCACTTGGGTGACCTTGAGCCGGTCGGCATGCGGATGCTGGACGGCCTCCATCACTTGCGCCACCACAATTTTGTCTGAGGTGATGCCTTTGATAACGATGCCTTCGACCTCGACCCCGGCGAAGGTGAACAGGTCATCGATTTCCTGGATCGATTTTCCAGTTAGGTCAAGGTGGGTTGCGAGCCAATTCAATGAGATGTTCATGGGAGAGATATGGGAAAGATATGGGAAAGATATTTAACCGCAGATGGACGCAGATAAACGCAGATGGCAGAAGAAAATTGAGAGGACAGCAAGCATGAAGCGGAGTGTATTCCTGATAACTCATAACTGATAACCTCTTCATCTTGCGTCTTGGGTCTTGAAGTCTTGGGTCTTCAGGCGAATTGCTTGAGGAAGCGCACGTCATTCTCGATCAGTAGCCGGATATCCCGGATGCCCCAGCGGATCATCGCGAGACGATCCAAGCCCATGCCGAAGGCGAAGCCGGTGGTTTTTTCCGGATCGTAGGCGTTGTCATTGCGCGAGGTGTTGATTGCGTCAAACACAGCGGGATCGACCATGCCGCAGCCGGCGACCTCGATCCAGCGCGGGGCCTGGCCCTTGATCTGAAGTTTGACGTCGATTTCGAAACTCGGTTCGGTGAAGGGGAAGAAATGCGGGCGGAAGCGCACTTCGGTAGTGGTGCCGAAGAGTTCGCGGAAGAAATACTCGAGGGTGCCTTTGAGATCTGGCAACGAGATATCATTGCCGACGGCGAGACCTTCGAGTTGATTGAAAACCGATAGATGAGTGGCGTCGATCTCATCGCGGCGATAGGCCGAGCCCGGCGCGATAATGCGGATCGGGGGGGCTTGTGCCTCCATCGTGCGGATTTGCACGCTGGACGTGTGGGTGCGCAGAAGTTTGCCGGAATCAAAGTAGAACGTATCCTTGGCGTTGCGAGCCGGGTGATCGGCCGGCGTGTTGAGTGCATCAAAGCAGTGGAACTCGTCCTCAATCTCTGGCCCGTCCGCCAAAGCAAAGCCTATCCGGCGCAAAATTCCGATCGCCTGATCGCGGATTTGGGTGAGTGGGTGCAGCGCGCCGAGAGGCAGCGCGCGGGCCGGCAACGTAGCATCGATGCCGACCAGCGCGGCGCGGTCGGCGATTCCGCGCAGGGCGGCCTGAGTAGCATCGAGGGCGTCGGTGATGGCGGCGCGCGCGGCATTGAGGAGTTGGCCGACGGCGGCCTTATCCTCTTTGAGCACGTCCTTGATGCCGGCCGCAGCCAGAGTGAGAGTGCCCTTTTTGCCGAGTACGGCGACGCGGGCGTCATCCAGCGTGCGCTCGCTAGTGGCAGCGGCGATGTGGGCGAGGGCGTCTTTTTCGATGGCTTCGATTTGCTCCTTCATGGGAAAGGCCATTGCAATAGCCGTAAATCCGCCGCAGGTCAAAGCCAAGTTGGGCGGGATGAAAGAGAAATGGAACTCCTGATGAGAAGACTCAAGACCGCAATCTTTACACTCCGGTACCTACATTGTGCTTCCAATCCTTTCATTCCGGTTAGGACATTCTGACGTCCGATCGGACTCCAGAATGTCCTAACCATTTCGGTCGGTGCATTACCCAGGCAGTTATTGCCGCCAGTCGCGATTCACTGGAGGTGCTCGGCGAGCGGTTGCTGGCCGCGTTCGTGGATGGCGATCACGCCGTGGAGGGACGCCAGAGCGTCGAGAAACTCATGCAGGTGGCGGCGAGGCAGCCGCAGGTCGAGTTGTGCACGTACGGTTCCATCCGGCAAATTCGCGTATATCAAGGCTTGGTCACTGAGGCGGAAGTCTTCGCGCAGCCGCTCGATTTTAATCCGCACCTTGCCATGGTCCGGGTCGAATTTTAGCTCGATGCCGACGCTTTGCACTCCACCCAAATGGTGCATTTCCCATTTGAGTAGCAGCACCAGTACAATGCGCACCAGTAGGCTGAGGCCAAACCCGGCCAGCGCAAAGCCCGCGCCAACCACCATGCCGATGGCCGCGGTGACCCAAATGGTGGCGGCAGTGGTCATGCCGCTGACGCCGTTGCGTGAGTGGAGGATGGCACCGGCGCCGAGAAATCCGATGCCGGTGACAATCTGACCCGCGACCCGCCCGGAATCCCCGCTGCTGCTGATGAACAAAAATGACATTAGCGTAAACACCGTCGAGCCCAGGCAGACGAGGGTCAGGGTGCGCAAGCCGGCCGGCTTTTCATGCCGCTCACGCTCCGCTCCCACAATGGCACCGCAGACGACGGAGGTGACGGCTAACAAAATTTCCAACCCCGGCGAAGGCAACCCATCGCGTAGGGAACGGGTCATTAATTCAGATAGATAGGGCATCGGGGCTCGCTTGCGGGTTCAAGTGACAGGGGTTAGATCCAGCGCGAGGAGGAGTGGCAAAACGGCACTCGCTAGGCGCGGACGCCCAGCACGATCCATTGAGTTGACGCGGCAGAGGATTGGAAGAGGCGGTGGGCGTTCCGCGAACTCGGCCGAGCTGTAGAACGCCCGATGCTGTTGACTTAACCTCTTGGTCGTTTGACAGAGGCTCCTGGCAGGATGCCAGGGCCACCTGTGGCGCGGGCAGCCTCCCCGGCGCTTACTTCTTGCTGCCGAAGCGGTAGATGGTGGTGCTTTTGAGCGCCTTGCCGGGCTTGAGGATGGTGTTGGGGAACGTCGCCTGGTTAGGGGAATCCGGATAGTGTTGGGTTTCGAGGCAGAAGCCGTTGCGAAACTCGTACTTTTTGCCGGCCTTGCCAGTGTTTTTTCCATCGAGGAAATTGCCGCAATAGAATTGGATGCCCGGCTCGGTGGTGAGCACTTCCATAGTGCGACCGCTGGTCGGTTCGTACACCTTGGCAGCCAGCGCCAGTTCGCCGCCTTGGTTGTCGAGTACCCAGTTGTGGTCATAGCCGCCGCCAAATTTCATTTGTTCGTCCGCGGCGGTAATGTGGGCGCCGATGGCGGTGGGCTTGGTGAAGTCGAACGGGGTGCCGGCCACCGGGGCGAGCTTGCTGGTGGGGATGAGGCCGGCGGTGACCGGAGTGAACTTGGCGGCGGCGAGCATCAACTCGTGGCCGAGAATATCGCCGTTGCCTTCGCCCTTGAGGTTGAAATAACTGTGCTGGGTGACGTTGACCGGGGTGGCCTTGTCGGTGGTGGCACGATATTGGATCTTCCACTCGTTCTTGTTATTAAGGGAATAGGTGACGCTCAGGCTGAGGTTGCCGGGGTAGCCTTCTTCGCCATCCTTGCTCAGATAGGTGAACGTCACTGCCTGCGAGCCGTCCTTGTTGAGGAGGCCTGCGCCTTTCCAGACGACCTTGTCAAAGCCCTTGAGACCGCCATGCAGGGAGGTCTTGATGCCACCGTTCTCATTGTTGGTGGCGAGGGTGTAGGTCTTGTCATTAAGGCTAAACTTGCCCTCGGCAATCCGGTTGCCATAGCGACCGACAATCGCGCCGAAGTAGGGTGTATCCTTGATGTACTCGTCCACCGTGTTGTAGCCGAGCACGATATCGGCAAGTTTGCCGTCGCGGTCGGGGGTCTCGAGGCTCAGCACGATGGCACCGTAGGTCATGGCCCGGAGCTTGATGCCGTGGCTGTTGGTGAGGGTAAACACCTCGATGGGAGTGCCCTCGGCAGTCTTGCCAAAGGCTTCGGCTGTAGGAGCTTCGGCAGCCAAGGCGCAGGCGCTGAAGGCGGCGTAGAGAAACAGGGTGGTTGATTTCATGGTGACTTCGGGATGGTTGCGATGGTTGGGGGCTGGCTGCGAATCGAACACCTGCCGCCTGAGAGTCCCGGTTTTAGCCTCGGGTTTCAAGCCCGATGTTGAATTTTTCGGTAGATGTCACTCGGGGCGGCTGTGGCCCGGCTTGCGGAGGTCCTCTAACCTGGCCGCCATCGCCTTTACCCGCGGCGGTTCCTTGGCGGCTAGATCGGTCTTTTGGGAGAGATCGGCGGTGAGATTGTATAATTCGAATTGCGGTCCGGCGGCGGATCCCTGCAGCTGGCGGTGACCGTCCTTTTCGATGAGAACCCACTCGCCCTCGCGCAACGCCAGCGCTGACTGGCCGTTGTTTTGCAACACCAGATGGTCGCGAACAGGCGTGGCGGGCGTTTCGCCGAGCAGCGCGGGCAGCACGTTGAAACTATCCGGGGCGGCCGCCGGATCTAGCGGTTGGCCGGTGAGCGCGGCGAAGGTGGCGAGCGTGTCGATATGGGCGATAAGCGCCGCGGTGGTGCTGCCGGGCTTGATGTGGCCGGGCCAGCGGGCGAGAAACGCCTCGCGGTGCCCCCCCCCTCGTACAGCGAGCTGGTGAAGACGACCAGCGTGTTGTCGGTTAGTTTGAGCCGGTCGAGGGTGGCGAGGACTTCGCCGACGCACCAGTCGAGTTGATGGATCACGTCGCCGCGCCAGCCGCAGCCGCTGGTGCCGCGGAACCGCGGAGCGGGCACCATCGGCTCATGGATATCGTGGGTGGCTAGATAGAGGAAAAACGGGTCGGCCTAGTTGGCTTCGATGAACTTGACCGCCTTGGCCGCCAAGGTGTCGGCGACGTCGTCGCTGAGAACGTATACGATGTTAGGTCGGGCACCCCCGGCAGCGGCAGGCAACAGCGCGGCAAAAAATCCGGTGGTGAGGGCACTCAGTGCGTGGCGGGTGTTCATGCGGGGGATGCAGGGGAACCTGATGCCGCTCCCGCGTGTGGTGAGGGCAGCGGCGGCGCGGGGCGCCAGCAGGCACAGAACCAGCAGGGGTGATAGATGCTTAGGGGGCCAATGGTACGCGGGGAGGGGGCGGAGTAGGAGGGTGCTTGGCCATGCCTGCCTGTCAAGCATTGTCCGAAGTCACCTGGATTTTTTGTGCGCGGTGCCAGGATCCCCGCTTCCCAAGGCCCGGGTTTCGCGCTAGGGCTTGGGGCGTGCTTCGCTCACTCCGGTTGACGGACTTCCGCTGTTTTGAATCGCTGGCTATTGAGGTGCCGGCGAGCGGTGGCGTGTTTGTGGGCAACAACGCACAAGGCAAAACGTCTATTCTCGAGGCGCTATGCGTGTTGGTGCGGCTCCACTCGCCACGCACCCGTCGCCTGGCGACTATGGCACGCAGCGGCAGCGAGGGTTTCGGCGTGGCGGGCGACCCCTGGCAGCAGGAGCGGCAAGTCCGCCAATCGCGCGATGGGCTGTCGCTCAAGGTAGAGGGCGAAATCCGCGCCAGCCAGGGGACCTACCTCAATGACGGCGGTCTGGTGGTGTGGATGGGCAACGAGGACCTCGACCTCATCCGTGGCCCCGGTGAGCAACGCCGCCGCTACCTCGATTTTCTAGGCACCCAACTCGATGCGGACTACCGCCGCGCCTGGTCGCGCTACCGGCACGCGCTGCGAGCCAAAAACCTGCTGCTCAAAGACGCGCGGCCACGGGACGGGGAAATTTTTGCCTACGAGGATATCCTCGTTGTCACCGGCACCCTGCTGATGGAATCCCGCAGCCGCCTGGTGGCCGAACTCGCACCGCTGGCCGCCACCGCACAGCGCATCGTCAGCGGCAGGGACGAGGTCCTGACGCTCCACTACCTGCCTGCCAGCGGTCCCGACTTGCGCGAGGCGATGCTGCAGGCCCGTGAGCGCGAGGCGAGACTGCGCCAAGCGGTGGTTGGCCCGCATCGCGACGAGCTCGGGCTGCGGCTCCACGGCATGCCCGCCGCGGATTACGCCAGCGAAGGGCAGTTGCGCACGCTGGCCCTCGCGCTCAAGCTCGCCCAAGGCCAGTTGCTGGAACAGCGTGCGGGAACGCCCCCGATCTACCTGATGGATGATATTTTCGGCGAACTCGATCCGGCCCGCCGCAATGCGCTGATGAACCATCTGCCCGCTACGGCCCAGAAATGGATCACCACCACCCACCTCGACTGGCTCCGGGACACTCCAGAAGTGGCTGCGATCACACGCTTCCATGTCGCTGATGGCAAAGTGAGTTAAGTCGCGACGATATTCCCTGGCGTCGTGAGGAGTGACGACCCGTAATAACCGCCGCCTCCACAATGGAGTGTCGGCTTGAGCCGGCGCATGTGCGGTGCGAAGGCAACCTGCGTCTGGCTCAGCTCATTCTCGCATCATGGGCCGCCGGACAAGAATGCCCGGTCCACGGGGAGCGCCGGCATCCTGCCGAACCCTCTTTCGAGAAGCCGCGCCTTGAGCTAGCCAGACGCAGATCCATGCTCTTCAAAGAGGGTTCGGCAGGATGCCAAACCCAGCCGGCAGGATGCCGGCGCTCCCCACCACATAGCCCATCCCATCTCATTCTCCTTTGCGACCCTTTGCGGCCTTTGCGCCGCTGCGGTAAATCTTCAAGTGAGTCGGGAGGTTCACGGGCCGGGCTTGCGCATTCACCACAGGAATGGGGTGGCTCGATACGCAGAAACTGCCGCCCTAAATTCCGAGGCGATCATCGAGGGTGGCCAAGGCGTCCTCGTCGAGCACAGGGCGGGCGGTCTGCTGCCAATGCGGGGGAGGCTCTGGCAGTTGGATCCAACTGCGGCAGCCGCCGAAGCTAGCCTCGTAGGGAAGCTCCCAAGGGCTGGCCAGTTGCCGCACCCGCACCAGCGCGAGGTGGATGCTACCCGAGCTCATGCCTAGACCTTCCCAATCGAAGCGGTCGCGCACGGTTTGGCTGGAGTAGATGTGAAACGGTTCGAGCGCCGCCACTTTGTCCCAATCCGTCAGGGTGATGGCCCACAGCGCCTCGGCATGGTGGGTGATGCGGATGGGCTCGCCTACCTGCCATTCGGGCAGCGGGGTGACGCTGCCCTCGCGGACCTGATTGGCCTGGACGTGGAAACGGGTGGGGAAGAGGAAGAACGATTTATGGGCAAAAGAAAACCCGTGGCGGCCCTCGTGGATACCGCCCTTACGCAGCAGGATAGCTTGGCGACCGCTGGCCAGCGCCTCGCAGACGACCTGCCATTCTTTAAAACCGGTGGTTTCGTGCATAAGAGAAGACGATGAGACGCAAGATACAAGACTACAAGACGCAAGATAAGAGGAAGAAACAAGCCGTGACGTCTCTTTTCTTGCGTCTCTTTTCTTGTGTCTTCGAGTCTCGCGTCTTCACGTTAGATCTTTAGCCGTGACGGACGTTTGCTCGCGCGAACCTAGCAGACGGGCTTGGCGCACCACCTGGGTCGGGGTCGCATCAAAGCGAAAGCTATGGCAATTTGGGCAGATATCGGTGCCGCCACCCACGATCGAGTTGCAGCCTTCACATACCTTGTAGGCTGCTGGATTGGCCGCAATCTTGGCCGCGGCCTCGGCCCGCGTGCTGGGTGGCTTGGGGACAGGCATGGCTGGATGAAAAAAGCGGCACCGGCGGCCGACCCGCTCGTTTCGAGGTTCCTGGGAAACCTGGGCTCAGGCGAGAGCGGCCAGAGCTTTGGCGGTCTTGCGCTTGAGATTGGCGGCCTTGTTGGGGTGGATGAGGTTGCGTTTGGCGGCCTTGTCCACGGCGGAGGTGAAGGTGCTCGCTGCGGTGGCGGCGCCAGGTTGATCGCCGGCGGCGACGGCGGCAAGGGTCTTGCGGCGGAGCGTCTTCATGCGGGTTTTTTCCGCGCGATTGCGTTCGGTGCGGACTTCAGTTTGACGGACGCGCTTGAGGGCGGATTTCGTGTTGGCCATGGTATTGGGGGAGAGCTTGCCGTTCTGTGTAACAGGCGGGAACGGAAGCTAAAGATTGATGCCTCGCTGTCAAGCACCGGTTTGCGGATTTTTCAGGAACGGCGTTTGGTGAGGGTCGGGCTCGGCGTGGGTGGCGCCGGTTTGGCGGAGTTACCCGCTTGGGCGGATGCTGGGATGGGGGTAGTGGCGGCTTGGGCGGCGGCAGCGGCAGCCTGGGCGGCGGCGCTGGCGGAGTCGGCGGCGCGGGCTGAAGCGATGGAGCTATTGACAACGAATACATCAGCGCCGAGGCCGACGCGGTCGTAGAGATCGATGACGTCGCGCCCCCCCATACGGATACAGCCATAGGACGCGGGAGTGCCCAGACGGCGTTCCTCGGGGGTGCCGTGAATGTAGATGCAGCGGGCGAAGGCGTGGCGGTTGGCCGCTTCGGTGCCGCGCAGCCACAGGATGCGGCTGACGATCGGGTCGCGGCCGGGGGCATCGGGAGGGATGACTTCGCCGGTGAACCGGCGCTGTTTGAAAACCCCACCAGCGGGGGCGCGGTCGCCGATTTTGCGGCTCACTTCCATGCGACCGAGGGGGGTGCAATAGCTGCCATCGCGATCACCGAGGCCAAACTTGGAGGTGGAAATCTTGTAAGACTTGACTGGCTTGCCGCCGCGCACCAGCAGCAAGCGCTGGTCGCGGACGCTGACGATCATTTTATTGGAGCCATCCTTGTCGCTGCAGCCGCACCCGGTGAAGGTCAACGCGACGAAAAGGGCGCCGCCGGCCTGAAGCAAGCGACGCAGCGGGGAGCCGGGGTCTTGCCCGGAATTAGGGTTTGTTGCGGAAGGAGGCGTCACGGGCAAGGATGGGCGCGGTCGCAGGGAGCATGTGAGCGAGGGACGACAGCGAGGTGTAGAAGAATCCCACAGGGAAAGGTAAAAGCAAGATGGCAGATGCCCAGCGGCCCTGCATGACGGCCTCGACGACGACGAAGAGGAAAAAGAAGCCGAAGAGCAACTCGACGAAGGGGGTGAGGGTTTTCATGGCCTTGTAGCTGCTGTTTCTCCAATCCTGGCGCTTGGCCTGGCCGATGCCGTACTTGGGGGTGCGGACGAAGCCGGACTGATGGTTGCAGAGGGCCTCGATGACGGCCTTGGCATTGCTGATGGACATACCGATGCCAAGCGCGAGGAGCAGCGGCAGGTAGGGGATTTCCCGCCACCACGAGCCGGGCCGCAATGCCTTTTGCGATACCAGATAGAACAGGACCACCGACACCGACGAGAAGAAGAAAATCGGCACGTTGACGATGTAATAGCCGTATTTACCGAAGTCTGGCTGGCAGTGCTGGTTGGGATAGATCAGGAAGCACAGGCAGATGAGCATCAAGTAGGCGAAATTTGACGTCAGGTGGGCGGTGGCCTCCATTTTGACGAAGAGAGGCACGTCGGCTCTCCAGATGGCGGGGAGGACTTTTTTGCAAACTTGGATGGAGCCTTTGGTCCAGCGGTGTTGCTGGCTCTTGAAGCCGTCCATGTCCACCGGCAGTTCGGCGGGTGTTTCCACGTCGTTGAGGAAAACGAAGCGCCAGCCTTTGAGTTGCGCGCGGTAGCTCAGGTCCATATCCTCGGTGAGCGTGTCGTGTTCCCAGCCGCCCGCATCGGTGATGCAGGATTTGCGCCAGATGCCGCCGGTGCCGTTGAAGGTAAAGAAGCGGCCCGAGCGATTGCGGGCAGTTTGCTCGAGCTCGAGGTGCCCGTCGAGGAACATCGCCTGAATGCGGGTGAGCACGTTGTAGGTCCGGTTGAGGTGGCCCCAGCGCGTCTGGATCAGGCCGATGCGTTCATCGGTGAAATAATGAATGGTTTTTTGCAGCAAGTCCGGATTGGGAACAAAATCCGCGTCGAGGATGAGCAGGTACTCGCCCTTGGCGGTCTGGGTGCCATTTTCCAGCGCTCCGGCCTTGTAGCCAGTGCGGTCGCTACGGTGAATGTGCTCGGCGTCGAAGCCGCGGGCCTGCAGACGAGCGATGCCCTGGCAGCAAATATCCACGGTTTCGTCGGTCGAGTCGTCCAGCAGCTGGATCTGGATTTTTGCTTGCGGGTAGTCAAGGGCGGCCACCGAGTCGAGCAGGCGGTCGACGACGTGCATTTCATTGAAGACCGGGAGCTGGATGGTGACCAGCGGGAGTTCGGAGAAGTGTTTGAGGGGCTGGGGGCGCTTGCGAGCGTGCTTCAGGTAAAGGAAAACAATGGTCAAGCGGTGCGAGCCGTAGCCGGCCAGACCGATCAAGACCATAATGTAGGAAAAATACCAAAGGGGCGAAGACCAGTTCATGCAAGTTTGGGGAAGGGGGACGGACTTAACCGTGGCTTAGGTGCGAGTGATCAAACCCAAAGTAAAATGGGGCAGGTGATGGCACGAAAGAATGCGGCGAGCCGCGGAGCACAGCAGAATCCGCGGCACGAGTCAAGCGTTGATTGTCAGGGCTGGCTTGACCCGCATCGCCCGCGGTGGCAGGGCGAATTTTTGCACGGCGCCTGGATGATGGGGACCTTTTTTGCTAAAAAAGGCAAATCGGAACGGCAGGGTTACCGTGTTTTACTACAGATTTCTCAAGGAGATTCCGATTCTCTACTATTTATCTGTCACCATGTAAGGGACCGCGGTCGCGGTCGATGCGGAAGGGGCGGCCGCGGAGGCGGGCGTTGCGGGTGCGGTCGACGACTTGCTGGACGAAGGCTTCGGGGACATCGACGAGCGAGTGTTTCGGGAACAGTGAGATGCGTCCCAGACAGCCATCGGGCAGACCGGCCTCGCGATACAGCATGCCGACAATCTCCTTGGCCATGACTCCATGAGTTTTCCCGAGGGATAGGAAGAGACTGGCCATGCCGGCCTCGGCGCTGTGAACCTCCCTAGAACCCGAGCGCTCCTGGTGCTCGGGCCGCTCCTGGCGGGGTTTCGGCCCACCCTCGCGCTGAAAGCCGACGTCTCTGGATTTTTGAAACTTGGGGTCGCGAGGATCGCGGCGTTCCGGCTCACGATCTTCCTCGATGGCCGAGCCTTCGCGGCCACTCGCCTCGCGCAGCAAGGTCACCAAGGCGCCGGCGATATC
The DNA here is from genome assembly GCA_008932935.1 of Verrucomicrobiota bacterium. Classification (GTDB taxonomy): domain Bacteria; phylum Verrucomicrobiota; class Verrucomicrobiia; order Verrucomicrobiales; family Akkermansiaceae; genus Luteolibacter. The sequence continues at coordinate 16,853 of WBXD01000008.1, forward strand.
CGTCGGGGTGTGCCCTTGTTCGAGCAGGCGGTCGATATTATCCTGATAGGCGTCAAATTTGCCGCTTTCGAGGCGTTCTTTCAAGGAATCAAAGATGAGGTCGGCGCGGCGGCCTTCGACTTGTTCCTGGGACGGGATGCGCTCGCGGCGAATCAGCGAACGGGTGTAGCGCTCGATGGATTGGATGCGGTAAATTTCCCGCCCATAAACAAAACTCACGGCCCGGCCCGAACGGCCGGCGCGGCCGGTGCGGCCGATGCGGTGGACGTAGTCCTCGGGGTCGGTGGGCAGGTCGTAGTTGAAGACAATGTCGATTTCGTCGATGTCGAGGCCGCGGGCGGCGACGTCGGTGGCGACCAGCAACTCGACAGAACCCTCGCGGAAACGCTTGAGCACGCGTTCGCGCATTTGCTGGGTCATATCGCCGTGCAAGCGGTCGGCAGCATATCCGCGGTTGACGAGGTCTTCGGTACATTCATCCACCGAGCGCTTGGTATTGCAAAAAATGACCGCCAGACGTGGCGGGCTCATGTCGAGAATGCGCGAGAGTACTTCGACTTTCGAGCGTTGGCGCACTTCGAAGTACGATTGATCGACGGTGGAGACGGTGCGGGATTTTTGCTGAACCTCGATAATTTCGGGGTTTTTACCGAAGCGCTGGATGAGGCGGGAGACCCCCGGATTCATGGTGGCCGAGAAAAATAAGGTCTGATGCTCAGTGGGAAGGGCTGCCAACAACTCGTCCATTTCATCGCGGAAACCCATGTCCAGCATGCGATCGGCCTCATCGAGAATGGCCAGCTTGACGCGCGAGGCATCAAGGGAACCGCGCCGCAGATGATCCAACAGGCGGCCGGGGGTCCCCACAATCAGCTGAGCCCCGGAGCGCAGGGCACGCAATTGGCGATCCATCGGCGCCCCACCGTAAACCGGGGTGGCGTGCAGACCGATGAGTTTCGCACCCAAGCGATGCACGTCCTCGCACACTTGCACTGCGAGTTCGCGCGTCGGACACAAAATGAGCACCTGAGGATAGAGTGACTCCACTTCCAGCAAGGCAAGGGCCGGCAAAGCAAAAGCGGCGGTCTTGCCGGAGCCGGTTGCAGACAGGCCGACCAGATCCCTGCCCTTCAAGGCGGTCGGGATGCTCATTGCTTGGATTGGCGAGGGGCGCTCGTAGCCCAGGGTTTCGATGGCTTCAAGCAGGCATGCGGGAAGGCCGAGTTCGGAGAAAGGTGGTGTTTCCATAAGGGAGGCGTGGCGTGTGGGGGGGGCTGGCGCTGACTGTCTGACGCATCCCCGCCGCTCCCGGCGGAGAGTCATCGACTCGTTCAACGCGGAAAACAAGCAATTTCGACTGGTGGTCCCGAGTGGAATCGAACCACTACCTACGGCTTCGGAGGCCATCGTCCTATCCATTGGACCACGGGACCATTGCGCTGGTGGGCGCGGCGGCCATTGATAGCTGGCGGTGGCAGGCATGGCAAGCACAAGCCGGAAAAAACCCGTGCGGCGTCGGCGGCTCATGCCAGCCCCGAGAATTATGGCGACGGTGACGAAACGGGCGGGCGAAGGAAGATTCTCAAAGTCTAAAGTCTAAAGTCTAAAGTCTAAAGTCTAAAGTCAGCTTAGAATTCGCGGTTCTTCGACTTTAGACTTTCAGACCTTCAAGGAGAGGCGGCGGGCAGGATGCCCGCGCCACCTGGCATGGCTGCCGCGTCTCGCGGCAGGCCGTGCCTGCGTGCCTCTGGCCGCAGTGCCCATGCGCAGCGAATGAACATGCGCCAAGCTTGGTCTACCACAGGCTCGCGCCGCGAGACGCGGCTCCCACGGCCTGCGGCCGGAGGCCGCAGCCACCTGGCATGGCTGCCGCGTCTCGCGGCAGGCCGTGCCTGCGTGCCTCTGGCCGCAGTGCCCATGCGCAGCGAATGAACATGCGCCAAGCTTGGCCTACCACAGGCTCGCGCCGCGGCAGCGGCTCAGTCGCTGGCGGGCGGGCTGGGTTTTTTGGCGGAAGTTTTGGCGGGGGGCGGCGCGGTTTTGACGGTAGGTTTGGCCGCGGTTTTGACGCTGGCTTTTGCGGGAGCAGGAGCAGGAGCGGGAGCAGGAGCGGGCTCTACGGGAATGGCCTTGGGTGGGCAGCGCTTGGTAGCGAACGGCGCGGCCGAGTTGGGCGGGGGCAGGTCCTCGGCACCGTCGGCAAAGCGGCGGGTATCCGTGCTGGATTTGTAGCGGTGGTCCATATCAGCCTGGACGGCATCGAGGGTACCGCGCCCTGTGACGATGGATGGCTGGATAAAGATCAGCAGTTCGGCTTTCTCTGTAGTTTTGGTGGTAGAGGAGAAGAGTCGGCCGAGGTAGGGGATGCTGCTGAGGAGCGGGATGCCAGAGACATTATCTCTTTTTTTACTGCTGATCAAACCGCCGAGGACGATGGTTTCGTTGTTAGGAACGGTGACGGTGGTGAGGATTTCACGGGTGGTGATATTCGGTGGCTTCGGCGTTGAGCCAGGAACAATGGGTGAAGTATCCACCTGTGCTTCATCGTCGATGAGGGCGATTTGCAGGGTGATTTCTTTTTCGGAATTGATCAGTGGGATCACTTCGAGTTTGAGCACGACGTCCTGATATTGGTACTGGGTGCTGACGGTGCCGTTAGCGCCTGGGGCACCGTAGGTGTTGTTGGCGGTGGGCACGGAGATGCGCTCGCCGGTTGAAATGGTGCCTTTTTGGTTGTTGGCCGTGAAGATGCTGGGTCTGGCAAGCACGGTGAATTTATTGGTCGATTGTAGCGCCTGCAAAAAGACGTTGAGGCTGCTGCCGATCTTGCCATAGAGTTGTAGACCGCCAGTCGCGGCCAGCGAACCGGGAGAGAATGGCGTGGTAATGGCTGGCGTGTTGCCTGTCGCTGGCGTGATGATCGGGAGGATCGGCAGATTGGGGCCGCCACCAGACCCGCCACGGGTCGCGAAATTGCCATCGCTGTAGAGATAGTCGACGCCGAGTGCTTTGCTGTCGCTGAGGGAGAGCTGACCGATGACGGTGGAGATCATGACTTGATCGGCTTTGACATCGACCTGATCGAGGAGGCGTTCGATGATTTCGAGGCCAGAGGGAGGGCCTTGGACGACGATGGAGTTGGTGATATTATCGGCGACGAGGAGGGTGCGGCCGACGAGGCGGGATTCCGGGGCGCTGGTGGCATTGGGATTGCTGAGGGAACCACCGCCGCCGCCAGATGCGCCGCCGCCGCCCGTGCCGCCGCCGGAACCACCGCCGAAGGACGAGTTGCCACCGCTGGTGGCGGAGGCGGTGCGACCGGTGTTGCCGATGGCGCCTGTGCTGCCGCTGCGACCGCCGGTATTGCCGGTGTTGGAGCCGGTGTTGGAGCCGCCGCGATTGCTGCCGCGACTGGCGCCGCCCGCGCCACCCGCGCCGCCGCTATCACCGGTGCTGGTGAAGGCGCGGTTGAGGGCATCGGAGGCGATGGGCAGGAAGTCGGAGACGGTGAGGAATTTGAGTTTGCGGCGGAGGAAGGTTTTTTCGCTCGTTTCGATGTCGAACTCGCGGATGAGTCCTTCAACGAAAAGCAGATCGACCGGGCGGCCCATGGCGAAGATCCGGTTGGTGCGCGGTTCTGGAATGATTTGCACCGGCGTGTCGACGCTAGTGGCGGCGCCCGCACTCAGGGCGGCGGTTTTTTGGAGCGGGGCCCCAGGCACGACGGCGGCGACGGGAGCGGCGGGAGCCCCGGCGCGCTGGACGGCAGCGCTTTTTTGCGCTTGTTGTTGGGTATTGAGCAAATCGTTGAGGGTGCCAGCTAACTCGGTGACGTCGGCATATTTGACGGAAATGAAGCGAGTGGCGGTGACATCGGCGGGTTTGTCGATTTCCTCCTTTAGTTTGATGAGCCTGCGGATGAGGGAGGTATTTTCGGTGATGACCACCGAGCCATTGAGGGGGGCGATGGACCCGTAAGTGCCGAAGGTGCCGATAATCTGGGTAAATGCTTGGGCAGCGGTCTCGGGCTTGATGTGCTTGAAGGTCATTACGTAGGAAACGACGCCCTCGCCATCGGGCAAGGGGTCGTTTTCGTTCAGCACATCATAGCCGATGCCGGGCAACCTGGCGGCCACAGTCAGGAAATCCAGATTGGCGTCCTTATCATCGGGCATGAAGACGAAGTTTTCGATGCCGGCGGCTTTTTTGAGGAGTTCGGCGGCCTGGGCATACGTGAGGGGGTCCTCGGCGCTGGCATCCTGGACGAAGGCGAACTCGGCGGCGGCGGCGGCGGCGGAGACGATGACGCGGCGGCCGGTGTACTTGCGGTATAGAGCGGCCAACTCGGAACCCTTAAGCGACGCTTGTTCGATCGGCTCAATAATTTTGGTAGCGCCCAGCGGCACATTGGCATCGCGCACGGGTTTGCGGGACGGCACCAGCGGGCCTGCCGGTTCCGCAGGCTCAGCGCCAGCAGTCTTGGCCGGGCCACCGAGCGGGGTCTTGGCCGGGCCGCCGAGCGGGGTCTTGGCCGGGCCGCCGGGCGTAATCCTGGCGGGGATCGCGGGAGAGGTTTTGACGGGAGGGGGCGTCACCGCAGCCGGAGCGGGAATGGCAGCCGGAGCGGGAACGGCAGCCGGAGCAGGAACGGCAGCCGGAGCAGGAACGGCGGCTGGAGCGGGAATCGCGGCCGGTTCCGGGGTCGGGGCAGGCGCCTCTGGTGCTGGGAGCGGAGGGGTTCCGGGAGCGGTGGGGGCCTGAGCGGCGGCAAAGGTAAGGCTCAAAGCCAGGAGTGCAAAAAATCGGAGGACAGGCATGGGGGAGGAGGAATTTGGAGTGACGAAATGAAATTGGTTGCAGCGGGGGTTTTTAACCACGGATTACACGGATTGAAGAGGATTACACGGAAAAGATGACATCAGACAGGATTGTTCTGGATAACCCATTCCACTTTGCGCCCCTTTGCGTCCTTTGCGACTCTGCGGTAAATCTTCAAGTGAGTCGGGAGGGTTAGCGGCCGGAGGGGCGCTGGTAATTGCGGCCGCCGGAACGGCCGCCGGGTTGAGCGCCGGGTTGAGCGCCGGTGGTGGGAGGTGGGACGACGCGTGGCCGTGGCTGGAGCACAGCTGGGGCGGGGACTTGTGGAGCTGCAGGAGGGACCGCTTGGCCGGGCATCTGTGGTTGGCCCGGCATTTTGGGCGGGGCTTTGGCGACAGACGGCTTGGGCGCGCTGAGTTTTTCGTCGAAAGTGACGCTGCCGGTGATGGCCCCCTTGGACAGATAGACGACGGTGCCAAGCGGCTTGTCAGGGTTGCGCTCAATGCGCAATACTTGGTACTCGGAGGACTGGTCGGTATCGATGGGCGGCACCGCTTCGGCCGGGTTTTTCTTATTAATGAGGGTGATCAGATAGCCCCCGGCGATGGGAGCGATGCCTTTAAGCGCCCAATCTGCAAAGGGGTTGACCACCGGGCCGTCTTCCACCGGCTTGGGCGGGGCGGTGAAGGGGGATTTGGTCCATAACTCGGTGTAGCGGGAGAGCGGGGCCTTCTTCGGCAGTTCCGCCGCCTGCAACCCAGTGAGGACGAGCAGCAGCAGCAGACCGGGACGGATGATGGAGTGCATGGGAAAATCAGGCGGGTTCGAGGATGCCAGAGGCCGGTACGACACCGCGGAAATTGCCGACGGCAATTTCCGCTCCGGTGGAAGCGCAGGTCTGGCATGGGTGAGGCATGTCACGCGGATGGCTCGGGTACGAACCATTGTTCGACCGTGGCGGTGCAATCGATAAGAGTGTCGTCATCTTTGTTAGGCGAGAGGCGGATGTAGGTCACGCAGCGGAGGTTGTCAGGCGAGTTGAGATGGTCGAACCAAGTGTACAGCGAGTGCTCGGGACCGACGACGGTGAGACTGACTTTGACGCGGTGGAAATAGTGGCCGGTTTGGTCGGTGGGAAGAAGTTTTTCGGTTTTGAAGGTGAGGCCGACGACGGGCACGTCCTTTTCAGCCAGCTCCAGCAAGGCGGTGAGAACCGGCTGGCTCTCGCTAGGTTTGGGCTCATGTTGGGCGAGCCATGCCATTTGGCTCTCGACCTCCTCGCGGCTGGCGTGGATGGCTTCGGCGTGTTTCAGGTCGGTTACGGCTTTGAAGTGCTTGCCGGCGATGTCGGCTTGCAGCTTGACGAAGTAGTTGAAACCTAACAAATTAAGGATAGCGAAGCCGCCGACGGCGAAGAAGATGAGGAGTTTTTTTTCACGAGGGGACACAGGCAGGGGAAGGCAGGGGGGTGTGGAATGGCAAGGGAACTCGTCTAGTAATGCCGCAGGTGGCGGGATTTGTCGGCGGGGACCGACAAGGCATGGTTAATTTTTGGGTGGGGCGGCGGTGTAGACGAATTCCCAGCCGCGGATGCTTTTGGAGGCTTCGGGCGTTTGCCAAACGAGGCCGACGAGGTCATTGCTCTTGCGCAGGGCGAGACTGAACTGACCGACGGCGGCCTGTTGCTGAGCCTCGCCGGTGAGGGAGATTTCGGTGGCGGTGACTTCGGCGGTTTTCAGGCGGAGGCTGCTGTTGGGGGGGATGCAGCGGGAAATGCGGTAGAGGATATCGACTGGGGCCTGGCTGAGATCGACGGCGTGGTGGAGTTCGTCCCACTTGGCGAGATGGGTGGTGAAGGCGATGGCATCCGGGGCCGCGGCCTTGGCATGCTTGCGCAGCAGGGCAGTGTCGGTGTGGGTTTTCCAAAGTTGGTAGCTGGAAAAGCCGATGAGGCCGAGATAGGCGAGGGCGACGGCGGCGATGGCGAGGATGACGTTGCGGCGGCGGCGTGCGCTGCGGCGGGCGGCGCGCACGTCGGCGGGCAGGAGTTTGCTGCGGGGGTCGGGGAGGACGGGGGCGGGGCGGGGCGAGACGTCCACCGGGACGTTGAAGGCTCCAGCCAAGGCACCGGGAGACGTCTGCTCGGCATGCGTCCAGAGCAGCACGCGGGAGGGCGTCAAGTCGATGTCTTGGAGCGACAACTGGATGATGGCGAGGCGAATTTCGCGGACCAAGGAGTCATCGGGAGTGGCCGCCGAGGTGGAAGTGGCTTGGCAATAGACGGGTTTGCCCTGATGGGAGAGGCAAAACACCCAGCGGCCGAATTCCTTCCACACCGCCAGACAATCGCCGGGCATCGGGTAGGCGCGGGCCGAGATATCGAATTCCTTGGGTCCGCGCAGCGGCAAATCCCCATCGACGGGGGCCCGCAGGTGGACCGAGAGCAGGGCGGTGGTGTGGCCTTGGCGGGCGATGACGAAGGTGTCGGTGAGTTGGCCGGCCATCGGGTCTGGGCGCATGCCGAGGCCCTCGGCATGCATCACCGCGAGTTCTGGAAACAGCGAGTCGTCCTCACTGGTGACCTTCATCGGAATGGCGGTGATGGCCTTGACCGGGAAAAACATCAGGATGTCGCCGCTGGGAACCCCGATTAACTCGCTGGCACGCGCGCTGGGCGAGGCGGTATGGAGGGTGAACTCCGCCTCGGCTTGGCTGGTCCAGATTTCCCAACCGGTTGCGCCGGGGACGAGGAGGATTTGATCGGTGGGCTTGCTCACGGGATGATTTCTTCGAAGCGGTCGAGAAGCGCGGGTTGGCCGGTACGGTTGCGCACGACAACCGTGATGCGGCGCTTGGCCGAACCGGCGGTACCGGTGCTCTCGATGCGGGTGGTGGTATCGTTCACGGTGAAGCGCTGGGCTAAGTCAGGGCGACTATTGATGTCGACGCCCAAAAGAGCAAGCGCGTCCTTTGGAGAAGTGAAAAGGACGTCGTCCTCGGTATCGCGCACGCCGTCCTGGCCGCATACAGACCTGGGGATGAGGGCTGCCAGTTCGACGGAGACATCGGCGGCGACGGCGATGAGTTCGGCGGGGGCATCGTTGAGGTCGAGGCTGCCGCTGCTCCAGACGGTGAACCAGTTGCGCCAATCCGGGCGGACGGCTTCGACGAGCTCCATGCCGCGGACCAGGCGCATTTCATCAATGTTGTAAAATGGCCGGTTGAAGGGCTGGTTGATGCGACCCTGGCTTTCGTACCAATCTTTTTCGGCACCGTTGAGCGAAACGTTGTCATCGGCGTCGATCCAGTCGGCGAGGCAGGCGGTGATGGCTTGAGCGGTGTTGAGTTCGAGGCCCCAGGAGATGAACAGGTCGCGCAGCAGGGCGGTATCGTTGTGCAGGAGGATGGTATTGATGTTGAAGCGGCCGCCTTCGGAGAGGATTTTCACGTCATAGCCGCCGCCGGCGGCCTCATCGAAGTGGTGGAGGATGGGATCGGCGCGTTTGACGACGGGATTGGAGCCGACGGCGATGCCGATTTCGGCGATATTGCGGGCGCGGGAGCCGTGGACTTTGGCGCTGGTGAGCTCCATATCGAAGGAGATGACGCGCAGAGCGACCATGGTGGCCATGCCGAGCACCGCGATGAGCCACAGCACGGCGATCAAGGCGAAACCTTGAGAGCGCTGGGATTCTGGTGGGTGAAGGGACATCCTTATTATTTTATGCTGCCGGCACCGGGGAGTTTGCCGGTCGGAAGGGTAATGGTGCCAGGCGTGGTGGTGCCAGGAGCGATGGGAGTGGGAGCGGGAGTGGCGCCCCCACCTTGCATGATTTGGCGCAAGGCGACTTCGGGATTTTGCTTGGAGGGAATCCAGAAGATATGGCGCATTTCCTCGCCTTTGTCACCGAAGGCGAGGGTGAGTTCGAGTTGGAGCGGCAGGCGGCCCTGGATATCCCAATCGTATTGCCACTCCATGGAGGAGCCATCGAGCACGCGCCACTCGAAGAAGGCGACGTCCTTGACGAGTTCAACTTCGGCGAAGGGTTTGTTGTCGAGGTTGCTCTTGGCGCCATCGAGGGATGCGGAGCCCTCGAGGATTTCATTTTCGTAATAGCGCAGGACGATGGACAAGAAGCCACTGCGGCGGCGCACGGTGGAGAGTTGGACGGCTTTGGCGATGCGCGGCTGACCACCCCAAGTGAAGCTGAGAGGGACGTTCTGGAGGGTGAGGTCGGAGAGGTATTGGCCGCTGGTTTTCTGCACCTGCAGATCGAAGCGGGCATTGCCCGGCAAGGCCGAGAAGCGCTTGCCCAGCAACTCGAAAAACGCCTGATGCAGCATTTCCTCATTCTGCGATTTGACCAGCAGGTTGCCCAAACTCAGCGACGAGCGGGCAATCCCAAACACCATCCCAATGAGAATGGTAAACAGCAGCATCGCCATCACGAGCTCCAGCAACGTGAAGCCTGCTCGCCGCGGATTGTTGGCCCGGTGCTTCATGGCTGGTACATGCGGCCGTAGCGCCAGGTTTCTGCGGCGCGTTCTTTCCAAACGCCGGTTTCATACCAGCGGGCGCTCACGGTGATGAGGTACGTTTCCTGCAGTTTAACACCGTCTTTGTTTTCAAGATTATTGAGGAGGGTGATGGCGGTGGTCATCTCAATGCCGCTCTTACCGATCGGGTTGCTGGTGCGGCCTTCTTCGAGTTGGGGCAGCGACAGGGTCTCGTCCAGCGCACTATCGAGAATGCGGGTGATGCGCAGCTCGTTTTGGGCCAAGCCAGCGGCGGCAGCCATCCGGTGCATGGCGACGGCAAAGCCGGTGGCGGCAGCACTGAACACAGCCAGCGCCAGAATGACCTCGAGCAAGAGGAATCCGCGCTGGCCCTTGCGGCCGGAATGGAACGAAGACATCATCTGACTTCCATGATGGTTTGGTCGAGGTCGATGGAGGCGGTGAGCGGGTGATAGGTATCTTCGATGTAATTGCGGCCGAGGTTGAGGCGCACGCTTATCGGTTCGCACAGGCCATCGGGATCGAAGCGCCAGACATGCACGGCGCGATCACTCATCGGCAACCAACCCTCGGTGTTCCAGCGGCGCACAAAACTCGCCATCTTCGGGTCGAGGCTCAATTGGGAATGCACCGGACTGGCGACTCCGGCGCTGGGCATGATCACCCGCTCGCCGCCAATGGTGTGGCCGCTGGCGGTTTTTTTCTCCTCTTGGCCGGACTCGGCGAAGGGCAAGAGTCGCACTACCCCCGGCCGGAACTCTAGGGCATAAGGGATTTGCTGGAGAATCGAGATCGTGCGGGCCCGCCTGGCCAACAATTCAACCTCCCCGGAGGCGTTGCGCAAGTCGCGCTCATCGGAGGAAAACACCATGACCGACACGGCACCACCGATCAACACGGAGGCAATTGCGAGAACCATGACGATCTCGATGAGCGTGAAGCCCCGGCCGAGTTTAGTAGAGGTCCTGGCTGCTAATGTCATCATCTGTTCCTTCCTGGCCGTCTTTGCCTCGGCTGATGATTTCAAAGTCGGTCACGTTTTTCTTGCCCGGAAAGCGGTACTGGTACTCGCTGCCCCACGGGTCAAGCGGCACTTTGTCGGCGACTTTGCTCCACATGCGCGGTATCGGTGCGGAGTTAGGCTTCTCCACCAGCGAGCGCAGTCCTTGTTGGGTGGTGGGGTATTGTCCACCGTTGAGTTTGTACATCTCCAACACGCTGCGCAAGGTCGCACAGTCGTTTTTGACTTGGGTGAGTTTGGCGGAATCGCCGATGCCACGCATGGCGAAGATGGCCCCGCCGAGGATCATCGCGATGATGCCGAGGACGATGACCATTTCAAGCAGGGTGAAACCGGAGTTACGGCGGGCTTTGCGGGATGGAGGAGGCAGTTGCATGGAGGTGGTAGGTCTGGGTTCCGGGTGAACCTTGCACGGAAGTGAACACCGGGCGACTCCAAAGTTGTCGGCAATTTTGTTTTGAGCATGAGAACCCGCCGCCGCAGAGACGAATCGTCCCCCTTGACCTGCGGCAACGAGGTCTTGCCGCGGCCAATGGCCTGATGGTGGCTCCCTGAGTCGCCACGCAATGAAAAGCGCTGATCGAAGCGTCTGGAACGTGCTCGTTGCCGTGCCTGCTACAATGCGGCAGATATTGGTGCGCGGCGCGTTATCCGGCGGCAGACCTGCAAACGGCTGCCAAATATCTTGCCATGGCAGTGGCATTGAGGCAGATTGGGCGTTCCCAACCATTATGAAACCAGTCCTTTTGATCGGAGCCGGCGGCGTCGGCAGTGTCGTGGCCCACAAATGCGCCATGTTGCCGGAGGTATTCGGCCCCATCACCCTAGCGTCGCGCACGCTCTCGAAGTGCGACGCGATCGCCGCCCAAGTGAAACAACGCTGCGGCCGCGAGTTGGCCACCGCGCAGGTGGATGCGGACGATGTGCGCCAGACTGCGGCGCTCATTAGGAGTACGGGGGCGAAGTTGCTCATCAACGTGGCGCTGCCCTATCAGGACCTGACACTCATGGACGCCTGTCTGGAGGCGGGCTGCGACTACTTGGACACCGCCAATTACGAGCCCAAGGACGTGGCGAAATTCGAGTATAGCTGGCAATGGGACTACCAGGATCGGTTTGTGCAGGCCGGGTTGTGCGCGGTGCTGGGGTCTGGGTTTGACCCGGGAGTGACGAACGTATTCACGGCTTGGGCGCTCAAGCACCAGTTTGATGAAATCCACACCCTCGACATCATCGACGTGAACGGCGGCAACCACGGCAAGGCGTTTGCGACGAACTTCAATCCGGAGATCAACATCCGCGAGGTCACCGCGCCGTGCCGGCATTTTGAGGACGGGGCGTTCGTGGAAAGCGCCGCGATGTCGTGCCACCAAGCGTTCACCTGCCCGGAGGAGGTTGGCAGCTACGAGATTTACCGGATGTACCACGAGGAGCTCGAATCGCTGGTCAAACACATCCCGACCCTGCGCCGCGCTCAATTCTGGATGTCGTTCTCACCCAATTACTTAAAACATCTCGAGGTGCTCCAAAACGTCGGCATGACGCGCATCGACCCAGTCATGTTTCAAGGCCATGAAATCGTGCCGCTGCAATTTCTCAAAGCGCTGCTGCCTGATCCGGGCGAGCTCGGCCAATCCACCAAAGGCAAAACCTGTATCGGCAACGTCATCACCGGTCTCAAGGATGGCCAGCCCAAGGCGGTTTACATCTACAACATTTGCGACCACGAGGCGTGTTTCGCCGAAGTGGGCTCGCAGGCGATTTCCTACACCACCGGGGTGCCGGCCATGCTCGGCGCCAAGCAAATACTGGCGGGCGGCTGGCGCCAGCCCGGCGTCTGGAACATCGAGCAACTCGATCCCGATGCCTTCATGGCCGACCTCCAAGTCCACGGCCTGCCATGGCAATGCCGCGAGCTCACCCCAGCCCAGGCCGCCAACTTCCAGGTGGCCTGAACCACCGCGGCCGGGCGCGTCAAGCCAGGGATTATCCTCCCGAGTAACTTTAAGATTTACCGCAGAGGCGCAAAGGCCGCAAAGGAGCGCAAAGGAGAATGGGTTATCGAGAAATATCCGGTCTTGCTCCGCGTCCCTTAGCGACCTTCGCGCCTCTGCGGTAAGCTTTTGGCCGTTACTCAACGTTCCACACCCGCCCGCCGGGTTCTGGTGCTAAAAAGGACAATGGAAAGGGGTGCGGCGACGATTTTTTACCACTGAGGGGACTGATTGCCACTGAAAACACCAGGTTTTTTCGCGCAATACGACATTTCCCTTGCACGCTCGTGCCCACCCTACCAGATTCTGCCCGTGAATCGCCGCCCAATCATCCCATTCGTCGCGTTGGCAATGCTCGCCACTTCGTCAATTGGCTTCGGCCAGTCGCGTTTGTACTTGTGGACTGACGCGACTTACCGCCAACAAAGCCTGACGCAAATGGATTTCCGTGGCGTGGGCGAGTTTGGCGTGCTGTTGCAAGAAAACATCCCAGTACTCACCACCTGCAGGTGGAATTTTTATGATTATGCTCTTTATGATCCACGGCGCAATCCAACTAAGATCATAACGACGCCCCTGCTCCCTATAAATACCAAGCCCATCGGCAGTACAGCCCCCCCAGCCACCCCCCCAGACGGTCTGGGCCCTGTCAATGCGTTCCCTCCCGATAGCCTTACCGGAGATAAGCGTCCGGGCCCTTGCATCTATGGCGCCAACGCCTATTTCCCCGTAAGCGAGTTCCACCCAGGCTCGCAACGCTTCGGCTTGGGTCTACCTCGTTACTGGGAAGTGCAACCTATAAAGCCAAATACGATGGGGCGCATCGCGGCGTTCCAGCAGGCGTACACGTCGTTTTACGCTGCGCCGCCTAGCACACTCCTCCGTCCGATGGGCGAGTTTGTCGATGAATCGTACTTGTTACCGAGCCAACCTTTCGAGGTGGCGCAATACCGCTACGGACCTCTCCGATACGACACGGCCAACACGGTGAAATACAAAAATGGCCCGGCGGCAGGCGCTGACATGAAGTCCCAGATTGTTCCAGGAGATTACATTTTCCATTTCCCATTTGTGTCGGACGCGACGATTCCCGTGAGCATTACAGCGACTCACCTACCCATTCCCGAGGGCTGGAGTAATCAGGGCACCATCACGTCAAGTAACAGCTACTTCGGCTTCCGCTTCACTAAATTGAACGGCAAACCCCTGGTCTGGGCCGCCGATGGCTTTGTGGAAATCGACCCCAGAATGATCAACACCTTGGAGTGGGAGGGCAATACTGGTAATCTCGTCTTCCCAGCGGTGGATGAACTGGATATATCTATCGTGGACTTGGGTCTCACCCTGGGCGCGCCCGGCAATGCCAATAAGGATCCTGTCAATCCCACAGATCCAACGCTCCCCCCCAACCTCCTGTTCCCGCTAGATCAAAGCCCTTTTCCGCTGCCCAGCCCCACTATCACGAGTTACACTTTCCCGCCAAATATCACCGCGTTGCCAAATCCCGCAGCACCCACCTTCCAATTATTGCCAATTTCGGAATGCATCCTCAAACTGGATCTAGTGCGCGCTGCCCCCAGCGATGACAGTAAGGCCTCCTACGATGTTTCGGAGCGCTATTACCAGTTGCCAGTGCGCTATGTGAATAATACATACGCCGGCTGGGCTACCTGGGCCTTCCGCAACGCCTACGGCCTCACCGCTGCCGCCAGGCTGCCGACGGCCGACCCCGATCATGACGGGTACACCAATCAGCAGGAATTCCTGCTGGGAACCGACCCTACCAACCCCAATTCCCATCCCGCTGCGGCCCATATCGCCTTTATTCAAAGCCGCGCCACACGCTCCACTTCCACCACCGCCTCAACCGCGTCCACGTCCACCACCACCCCTGCTACAGGTCACTGGGAAACGTCAATGACCAAGGCGGTGGTGTCGGCCACCGTCTCCTATACATACGAGTTCAGCAGCGACATGCAGACGTGGCGCAGCATCGAGGCCAACGATCCGGATTGGCAGGTCATCGACACCAACAGTGAAATCAAGCTGCAAAGCCGCTCCTCGCAGTTGAATGGCACTGGCTTCCTGCGGACTAAGATAGTGGACACGACCCCCGCCAATCAACCCGCAGCGCAATGATACCGCAGGTCGCGGGCGCTGGCCGGACACTAGTGGGGCGTTGTGGCTGAGCAATTGCCAACCGGCCACCTTGGACAGTTCATGCCATTGACCTTAATCGACACTCCGGAGGCGCTGGTAAGTTACCTCGCCGCCAGCCGCTTCGGCGATACCGCGCCGATTTGCGCGATAGATACCGAAGCGGACAGCCTGCATCGCCACCGCGAGTCGCTGTGCTTGGTGCAATTTGCCGCAGGCGAGGATTGCCTGCTCATTGATCCGCTGGCCATCGACGATCTTTCCGCGCTGGGGCAGTTTCTCGAGCGGGCGGTGGTGTGGATGCACGGCGCCGACTACGACATGACCATGCTCAAGCGCGAGTTTGGCAGCTTGCCGGCCACCGTCTATGACACCCAGATCGGGGCCCGCTTGTTGGGCGTGCGCCGCTTCGGCTTGGGCGACTTGGTGCTGCACTATTTCGGCATTGAATTGGCCAAAGCCTACCAAAAGGCCGATTGGGGGAAGCGCCCGCTGACGCCAAAAATGGTCGATTACGCCTTGAACGATGTGCGTTACCTGCTGCCAATGGGCGACAAAATCGTCGCCGATCTCCGCGCCAAAGGCCGCTACGAGTGGTTTGAACAAAGTTGCCAGGCCGCCCGCAAAAAGGTGCTGGAACGCGAGGAGGGGCGCGAGGACGTCTGGCGCATTCAAGGCTCCGGTAAGTTCGATCCCCGCACTCTCGCCTGCTTGCGTGCCCTCTGGTACTGGCGCGA